>CAMVHB010000133.1 GCA_947167155.1 uncultured Lachnospiraceae bacterium | reverse complement strand
ATCTCTCAAGCGCCTCATAAAGCGGTGCCGATTTTTGTTTTTCCAGATCCATTACCTGTCCTCCCATAAAATCACCTGCTTTCTCATTAAGCATCTTGTGATTTGCTGCCAATCAGGAGTCGGCAGGCTTATCAAAATGTACATCCAACTGATTGAAAGGAATTGATATCCCGACCTTGTCAAGTTCAGCAATGATGACCTTTAGCGCCTGTCGGCGCGCCCGGTCACGGAAGGCGGGATTGCACCAGTATTTTACAAGATGCTCTACATATGAATCCTTGAAATGGTTCGCGCCTTCATATTTGCAGTCCTTGATGTCGGGCTGCTCCTTGATCTTTTCTGCGATATCGGTCATTATCTCCCGAAGCCTCTTGTCATCCTCATCATAGGGCAGCGGAAGCCGAAGAAGCTGAAGCTCTGTCAGAACCTTTATTTCAATGATATTTCGGTTTGCGACTGCAAGAACGGAATTGTCGTCGAGATCCCTGATCTTTGTCGAGACCAGGCCGAAGGAAACGACCTCTCCCGTGATACCGCCATATACCACAACATCTCCTATACTGAAATATTTGTCAGAGAGAATGGTCGCGCCTCTTATGATATCCTTCAAAGCATCCTGCACTATGAAGCCGGCTATTACGGCAAATATACCAACCCCTGTGAGCATGGACGAGATATCAACACCAAAGATCGAAAGCAGCGTGAGTACGATGAAGAGTATCAACGCGTATCTGACAACGCTTCTCGCAAGCTTTAGAAAGGTCCGTGTCCTTGCGGAATCAGCCATTTCAGCTGTAACCTTCTCATATCTTGTCTTCAAGAAGTGGACGATGATCCTGTATATCAAAAGCGCGATCAAGACAACTATGGCCGCAGCTATAAGTTTTCCGATCGGCGACTCGGTCAGTAACTTTACTATCTTTTCTCCGGTTGTCATTAATGCTCCGATCTATCTCATTTGAAAAGTGCGTTGATGTCCGCCGACCTCTTCACGAGTAGGAACTGGTCATTGTTTAAGAGGATAACATCAGTCACATTGTTCTCCTTCACGAAGGCCGTGAGATCATCCTTGTAATAACGGTAATCCACAATATAGACCTTGTCGTAATGATCCGTAAGGAAGGGCGCGAAAGCGTTTCCGTAGGACTCCTTGATGAGAACACAGGATGTACCGTCAGAGATATTCGGATTGTCGATCACAGAGAAGGGCTGGTCACCGCCGATAAAGGCAGAATATTTCTGTCCGCTCTTGTAACCGGACACATCATGGACAATATTCCACTTCGTCTGTGTGCCGTCCTTTGTTGTAAATGTAAAGGTATTGGTTGCTATCGGGATAAATACCTCAACCGTGTCCGGATTTGCCGCAAGTGCCGGCGACTGCCCGCTTGAGGAATAAAAGCTTCCAAGGAAATCAGGATAAGACGCTGTCTGGTATTCTGACTTCTCGTGGGGCGTAATGCCCTTCGCCTTGCAGAAATCCCTGTATGTATAATAAGCCCCAAGCTGCGTCCAGTGGTGATCCGTCCTGAAGAATATATATTCACCGTTGTGACTCTTCAATGTATCAAAGGTCGGAACAGTCTTTACTGAAGGATCTATCCTTGAATAAGTATACTCGATCGCCTTCTTCTGGTCAGAAACCCCGACCTGCTTTTGCACATCCTCGGAAAGGCATACGCCTGAGGAATTTGGAACGATAATATCATAGACCGTCGTACTTGCCGGCAGCTTCGATCGAACCGTATTTACCATCGAGGCGTAAGCATCACTGCCCTTCTGGTTGAAATAGAACATCTCAAAGCCGGTACCGTTTGCGATCAATATCTCGCCCGCTGTTTCGGGAGTCACAGTGATCGCGTGATCCTCTGTCTGCGCTGGCTCTTCAGGTGCCGCTGAAGAAGCTGCCGCGGATGTTCCCGCTGATGTCGACGCAGACGTCCCTGCAGACGTCCCCGAAGACTCCGTCCCCGCCTTTGCTGAAGACGATGCCGTCGATGTCTCTGCAGAAGTATCCGGCTTTTCGCTTCCGTCATCAACTATGAGGGGCGCGGGAGCAACTGTGGTCCCTGCATCCGGAATATCGTCTCCCCTTGCATTTGACTGATTTACGATAGTCGTGGTCCTGATGCCGTAGGCCTGCTCAAGATTTGAATGCGCATTAAGGAGCGCGTCCCTTGCGGGATAAGTCTCCGAATACCAGGTTGAGACCTTGTCAAAGAAGTCTCCGTTCCAGAGCCCGTCAAGTGTCAATGCAGGAAGTTTTGCAAGATCCCTCTTCTCAACATAAGACCTCGTCGGCCTCAGCCAGAACAAAAGCCCGATAACGGCAAAAACAATAGTCACCGCCCCCACAGCAGAAACAAACACCCCCTGCCAAAGCCGCTTCTTTCTCTTTTCTCTTCTATCTCTTGTCATACGATATCCTATCTTTTCCCAACAAATCATCTTCCGAACAAGGGAGGCGCAACACGCAGCATACGCAGCGGGTCCTGATCCCCAAATGATACCTGATATAGTGTCCCCGCGAGTAC
>CAMVHB010000132.1 GCA_947167155.1 uncultured Lachnospiraceae bacterium | reverse complement strand
ATGTGAGCTTCACCATCGAGGGCAGGGATGTATTTTATTCCCGTTCCTGATATAGTGAACGACAAAAACTTTGTCGTTTGATATAAATAAAAAGATAAGGAGAAAAAGATGAAAAGAAAACTGATGGTATTTACAGCGGGGGCGATGGCGCTTTGCCTTGTCGCTCCGATGACGGTGCAGGCTGCCGGGGAAGCTTTTTCGCCGTCCCCTGTCAAGGCGGTCATCTACATGCCGGATGTGACGCCTGAGATGTCTGACAAGGACTTCTGGACGGATCTTCAGGGCAATACGGACGTGGTGCTTTCAGACAGCGCAAAGATCAAGAGCCTGAATGAAAAGATAGTACAAACGCCGGGCTGCAACATGTTCGACCTGAAAAACCTTAAAACGACACTGAACGGCGTCACATTTTCGGAAGCCAAAAAAACCGAGGTGGAAGGAGTACTGAAGGATTATCAGGCTTCCGGCTATTACACTGAAAACGGCGAGCCGATCACGGACGAATTCATCTCTCTTGTCGCGGAAAACTGCGAGAACCCCGATGCAACAGAGGAGCAGAGCGTTTTGTACGGCATAGTTACAAACAGGACCACTATAAACATCTGGCCTTATGACGCCGGTGTCTATGACGACCCTTCGGACCTTGATTTTGATTACAGATACAATTCCAGCATCGGGGTGAACAAGCCCGTCGTCATCCGCTCCATAAGCCGCGACAAGGAGTGGTATTATGTAGTTGCGGAGAATCTTTTCCCCGGCGGCTGGGTGAAGGCTTCCGATATCGCGCTCTGCAAAGACAGGAATGAATGGCTCTCTGCATGGGATTTTCCCGAAAAGGACACCCTCGTTATCCTCGAGGACAAGATAATGACAGAGGAGTCCAATGACACCCCCGAGGTTTCAAAGAGGGTGCTCTATATGGGGACGAGGCTTCAGCTCGTCAAAAAGAAGGATATCCCGTCCTATGTCACAAACCGTTCCACCTACAGCAACCATGTCGTTTACATGCCTGTGAGGAAGGCTGACGGAAGCTATGAGAAAAAGATAGGTCTTATTTCGGAAAATAATAAAACGAGCATCGGCTATCTTCCTCTTACTACCGAAAATATCATTGATACAGCCTTCGAGTGGCTCGGAAACTGCTACGGCTGGGGCGGCATGCTTTCATCGGAAGACTGCTCGGGCTATGTCGGCGCGGTATATAGCTGCTTCGGGCTCAATCTTGCAAGAAATACCAGCTGGCAGATGGAGATGCCCGTGAAGAAATACCTTTTTGATCCCGTGAGCGCTTCGGACAGCGAAGAGACGATAGAAAAGAACCTCGAAGAGAAGAAGGCTGTCCTTGATACGCTTCCCGCAGGGAGCATATTATTCTTCTCGGGGCATGAGATGATCTATCTCGGAAAGGTTGATGGAAAATATTATGTCATAAGCTCCGTAGGCTCCATCATGAACGAAGAGGGGAACCGCCAGAGGCTCCGTGACATCTGCATCCACACCCTTGATACGAAGCGGGCGAACGGCTCAAGCTGGCTCATGCAGATCAAGAACATGGAGGTTCCTTATCTTGCCGCGGAGGACGAGCTTTTTGACATAGAGAAAAAGGATGTGCCCGTCGAAATGCTGAGGCTCTACAATCCAAACAGCGGCGAGCATTTCTATACCGCTTCCGAGGATGAAATGGAAAACCTTGTTGCGGAGGGCTGGAATTTCGAAGGCTTAGGCTGGCTGGCGCAGAAGGAATCGGATGTTCCGGTATACAGGCTTTACAATGCAAATGAAGGAGTACATCACTATACGGCAAATGCCGGGGAGAAAGACGGCCTCATCGCTCTTGGATGGAATGATGAAGGCATAGGCTGGTATTCGGCCGACAGCCTGAATATCCCCGTCTATCGTGAATTTGATGCAAACAGCGGACAGCACAATTATACTACGGACATAAGCGAGCACGAGAAGCTTCTTTCTGCAGGCTGGAAGGGCGAAGGCATCGCATTCTACGGAATGTGAAGGCAGTACAGGGCTTCTTTTAAGATCAATAATGGAGGTACAGTATGACAATAACAAAAGAAAAAAACGGTGATGTTTTGACAGTGGCGATCGACGGCGAACTGACCCTAAAGACAGCGCCCGAGCTTGCTGAAGAGCTGTCTGATGAGCTCGACAGCATCAAGGAGCTGATAATCGACCTGAAGGATTGCGGTTACACTTCATCGGCGGGCCTGCGCGTGCTCCTCAACTCATATCAGATCCTCGATGATAATGGTGGAAAAATGGTCTTAAAAAACGTGAACAAGGTCTTCATGGATATTCTGGAGAGCACAGGATTTCTTGACTTTTTGGAGGTAGAAGGGGCATAATCCCGTCTCACCTGCGTTTCACCTTTGAGATCAGCCATAAGGGCGAGCCGATAGCTCATTATTTTGACCATCGGCTCCGTCTTTGTGGCTGATTATTTTTCATTGCGGTTTGATTGATAAAAAGGTACAATAAACCCTGTGTATCTATACGCCAAAGGGCGTTAAAGAAAATGAAGAGCGTGAGATTGTTTTTTTGACAGTAAGGAGGAAAAC
>CAMVHB010000131.1 GCA_947167155.1 uncultured Lachnospiraceae bacterium | reverse complement strand
GAGAATAATGAAAGTACACCGGCAAGTGAAAGCGCAATTATCTTTTTAGTCGTTTTCATCTTTCTCACCTCCCTTCTCCTTCTTTTCAAGCAATATCTCTTTGTCTTTTTTCAGCTTGTCCTTCAGCCTGTCCTTCAGGGATGGATCGTTCTCTTTCGCTTCCTCCTCTTCCCGGATATTTTTGCTTTCCTCGACAGCCTTTATTACATCCTCCATCATGTCAGGCGGGATATTCTCCATCGAGCCGTTTATCAGCGTGACTCCCGCGTCTCCCTTTACAAAGCCCTTGACATAGCCTGTGATGGAGCCGTTCAAGGTACCCTTGACGGTTCCGTCGATATATATGCTTCCTTCAGCCTTTCTGAATTTGATGGGCCTGTAGATATCAAAGGTCGTGATCTCTATAAGCTTGTCGCCGAAGAGTAATATCTGCGGCAGGACAAAAAGAACAAGAACTATCGAGATCAGCGTTCCGCGGCCAAGGCTCAGCCCAACGCCAACAATGCTGGCTTGGGAGCTCAGGCTTCCTATCGCAAAGCCGGCGATAGCCATCATGGTTCCTGATGTGACTATCGTAGGGAAGGCGAAGTTCAATGCTTCTATGATAGACTCCTTCGGACCCTTGGTCTTCCTCTCCTCTATGAAGCGGCTGCTTATGACGATAGCGTAGTCGATGTTCGCGCCCATCTGGATCGAGCTTACTATGAGATAACTCAGGAAGAAGAGGTTCTCATGGAGAAGCCCCGGCAGACAGAAGTTTATGAATATCGCGCCCTCGATGACGAGGATCTGAAGCAGCGGCAGGCCCGCCGACTTGAAGGTGAAGAGCAGTATCACGAGGACGAAGAGCACTGTCAGGATGTTCACGACCACATTATCCCTTGCGAAGGACTGCTTGAGGTCAAGGGCATTGGTTGAAAGCCCCGCGAGATATACCTCCTGGTCTTCCTTGGGATAATACTTTTTCGCTATCTCCCTTACCTCAGAGATAAAGGCGTAGGTCTCTTCCGATTCCTCCGGAACATAGAGCGTCAGAAGGATACGGTCATAGGTCTCGCCCTCAAGCTGAAGCCGCGCGTAATTGATCTTTGTATAGGCGGCGTCAAGCACGTTCTTCAGCTTGTCGTCAAGCTCCACATAGCCCTCTTCAACCTTTGAATGGATGAACTCTACCATATCCATCAGAGGGATCTTGTAATTCGTAACGCCTACCAGCACCCTTCCGTAATCCTCGTGATCCGCCGCATAGGCAACGTACACAAGCTGAATGAGCTCTACATCCATCCCGAGGACCTCGGAGAGCTGTCTCGGCGTCAGGGCATCCGTCAGGTTGTAGCCCGCAACGCCCTGATTGGCAAGACCCTGGGCCGTGTATACCTCTTTCTTTTTTGAGACCTCGTCAAGGAACCCTTTTTCCGCGGCGTAATCGTGACCCGGAACAAGGACCGCAAGCTTATTATAACTGCCAAAATTTTCCGTGATCATATCCGAAGCGATCTGCGTCTCATTCTTGACAGGAGTCTTTACAAGAGTATTGCCGTAAACATAAGGGCATTTCTGTGAACCTATCCAGGCGACCACGAAGACCACGCCAAAGAGGATAGGGATGATATATCTCGTAGCCCAGGCAAATTTTCCGATGAAGGTGATCTTCGGAACAAAGCTTCGGTGCGCGGTCTTGTCCATTGCCTTTGAGAAGAGCACCAGAAGTCCGGGCATCAGCGTAAATACCGTAAGGAGACTGATCAGGATCGCCTTAATGAGGACGACGCCAAGATCGCCTCCGAGTTTGAACTGCATAAAGATCAGAGCCACCATGCCGGATATGGTCGTAAGTGAGCTTCCCATTATCTCGGGGATCGATTTTGAAAGGGCGACAACCGCCGCGTCCCTGACCTCCATGGTCTGGTGCAGCTCCTTGTAATGGTTGCACAGGATGACCGCGTAATCGATGGACATCGCAAGCTGAAGTATCGCCGACACGGAATTTGAAACGAAGGAGATCTCACCCAGAAGGAAATTGGTTCCCTTGTGGATGAGGATCGAAGCTATGAAAGTAATGAGGAGCACCGGGATCTCCCCAAAGGAAAGACAGGTGAAGAGCAAAACCCCGAGAACGACGATTGCCACCACGAGGATGATCGGCTTCATCTCCTGTGCTATCGCTTCCGCCTGCTGGTTCCCCATCGTGGTGGAAACATAGATGTCATAGCCGTCGAGGACCTTTTTCACATCATCAAGTGATTTCAGGGCCTTGTCGTCTTTTTCCGAATAGCCGAAGGTGACGGAGAAAAGCGCGGAGCCGTTATTATAATGCTTTTTGAATTTTTGGTCTTCTTCGGTCTCTACCGTGTATTCCACCATGTAGACGCCGTCCACGGCCTCTATCTTTTTCTTGAGGTCAAGGCCCTCGTCAAAGGTAATGTTCGCGACCATCACCTGAGCCGAACCGAAGGTGACGAACTCTTCATTCATCAGCTTCAGGCTCTTCTTTGTCTCGGTGTTGTCGCTGAGATAGGTCTTGATGTCATTCTGGACCGACACCCAGTTGCTCGCAAAAAGACTGAAGATCAGTGCTATGATGTAGATCAGGAAGAACAGCATTCTCTTGTCTACAATGAAAGCGGAGATCTTCA
>CAMVHB010000130.1 GCA_947167155.1 uncultured Lachnospiraceae bacterium | reverse complement strand
TTGTTTCCTTCAGTACCTTTCTTTCCGGGATCATACCCATCGGATGTTCAGATCTGTGCGCTTTGGCAAAGGGCGAGCGGAATTATGACAGAGCGAACAGGCTGTTCACCCTCGGCCTGATGGCGGCGATTGCCATAGGGATCCTGCAGACACTTTTGTTCTGGCTTATAAAGGAACCGTATTTTACCTTCTATACAGCGACAGAATCCATAGAAAGCTACGCAAGAGCGTATTATGATGTATATATGTTCGTGCCGATGATCATGGGGCCCGCCTTGTTTTTCGATAATATCATCTCCTCTGAAGGTGATGATCTGCTCAGCTATTCGGGATATTTGGGTTCCTTTGTGGTAAATGTCGTCATGTCCATAATTCTTTCACAAAAAATGGGCATGAGCGGGCTTGCGCTCGGTACCCTGTTAAGTTATGTCGTTTATGCGCTTGTGGTATCCATACACTTTTTCAAAAAGAGCAATACCTTCAGGCTGAAATTCTATTTCTCCTTCAGGGATATTTTTAGGTTCGCGCTGTTTTCACTGAAGAACAATGCGTCCGGCTTATGCCTTGCGATATCCTCCGCAGTCTTTACAAAAGCCATCCTGCGGTTTTGGGGCAGTGAATATCTTGTCGCCTGCACGGTGCTCTGCGCTATGATGGAGGTGTATGAGATGATAAACGGACCTTCTGAGGCGGCGGAATTTCTGCTTGGCACCTACACGGGAGAAAAAAACAGTGAAGGAATGAAGACACTTTTTGTGGAGGCTATGGTTGTCTGCCTATTGGAAGGCTTTGTCATAGGGGTCTTTCTGCTTCTCAATCCGGCAGTGGTGCTGGACTTGTACGGAGTGGAGCAGAGTCCCTTTGAGGCGGAGCTTATACAATGCATCCGGTTCAGCTCCATAGGATTGATCCCTGCGGCAATGGGCGGCTTCATGAGCGACTATTACGGCAATACGGGAAAGCCTCTGTGGTCAGTTCTGATGGTCGTCCTCCGTACCGTGCTGTTCCCTGTCCTGTTCTGCGTGACCTTCTGCCTCGAGGGCGGGATCGTGTCCATGGGCATCGGACTGATGCTGTCACAGATACTCGCGGTCGCTGTATTTTACATATTTGTTCTGGTCCAGAAGGGACCGAAGATGATCCCTTATATGATAGACGACCCTGACTGCGACAAGGTGTTTATGAAATCCTTTGATTATAATGAAGAGGAATATGGACGCATATGTGCATGGATCCGTGAAAATCTGGAAAGCCACGGTCTGTCTGCATCTGAAATAGATGAAGCGGAGCAGCTGTTTTTGACTCTCTGCAGAAAAACCGGGGAGATGAACAAAAAGAAGCCTGCGTATGGTGAGTGTGTCCTGAGATTTATAGATGAAACGGAGATCATAATCAAGGACAATGGAAAGCTCTTTGATCCGAATATAAAGGACGAGCGCGTTCACTATGATGTTCTGCTTTCCTGCAACAGCACACTGATATGTCCCGCACGCGCAAAGGCTGTTTGAGGTGGTATATACGGGGACAGGGGATGGTTCTCTGTCTCCGCGAAAATAAAGAAACAGAAAGGAGTCAAAATGGGAAATGACAGAAGACCGGACGACATGGTCCGGATCACAACGGCTGAACTTGCGGACAAGTTTATCGAGGAGCAGATCAAGCTCGTGAAAGAGCAGGTCGGGGACAAAAAGGTATTGCTCGCTTTGTCGGGAGGAGTCGATTCTTCCGTGGTCGCCGCACTTTTGATCAAGGCGATCGGAGACCAGCTCACCTGCGTGCATGTCAATCACGGGCTTTTGAGAAAGGGGGAGCCCGAGCAGGTCATCGAGGTCTTCCGTGACCAGATGAAGGCAAACCTCATCTATGTAGATGCTACGGACCGCTTTCTTGACAAGCTTGCCGGCGTGACTGATCCTGAACAAAAGAGAAAGATAATCGGCGGCGAGTTCATCGAAGTCTTTGCCGAGGAAGCGAAAAAGCTTGACGGGATCGAGTTCCTTGCCCAGGGCACGATCTGGCCGGATATTCTTGAGAGTGAAGCCGGGATCAAGGCGCACCACAATGCCGGCGGCCTTCCCGATGATATGAACTTCGAGCTCGTTGAGCCTGTGAAGATCCTCTTCAAGGACGAGGTCCGTGTGGTTGGAGAGAGGCTTGGGCTGCCCGCAAACATGGTATACCGTCAGCCCTTCCCGGGACCGGGACTCGGAGTCCGCTGCCCAGGTGCCATCACAAGAGACCGCCTTGAAGCGGTCCGGGAATCCGATGCAATACTTCGTGAGGAGTTTGCAAAGAATGGTCTTGAGGGCAAGGTTTGGCAGTACTTTACGGTGGTTCCCGATTTCAAGTCCACAGGTGTCAAGAACGGAAAGCGCACCTTCGACTGGCCCTGCATCATCCGCGCCATCAATACCACTGATGTGATGGAGGTTACGGTTGAGCACCTTTCAAACGAGCTCTTAGATCATCTCGTGAACCGCATCATTTCAGAGGTTCCGGGGATCAACAGAGTGCTGTTTGATTATACTCCCAAGCCCCCGGCGACGGTGGAGTATGAGTAATGTACGGATTCGCAGAAAACTAGCCACAATAATTCGGTTTTTTAGGTATGCACCAGCGCCTGTACAGTCGGCACGGTG
>CAMVHB010000129.1 GCA_947167155.1 uncultured Lachnospiraceae bacterium | reverse complement strand
CCGGTATAGGGATATCGCCCAATGCTTACGATCTCACGCACCGTCATAAGCTCAGGCCTGACCCGCTCGGTCGTCATTATGGATAGTTTTTTTGAAAGCTCCGCCCCGCTCATTTTTTCTATGTCGGAGCCGTCTATCATTATTTTCCCTGATAATAATTTCTGGCTTTTGCTGACCGAACGAAGCAGAGTGCTCTTTCCCGCGCCGTTTGGGCCCGCAAGGACCATGATGGTTCCGGGAGACAGGGAAAGAAAAATATCCGACAGCACAGGCGAGCCATATCCGACCGACAGCCCCTCCGCCAAAAAAAGTTCCTTCTCATTCATGGCGCGCTCCCTTCCCCCTCAGAAGAAGGAATATAACAATGGGAACAAGCCCAACCGCCGTCACCGAGCTTACGGAGACCTCTGTTGGGGAAAATGCGCTCCTCGCTATCGTGTCGCAGAAAAGCGTGACGATAGCGCCGAGGAGAAAGGAGACGGGGATCATCACAAGAGGCTTCATCGTCCTTGTAAAAAGCCGCGCGAGATGTGGAACAGCAATGCCAACAAAGGATACGGGTCCCGCAAAGGCAGTGACTACCGCTGAAAGCAGGCTTGAAAACAATATCAATAATACGCGAAGAAGCTTTATATTAACCCCTACACTTTTCGCGTAGGTCTCTCCCAAGGAAAAGGCAAAAATGGGCTTTGACATAAAAAGGACCGCCACAAAAGCTATCAGTATGAGTACAGCCGAAAGAAGCACGTTCTCACTCGAAAGCCCGGAAAAGCTGCCGAGCGACCAGTTGTGGAGATTTACGATATCGGAGTCGGACGCAAAGGTGACTATGAGATCTGTGATGGCGGAACAGATATAACCGATCATGACTCCGCAGATTATGAGGATCGACATGGTCTTTACCCGAAGTGACAAAAGAAGGACGATCCCCATCGAAAGAAGGGAGCCAAAGAATGCCGCGGCAACCGACATTCCTGCTGACATGACGCTCCCGTTTGAGAGCAGGACTATCATAAGCATTGCGACAAATAGCTTCGCTCCTGATGAGATCCCAAGCACATAGGGTCCTGCAAGCGGATTTTGGAAAAATACCTGAAGAAGATAACCTGAAAGCGAGAGCGCCCCTCCAAAAAGCGCTGCCCCAAGCACCCGGGGAAGCCTTATATCAAGGATAATGGAAGACATTCCGGTTAATGCCGCATCATCATGCTCCCCTTTTAATATCGAAAGAACCTCTGAAAAAGAGAGTTTCGCGCTCCCGATCGAAAGGCAGAGAAAAAGCGAGAAATAGAGCCCTGCCGAAAGGAGGATTATTAAGAGCACATATTTTTTTGTATCATTCTTTTCCGTACTCAATCGGAAACCTCTTTTAAAAATATGAGTCCTTCCTTTTCTCCCAAAAGGACTTTTCTCATGTCTGAAATAAAATCCGCCGTGCTCATGCTCATTTCATAATAATCAGAGGAAAGGCAGTAGATATCCCCTTCCTTAAAGGCCTTCATATCCTTGAGGATCTTTGACTTTGAAACAAGGTCCGACTTTTTTTCAATTTCCCCGGAGATGGTGGAATTGTAGATAAGGATGTCGGCGCTCTCGCATTTCAGGAAAAAATCCTCCATCGAAAGCTTTACGGTCGATGATGAGGAATCACCCAAAGGCCCTTTTGGAAGGTATTTCCCGCCCGAAAGATCTATCATCCCTGAAATATAATCCCCCGGCCTTCTGACTGAAACCCTTCCGTTTGTGTCAACGGAAAAGACGGCAACGGTCTTGTCGGTTTCGGGAAGACCTTTTACCTTTTCGATCCTCTCAACCTGTTCATCAAAGAGTTTTTTTGCCTCTTCCTCCCTGTCAAATATGGCACCGTACAGCTTCACCCACTCAAGCCGCCCGAGCGGATCATCCTCATAGCCGGATCTTTCAACAAGAACCGGGATTCCAATGCTCTCAAGCTTTTCCTTGATCTTTGGATTATGATATATCATTGTATTTTCTATCATGAGGCCGCAGCCGCCGGACAAAAGGAGTTCAAAGTCGGGAGAGGAATACTTCCCGGCATAGAGGATCCTGCCTTTTTCCATGGCGTCTTTTGCTTCCGGTATCGCCCAATCCTCTTTTTTTCTCCCGGAAAAAGCGATATTCTCAATTGCCCCAAGCTTTGCGACGGGGTCCATGGCCTGTCCTGATACAATGCAGGTCTTTTTTGTGTCATATATCACGGTGAGGCCAGGATTCTTTTTTTTATTTTCCTCCAAAAGTGAGATATCACCCTTTCCATCGGGAGAAAAAAGGAAATATTGGGTTGTTTCACCTGACATATTACCATCTTTTATCGTAATGAATGAATATCTGTTTTTCCTGTCATCCACATAATGGGAAACAAAAAAACCGGACGTATATGAAAGATCCATATCGTCAACATGGTTAAGGCCTGAAAGAATCGGCTTCCCCGGCTCATCGGAATTGGAAGGATCGTCAGTCTCATTATTTAAGGCTTTTTTGCCGGGAGACCTTATCAGAAGAGAATATTCTATTTCGTGCGGAACACTCATTGCCGTGGTATCGGCAATGACCGAAAACTCCCTGTCAAAATAAGGGACAGGGATTGAAAAGCTTGAGTTCTCGCCGGGGGCGGACTCATTTATTATCTTCTCCGAAAGCCCATC
>CAMVHB010000128.1 GCA_947167155.1 uncultured Lachnospiraceae bacterium | reverse complement strand
CTTCATATACCGTATCGAATTTCACCGGCTCCTGGACAAACGAGATGAACCGGCATGACACATTACTTTCCTCGGGTATATTCATAAATTCATCATTCACCGGTACTTCATCAAACAGGGCAAATCCCTTCACCATGTGGACCCGTTCTGCGGATGAAGATAATGGAGAAGTCTATGCTTCAAATCTCATCTACAGCGGAAACCACTACACAGCCTTTGAGACCACATCCTACGGGAAGACAAGGGTGGTAAGCGGCATCAATCCAAGGAACTTCTCGATCCTCCTTTCAAAAGGGGAGACTATCGAAGCGCCAGAAGCAGTCCTCACCTATTCCGACAAAGGCTACGGCGGAATGTCAAAAAATATGCACTCCTTCGTAAGGAACAATATCGTAAGAGGAAAGTACAAAAACGCTGTCCGCCCGATGCTCATCAATTCCTGGGAGGCGCAGTATTTCAATATTGATGAGAACAAGCTCCTGACACTTGCAAAAAAGGCTGCAAGTATAGGCTGCGAGCTTTTTGTAATGGATGACGGCTGGTTTGCAAAAAGAAATTCAGATACTTCATCTCTGGGCGACTGGACTGTAAATGAAGAGAAATTACCGCACGGGCTTTCAGGGCTTTCGGAAAGGATAAAGGCTCTTGGCATGGGGCTTGGGATCTGGATAGAGCCTGAGATGGTAAATGTCGACAGCGACCTTTACAGGGCGCATCCCGACTGGACTATGGATATCCCCGAAAGGGATCATTCGGAAGGCAGGAACCAGAGGCTCCTTGACCTCGCAAATCCCGAGGTTGTTTCCTATATTTCGGAAAAGATAATAAATGTCCTTAAATCTGCTGACATAAGCTATGTCAAATGGGACATGAACAGGATAATCTCTGATTATTTTTCAAGATATCTTCCGAAGGAGAGAAAGCTTGAGAGCGGGATACGCTATGTTGAGGGCTTCTATGAGCTATGCAGGAGGATAACCTCCGCTTTTCCCGACATTCTATTTGAGGGCTGCGCCGCGGGCGGAAACCGCTTTGACCTTGGGATGCTCTGCTTCTTCCCCCAGATCTGGGCTTCTGACAATTCCGATGCAATTTGCCGGCTTTCGATACAGGAGGGCTATTCCTATGCTTATCCGCAGGAGACCTGGACCAGTCATGTTTCATCGGTCCCCAATCATCAGACGCTTCGAAGGACACCTCTTCTTTCAAGGTTTGCGGTAGCTGCTATGGGAAATCTCGGCTTTGAGATGAATTTCTCCGATATGAAGAAGGAGGAACTTGAGACAGTAAAGGAATATGCCGCTTTGTATAAGAGGTTCAGGGAAACCTTGCAGACCGGGGATTTCATGAGGATAGAATCCGGAAATATTGTGACCTGGGTCACGGTCTCAAAGGACAAAAATCAGGCTGTATTGATGCAGCTTCAGGTCAGGGCAATGCCGGGACAGACAGTCCGTCATATCAGGTTCAAAGGACTTGATAAGGATAAGAACTACAGGCTTTCCTCACTCTCATTTGATCACGACATCAGACTCTATGGAGACCTTGTAAATACAGTATCTCCGATACATGTAAAGCAGGATTCCTTACTGCATAATACGATAGCCAGGTTCGTCCATATGAAGGAAAACGGGGAGGACATCATAATGAGCGGGGATGACCTCATGAACGCGGGTGTGTACTTGAATCCCGCATATGTAGGAACAGGTCTTTCAGACGATACCGCGACGATAGGAGATTACGGCGCGAGGATGTATCTGCTTGAAAACACTTAACGAGCGACAGCGAGTTTAGAGTTTTCGGTACAGGGCCACTTAATGAACACGAGGCGACGCCGATGTGTGAGTTTAGTGGCATCGGACTTGAGGAAGTATAATCTTATTTCCCTTCCAGCTCTATCATCCGATCTATACACCTTTTGGCGCCAAGGCGGATCTCTTCATCAAGAACTATCTCTTCACCACCTTCTCCGGTGCAGCATTTATAAAGCCCGGGGAGGGTGGTGAGCATCATATTGGGGCAGACAAGAGCCTTTGAGAGAACATAGAAGCGCTTGTCCGGGCATTCATATTCAAGGTGCTTTAAGATGCTGTTCTCGGTCCCGATAATGAATTCCTTTTCACTGCTTTTCTTTACGAAATCAATGATCCCGGTGGTAGAACCCACATAGTCGGCGAGGTCTGAGACCTCGCTCCTGCATTCGGGATGGACGAGGAGAAGGGCGTTTTCGTGCGCTTTTTTGGCTGCAAGCGCTTCCTCCTTCGTGACTGCCGCATGTCTCGGGCAGCCGCCCTGCATGAGCTTGATATTTTTGTCGGGACACTGCTTTTTTACAAAGGTCCCGAGATTGATATCGGGAACAAAGAGTATGTCGTGTTCCGGCATGTTTTTGATTATCTTTACAGCGGAGGAGGAGGTTACGCAGACATCGCATTCTCTCTTCAATTCCGCAGTTGTGTTCACGTAGCATACCGCGGCATAGCCCGGATTTTTGGCCTTCAGCTCCCTCATTTTCTCAGCGTCGATCTGATCTGCCATGGGACATCCCGCATCGGGGGCGGAGAGGATGACTGTCTTTTCAGGGGAGAGGATCTTCACTGTCTCTGCCATGAAGCGGACGCCGCACATTATCACTGTTTTCTGGGAGACAGAGGCTGCCTTCACGGAAAGGCCATAGGAGTCACCCACAAAGTCCGCGACCTCCGTGATGTCGTGGGACTGGTAGGAGTGGGCAAGGATGCAG
>CAMVHB010000127.1 GCA_947167155.1 uncultured Lachnospiraceae bacterium | reverse complement strand
ATGTAGATCAGGAAGAACAGCATTCTCTTGTCTACAATGAAAGCGGAGATCTTCAGCATCGCGCCGGTGCTTTTCTTTGTCTCGTCCATTTCTCCTCCCTTTTTTGCAATGATACAAATACCGCAAAATTATAGCACATTTCCGGTACAGATTTCTGACAAAATCAGTAAAGCTCCGGGCACATCACCCCCGGAGCAATTCCCTTGCATTATCAAGAAAAGCCTCAACCTCTGATTCCTGTGTGCCCCATCCGGTGACAAGCCTTATCGGGATATAGCCGTCCTTTTCGGGCGCCCATCTGTAAAACGCAAATTCCTTTTCCAATTCCAAGACCACCTTCTCCGGAAACAGCGGAAATATCTGGTTTGTACTTGAATCACTGTAAAATGAGACATTCATTTCGGACAGTCCCGTTTTCAGTTTTTCTGCCAAATGGTTGGCATGCCTTGACATCTGGAAATAGATGCTGTCCATCCCACCCTCAAGGAGGGCTTCAAACTGCACCCCTATCAGCCTCCCTTTTGCAAGAAGGCCACACTGCCGCTTCATCATGAACCTGAAATGGTCTTTCATTTCATTGTTCCTTATGACAAGCGCTTCCCCAAACAAGGCGCCGTTCTTTGTTCCTCCGATATAAAAGGCATCGCACAAGAGCGCAAGCTCATTTATCGAAAGGTCATTGTCCCTGCAGGTGAGGGCGGTCCCCAGCCTTGCTCCGTCAATGTAAAAGAGCATATCATGTTCCCTGCATTTCTTTGAAAGCGCAGTGAGCTCAGCCTTGCTGTAAACGGAGGCGCACTCCGTCGGCTGTGAAATATAGACCATTCTCGGAAGAGGTGTATGCTCATCCTCATACTCACACAGCGCTTTGTCTATCATGTCCGGAGTCATTTTTCCATTGATCCCGTCTACTGTGACTATGCGATGCCCGGTAGCCTCTACGGCGCCGGTCTCATGATAATAGGCATGGCCGCTCCTCAATGCGACAACCGACTCATAGGGCTTCAGGCTTGAGGCGATCACCGTCACGTTGCAGGGAGTCCCGCCCACCATCATGTGAACATCTGCATCCGGATCCCCGATCAGATCCCTTATCATATCTGACGCGTGCCTGCAATGCTCATCCAGGCCATATCCGCCCGTATGCTCAAGATTTGTTCTCTGTAGAGCCTCCATTACCACAGGGTGTGCCCCCTGGCTGTAATCCGACAAAAAATAGATCATCCCATTCTCCTTTCCTTTGCCGAACAGAAAAAACAAGCATTCCTGATGTATAACGAGGGGGACGAGGGACGGACACGAGGGTGCGAATATCAAACATAGCGCTCCCAGCTCACCTTGAGGCGGGACTTCTTCGTTTCGCCGGAGGTCTCAAGAAAGCGGAGCTTGCCGAAGCCTCTTATCGATATGCGCTCGTCGTTCTTCGGGGAATAGGACACCTCGCGCTTTTCCCGCCCGTTTACAAAGACCATCCCCGAGGTGATAAGCTCAGCCGCACGGCCTCTTGAGATATTCAGTGCCCTGCCAAGAAGGGCGTCCAGCCGAAGCGAGCTGATAGTGCCTTCACATAGCTCCCTCTTTGGAAGAAATTCTTCCGGAAAGTGATCGATCTTTTTTATTATGATCTCTGTATGGCGGACCCTTGAAAGCTCGGAAATAATGAAATCCGAAAGGCTCTCTTCGCATATTATGATAGCCTCGTTTTCCTTTACGATAAGGTCTCCGACCCGGGACCGGTCTATGCCGAGATTCATGAGAGCCCCGAGATAATCCCTGTGTGTAAGCTCTTCCGAATACTTCGGCGCTACGGGCGAAGCCTTGAGAAATTCTATCGGAAAATGAACTTCGTCTTCCGATGATTCCTCTGTTCCGAAGCCTATCATTATCCTTTCAGCGTCGGGAAAGCCTCCATTCAGGAGAAAACCACCAGGATAAAGGCTTTGCCTTATCTCATCAAAGGCGCGGATCCCGGAAGCGTCAAGGAAATCCGAAAAGAGGCAGATGCCCTGCTCAAAAGAACGCCTCGAAAGCTCGATGAGGCGGTTTTTTATGAAGGCCAGATCTTCTTTTTTCTCCAAGGTCTCTGCCGCCTTTCAATTGCCGGCTTTTTATGGTTCAAAACGCAGTATCATTCTATCATATTGCATTGATAAAGTATGCGGGCGAAATATTATTATTTTTCTTGCGTATTGGATGGAGTTATGTTATTATCGTTTGCGCTCTGCAAAAAAGGAGCGGACTTTTTATCCGGAGAGGTATCGAAGCGGTCATAACGAGGCGGTCTTGAAAACCGTTTGTCGGCAACGGCACGTGGGTTCGAATCCCACCCTCTCCGCTTTTTAATTAAATACCTTTTTTTATTCAGGCAAAGGGAGAAGTACCCAAGATGGCTGAAGGGACACCCCTGGAAAGGGTGCAGGTCGTTAATAGCGGCGCGAGGGTTCAAATCCCTCCTTCTCCGTTTCTTCAGAAAACAAGACAGGATTTGCATAACTGCAAGTCCTGTCTTGTTTTCTGAACAAAGGGCTGCCGCCCTTTGACGTCTGCTTCGCAGCCGCGGCTCGTAACGAGCCGGCATTCGCAACTTCGCTTCGCTCGTTGCTCATTCCGTCTGTCGCCCAATGTCCGCTTCGCCTTCGCGCCTTCGGTGCGCAAGCGCCCCCGGCGCTCGTCTCGCGTCCATTCGGCTCGTTACTCGCTTCAATCCCTCCTTCTCCGTAACACAACAGACACCGTACGTAAGTATGGTGTCTGTTG
>CAMVHB010000126.1 GCA_947167155.1 uncultured Lachnospiraceae bacterium | reverse complement strand
TTTTTGAAGCAGGAGGCTGAAAAGTGATCGAAGATACCATAAACGCGGTGAAGGAAGCCGAGGCAAGAGCGAGGGAGACAGCCGCAAAAGCCCGTGAGGACGTAAAAAACGCAGCTCTTGAGGCTTCGAACATGGCCGAAAAGATCGCTGCCGAAGCAAAAAATACCGACAAGTCCTACTATGACAGCGCAATGGCTTCCGCGAGATCAAAGGCGGATTCAATCATAGCCGACGCGAAGGAAAAGGCCGAATCGGACGCAAAGGCGCTTTCCGACGCTGCCGCTCCGATGATTGAGAAGGCTGTTGACGAGATAGTTTCACGGATTGCGTAAAACGGAGAAGAACTGATGGCAGTTGTAAAGATGCAGAAGCTTTCCGTGTGTGCTTCAAAGAAGCACAGGAAAGAGATCCTTGAAGCCCTTCAGAAGACAGGGGCTATGGAGATCCGCACGAGAAGCGATCAGCAGCAGGACGGGGACGGGATCATCCACATGGATACCGCGGAGGCCGTTTCCCGCTTTGAAAAGACGGCGGAATCCTTTGACAAGGCGCTTCATGTGCTTGCGGAGGTGAAGCCCGAGATCATGAAGGGCGGCGGACTGTTCGGCGGCCCCATGGATATTTCAGAGGAAGAGTACGAGGAGGTCATCAAAAAAAGAGATTCCCTCCTTGAGGACGCATATGATGTTCTCCGCCTTGATAAAGAGAGGGCGGAGAGCCTTTCAGCCATTTCAAAGGATGAGAACCAGATCCTTTCCCTCGCTCCTTGGAAGGAGCTTCCGGTTCCGATGAATTTCAGCGGGACCCGCGAGACAAAGACCTTCATCGGCACACTCCCGATGAGCGTTGATGATGCCGCTCTCCTTCAGATAGCTACAGAGGGGCTTTCAGGGGATGCTCCGGTCTCCGCGGACGTGATCTCTGTGAACGGCACGGACACCGCGGTCTTTGTCATCGCAAAGAATTCCGTTTCCGACAAGGTCTCTGAGAACCTGAGAATGGCGGGCTTTTCAAGACCTGCCTATGTTTCCTCCTATGTTCCGAGCGACGCGGAGGAGATACTTCGGAACGATATCGACGATCAGAATACAAGGATATCAGAGATCCGGGACGAGATAGAAAAATCAACGGAAAAGGCAAGAGAGTTCAAGATCGCGTCGGATTATTTCAATACCCGCGCTGAAAAATACAAGATACTCGGGAAGCTTCCGCAGACCGGCCACGTCTTCTTCCTTGAAGGCTGGGTCACGGCCGCTTCCGCTCCGAAGCTCGAAAAGCTCCTTACGGAGAAGTTCGAGGCCTTTGTGGAGCGCGAGGAAAAAGCCGCCGATGAGACGGAGCCCACGGTCCTCAAAAACAACAAATTCGCATCAAACGTGGAGGGAGTTCTTGCTTCCTATGGTCTTCCCCAGCATGGTAAGATCGATCCCACATTCATAATGTCATTATTCTACGTATTCTTCTTCGGGATGATGCTCTCCGATGCAGGGTACGGCGTTGTCATGTCGCTGCTCTGCCTCATAGTGCTCATCAAGAAGAGGAAGACGATATCACAGGGCATGAAGAAGTTTTTGTCATTATTCTTCTTCTGCGGTCTTTCGACTATATTCTGGGGAGCCATGTACGGCGGCTTCTTCGGAAATCTCATTGATACGATCGCGACAACCTTCTTCGGTTACACAGGCGATCCTATCGTGAAGCCTCTCTGGTTCGATCCCATGTCAAATCCGATGCAGCTTCTCATCTATTGCATGCTCTTCGGAGTGATCCACCTCTTTACGGGTCTCGGGATAAAGGGCGCCCAGTATCTGAAGGATCATGACGTAGTCGGTTTCCTCTGTGATGTCTGCGCCTGGTATGCCTTCCTGATGGGGCTTATCCTCATGCTCCTTCCGTCGGACCTCTTCAAGGGGATCTCCGGAATGGAATTCAATTTCCCGCCTTTTGTAGGGCAGCTCGCGAAATGGATGACGATAATAGGCATGGTCGTGATCCTGCTGATGAGCGCGAGGGGCAAGAAGAACTTCGGTCTGCGGCTCGCCCTCGGTGCTTACGATATCTACGGGATCACATCCTGGCTTTCCGATGTGCTTTCATATTCGAGGCTTCTGGCCCTCGGTCTTGCGACCGGCGTCATCGCGAACGTTGTCAATATGATGGGCGCGATGTTCGGAGGCGGAGGCGGCTTCGGTGTGGTGATCTTCATACTGGTAATGATCCTGGGCCACACATTAAATATCGCTATCAACGCTCTCGGAGCATATGTCCACACCAACAGGCTCCAGTACGTTGAGTTCTTCGGTAAGTTCTACGACGGCGGAGGCATTGAGTTCAAGCCGTTTAAGACAGCAAACAAATTTACACAAATTAAGGAGGAAAGGTAAAAATGAGTACAGGAATGGCGTTGGCGCTTCTGGGCGCGGCTCTTGCAACGATCGGAGGAGGAATTGGCTCCGCCTGGGGTACCGGAATGGCAGGACAGGCTGCGGCAGGTGTGACCGCTGAAGATCCCAGCCAGTTTGCGAAGGTTCTTATCCTTCAGCTTCTCCCCGGAACGCAGGGTATCTACGGTCTGCTCGTGACCTTCATCACGCTTTCAAGGATCGGAGTTCTCGGCGGTACGCCCATCACTGACACAAACACAGGCTGGATGTACCTTTTCGCATGCCTTCCGATCGCGGTAGTCGGACTTATCTCCGCTTATCATCAGGGCAGGACATCGGTTGCATCCGTAGGCATAGTCGCAAAGAAGCCCGATCAGTTCGGTAAGGCAATGCTCTTCCCGGCAATGGTTGAGACCTACGC
>CAMVHB010000125.1 GCA_947167155.1 uncultured Lachnospiraceae bacterium | reverse complement strand
GAAAGGCCGTTTGAGGAATCAAGCCTCTCAAAGGTCGTTCCGTCATAGCGCACTATTCCCGAGTAGCTGCCTATGTAGATATAGCCGTCTGATGAGGAAAATATGCAGTTCGCGTCAGAGGTAGGCAGTCCGTTTGCAGCGTCAAAAAGCTGGGCGGAAAACCCGGCGCCGGGCAGCTGTCCCGTCACTGCGTAGCCTCCTCCTGTCGTTGATGTGCTGTCCAAAGCCGCACCTGAAACATCAGATGACGCCGCTACAGACAAAAGAGGAGCGGAGGCAAAAATCAGCACGCCTGCCATTATTGAAAAGATAAGCTTTCTGAATCTCATAGCCTCATTCCTTATCCTGATATTTCCGAAGGACCTTTCTCACCTCGTCCTCCGACTCAACGAAGACCTCGACACACTTCGGGTCGAACTGAGTCCCGCTGCCTTCTGTAATAATCTGCATAGCTTCTTCATAGGTCATGGAGGGCTTGTATATCCTCTTTGATGTCAGTGCGTCAAAGACGTCGGCCACAGCCATGATGCGGGCGGAAAGAGGGATGACGGTTCCTGAAAGCCCCTCTGGATAGCCCTTTCCGTCATAGCGCTCGTGATGGTAGGCGGCCATGGAACGCGCCTCGCGAAGATAGGTGCCGCCCTTCACGGAGTTGATTGCCTTTTCGAGGATCTTCTTGCCCTCGGTGGTATGGCGCTTCATGATCTCGAACTCTTCTTTTGTAAGCCTTCCGGGCTTGTTCAAAACGGCGTCCGGGATATTGATCTTGCCTATATCATGGAGAGGCGCAGACATCACCACATCCTCCATGTATTTCTCCGTCATCTTTTCGGGGTAATAATTCTTTTTCTTAAGACCGTTCAATATTATCCTCACATATTCGGCGGTCTTCTGGACATGGAAGCCTGTGTCGGAATCCCTGCTCTCCACCATATCCGCCATGGTGATGATAAGCCCCGACTGCATCTCCTCCACCTGCTTTGTATGATGCCTGATATCCGACACCTGATCCGCCGTATCCTCGGTCATCCTGCAGAGGGTCCTGTAAAGTATCTCGATCTCATCCCCTGTTTCAATGCCGATATCCCTGATCTTTTTCACATTCTCACGAAGCGAGCTTCCGGAGGTGGTGTCAAACTCAAAGTCTCCGGCGCAGTCCGCCATGGAATTGATGGGATGGACGAGATAATATTCCGTATTGAAGAGACCGAAGGCCATGACGAGGATGAAAAAGCCGGAGAATATCAGTATGGTCCTCAAAAGATAATCCCTTACATTCTCAGAAAGGGCCGTCACCGACACGTCCGCTCCGACGTAGCAGACCGTCCTTCCGTTTTCGTCCTGCACAGGGTGATAGATCATCACGACCCTGCCCCAGATGTCATTTGATTCCACCGGCTCTATGGCCTTTCCCTTCAAGAGCTCGGAAACATAGGGTTCCACTGCCTTTTCAAAGGCCACGAGAGTTCCGGGCTCGTAGGCTGAAAGGTTTCCTTCATTTTCCTCATCCATGTCAAAGATGTAGCGGGTGCCCTGTTCAGTCACGGTAAAGACATAGAGATACTTGATGCTGGTGTAGTTCTCCTTGATATTTTTGAGCATCTCATAGGTCTCGTCATAGCCTTTCTGATTCCTTCCGTTGCGCTCAAAAAGAGGGATGGAATCAAGATCCAGAAGCTTTCCGGCAAGCCTTGCCGCGCCCTGCGCGCCTTCTATTGCTTCCTTCCGCTCGCTTTGCCTGTAGACCTGGAGGAAGGTTGCAGCCATCACGATGGTCATCGCCACAGCCACGATCATAAGGATCACGAACATCCTCTTCTGAAGGGTGCCGAAGCCTTTGCGTCCTGCTGCTTTGGAGAACTCCTTCAGTTCGTCATCAGTCCTTGGCTTTTGCTTCCAGCCGAAAATCCCAAGCAATTCGCGCTTTTCCTTCGGTATGAAGCGGATAAGCAAAAGCGCCGCAAGAAGGCTTATGGCCTTGTCCACAAAATTCAATGCGATGTTCAGAAAAAAGAAGGATAATAAGGGATCCGGTCCCCCGCCGGAAAAGATGAGATCCGCCGTGGCCTTCAGGCTGTCGAACTGGGGCTGTCCCAGAAGAATGAGCTGGATCAGGGCTCCAAGGCCGCCGCTTATAAGGGCAAAGATGAGAGACAGGAGAAGGCCGTTTTGAATCCTCTTTTTCCTGTCCTTCAACCTCTTTTTGAACAATACGGAAAAAAGCGCGATAAGCACCGCGATCACTGAATAGTAGACAGCGAAGGGATTGAAGAGCGCGCAGAACACGCTTGAAAATATGGCAGTGAGGACTCCGGGGAAAAAGCCGGAAACCAGAGAGATCGCGATCGTACCTATGGTATCAAGGTAGAGCGGGACCTTTGAAATGTACATGATAAGCGAAAGACCGACATTTATTGCTATACCGATCAAAACAGCGACGAGGGTCGTTTTACTGCTCTTTTTGTATATGTTCATCCCGATGATCTCTCCTGTCAATAAACACAATCTGTGACATTTTAGCATATATTTGGAAATAATGGAAACTAGTGTGTCACTTTACAATTAGCTATACACTTTCTGCTTGCCAGAATTCCTTGCTGCTGCGTTGTTTTCGGTCAGCGATGCCACCGCATCGCCTCCCTCAAACGTCTTGCATCAAGTAATTCTGCCTACGCACAAAGTATATGCAATTGTAAAGTGACACACTAGGATTATATTGGACGCAGCAAAAAAGCACTCCACACGGAGTGCTTTTTTTCGAGCGATAGACGGGGCTCGAACCCGCGGTCTCGACCTTGGCAAGGTCG
>CAMVHB010000124.1 GCA_947167155.1 uncultured Lachnospiraceae bacterium | reverse complement strand
GCAAATGTCAATGAAAAGATCGCTGACAAGATCATCGGCCTCAACGTTTTCGATCAGGCTCTTATAGACAAGACAATGATCGATCTTGACGGGACGGAGTTCAAGAAGGAACTTGGAGCAAATGCCACACTTTCCGTATCACTTGCAGTTGCGCGCGCAGCAGCAGATGCATGCGGGCTTCCGCTCTATAAGTATCTCGGCGGCCCGAACGCAAAGGTACTTCCCGTTCCCATGATGAACGTTCTGAACGGCGGAAAGCATGCTGACGGAACCGTTGATATGCAGGAATTCATGATCATGCCTATCGGCGCAAAGTCTCTTAAAGAGGCTGTCCGCATGGGCGCTGAGACCTTCCACGCACTTAAGAAGATCTGCGCGCAGAGGGGCTATGCAACAAGCGTTGGCGATGAGGGCGGCTATGCTCCTTCCTGCAAGAACGGGAATGAGGAGCCCCTTGAGATGATAGTGGAGGCTATGAAGGCAGCAGGCTATGAGCCCGGCAAGGACATGGGCATCTGCATGGATCCCGCTTCTTCTGAATTCTATGACAATGAAAAGAAGGTTTACAATCTTTCAAGATCAGGCGAGGGCGTCAAGACCTCTGACGAGATGATCGAGCTCTATGCCGGCTGGGTTGAGAAATATCCCATCATCTCCATCGAGGACGGCCTTTCAGAGAATGACTGGGACGGCTGGAAGAAGCTTACAGAGAGACTTGGTGACAAGATCCAGCTCGTAGGTGACGACCTCTTTGTTACAAATACCACCTTCATCAAAAAGGGTATCGAGCTTGGAGTAGGAAACGCAGTCCTTATCAAGCTGAACCAGATCGGAACTCTTACAGAGACCTTCGATGCTATCGAGATGGCAAAGGAGCACAAATATACCGCAGTCGTATCTCACAGGTCCGGCGAGTCAGAGGATTCAACGATCGCTGACCTTGTTGTAGCTACAAACGCAGGCCAGATCAAGACAGGTTCCATGAGCCGTACAGACCGCATCGCGAAGTACAATCAGCTCATCAGGATCGAGGAAGAGCTCGGCGATGTTGCTGAGTACAGAGGAAAGGAATCCTTCTACAACGTTAAGCTTTGAAAGATGTTTTTTTGACAGGGGGCGGGGGGATGCGAAAGCTTCCCCCCGCTTTGCATAATATGACAGTTCGCTATAGATGCCATGGTATTCAAAGATGATTTTTTCAAAACAGAATCGCGTCTTGATTTCGTCATAGAAGAGGAAATGAAGAGGGCCTGGGCTGCAGAGCTTGAGGTTCTTGCTATAGTTGATGACATCTGCCACAGAAACAATATCAGGTATTTCCTTGATTTCGGGACCCTTCTCGGGGCGGTGCGGCACCACGGCTTTATCCCATGGGATGATGATGTGGATATCTGTATGCTCAGGAAGGATTATATGCGTTTCAATTCTATAGCAAAAGAAGCTCTGCCGAAGCACTTTGAGGTCAAAAATTTTTATTCCGAAGAACTCAATGATCAGCCTACCACGACTATCCTGAACAGACATCAGCCGGCTGATGACGACAGGATCACGGAGCTCTTTCACGGCTGCCCTTATATTGTCGGAATGGACATTTTTCCTCTTGATCTGATACCGGATGATCCGGATTCTTTTGAGCTTCTAAAGGATCTGTATTCTGCGGCTTATGATCTTGGACAGCATTTTGAGAATTATGAAGAAGAAGGAAAAACAGAGTCTTTTCTTGAACAGCTGCAGGAGCTTACCGGCATTTCATTTGACCGTTCATCAGATCTTAGACGACAGGTATGGAACCTGAGTGAACGGATAGCGATGATGTTTGATGAGGGGGAATGCAGCAGGGTGGCATGGCTTTCCGATGTGATCTGCCACGGCGATCGCAAGGTCAGGAAAAAAGAATGGTATTCTGATGTGATAAGGGTTCCGTTTGAAAACATCTATGTTGACATACCCAGGGACTATGACAGTGTGCTTTGTGCCAGATTCGGCGCTGCATACTACGAATGCAGGAATGTCGGCGGAGCACATGATTATCCTTTCTACAAGGTGCAGAAAGAGTTCTTGAAGAGCAGGGGAAAGCTTTGAAAAGATTATTTTATTATACCGACACGTGTATGCTCCTCTCAAAGGAGGAAAAGGAGCTTGAGAAGATCAGCCGCTGTCTTGACATCTTTGAGGAAAACAAGGACAGTCTTCATATCGTCTGGGGGCTTTATTCAAATACGAAAAAGAATCTTTCCGACCTGAATCCGGGAGTTGCAAAGAGTTTCGAAAAGCTTCTTGAGGACTTTTGTGAAAGAGGGCTTGGCGAGATTGTTGAAGATGACGACCTGAAGGGAGTACTTATGACCTGTGATGCTTACTACGGCGATATCAATGAGCTTCTCTATTATGCAAAAAAGGAACATATCCCGGCGATGATCGCCAATGTTGATCTGTAACAGTTTTTTTACAATAAGGAAATCCATATAAAAACGAAAGGAGAGTATGATCATGTCAGATTTTGAACAGATTAAGCTTCAGTACGGCGCGAAGGACTATGCCCCGGTCCTTAACGAGGAGACGATCGAAACTCACTACGGAAAGCATCACAAGACCTATACCGACACCCTGAACAAGCTTCTTAATGAAAATAATATAGATTGCTCCTCGATCACGGACCTGCTTTCAAACCTTGACAAAATAGAAGATGAAGGTGTAAGGACAGCCATAAGGAACAATGGCGGCGGCTTCTTCAATCACAACCTCTATTTCGAGACCCTTGCTCCAAAGGACAAGGCAAAGCATGAGCCGGAAGGAGAACTCCTTGCAAAGATCAACGAGGCCTTCGGCTCATTCGATGAACTGAAGGCAAAGCTGAAGGTCCTCGCTCTCGGACAGTTTGGCTCAGGCTGGGCCTTTCTCTCCGTGACACCTGAAAAGAAGCTTGTCGCGACAAAATCCCCGAACCAGGACAA
>CAMVHB010000123.1 GCA_947167155.1 uncultured Lachnospiraceae bacterium | reverse complement strand
CGAGGGACGCTTTCGGGCTTGCGGATTTTGACGGCCAGCCTCTTTATGAATACGCAGACCCCAGAAAGGGCGAGCATCCTGACTGGGGCACGAAGATATTTGATTACGGAAAGACAGAGGTCAAAAACTTCCTGATAGGCTCTGCCGTCAACTGGGAGGAGACTTATCATATAGACGGGCTTCGCGTTGACGCCGTAGCCTCAATGCTTTATCTCGATTATGGAAAGCAGCCGGGACAGTGGGTTCCGAATGAGTACGGCGGGCATGAAAATACCGAGGCGATTGAGTTCTTCAAGCATATCAATACCCTGATGACAGGCAGATACAAGAACTTCCTCATGATCGCGGAGGAGTCGACGGCCTGGCCGAAGATCACAGGTGATGTTGAGAAGAACGGTCTCGCGTTCTCCTACAAGTGGAACATGGGCTGGATGCACGATTTCCTCGACTATATGAAGCTCGATCCCTTCTTCAGAAAGGACAACCACAACAAGCTGACCTTCGCTATGTCCTACAATGAGGCTGAGCGTTATATCCTGGTGCTCTCACACGACGAGGTGGTGCATCTCAAGTGTTCAATGCTGAACAAGATGCCCGGACTCGGGATCGACAAGTTCAGGAACCTTGTGGCAGGCTATGTCTTCATGATGGCACATTCAGGAAAGAAGCTGCTCTTCATGGGACAGGAATTTGCTCAGGTCCAGGAGTGGAGCGAGGAGAGGGAACTTGACTGGTATCTTCTCGGAAACCCTGAGCATCGCTATGTCCAGAATGTAATGAAGAGCCTTCTTCACGCCTATACGAAGTATCCCGCGTTCTATGAGCAGGATCTTTCCTGGGCAGGTTTTGAATGGATCAACGCAAATGACAGCGCCCGTTCGATCTACAGCTTCGTAAGAAAGGCAAAGAACGGGAAGAATTCCATATTGTGCGTTGTAAACTTTACTCCGATGCATTACGACGATTTCAAGGTGGGAGTCATCTCTGAAAAGCGGCACAGGCTTCTGTTCGCAAGTGATGACCCTGAACTTCTGAAGGATCTGGCGGGTGACGGTCCGGATCAGATCTGGCCGGAGAATAGAAAGAAGTATTACACTCCGAAGGCTGAGAAATGCGATACGAAGGAGTATTCGATAGCATTCCCGATGCCGGCGTACGGAGCCTTCCTGTTTGTATTCTGATGAAAAGAAAGATAGCGGCCGCTGTAGTCATCATTGCTTCAGCGGTCCTTTTGATATTATACCTCATATTCAGGTCCTTCACCTCTTTCGAGGTGAAGGCCAGAGCCCCGCTTACCGTGGCGGCAGGCACAGTCTGGGAAGCCTTCAATAATACCGTCACCGGAGTAAGCCGCGACGGCATCAAGTGTCTTGATCTCGATGGAAATCTTCTCTGGGCACAGTCCTTTGAGATGGGCGCCCCCAAAACCGTGAGGGCCGGAAACTATGTCATGGTCTATGACAGCGGCGGCGGAGAAGCGGACGTTTTTTCCTCATCGGGAAAGATGGTGAGGATCAAGGTCAAGGGACAGATCACGAAAGCCTCTGTCTCGTCTTCAGGTGTTTCGGCGGTATTGGCCGATGACGGCGATTCCCACAGGATACTCGTATACGGCTCTGACGGTGCGGAGAAGGCGAACGGCGAGCTCCATACGCAAAACTCCGGCTATCCCATCGCCCTTTCCCTTTCCCCGTCGGGAACCACACTTCTCGTTTCGGCTCTTGATCTTTCAGCAGGAGATATCAAGACCACTCTGCTCTTTTATGATTTTTCCGCATCCGGAGCCGCTCTCAAAAATAATATTGCAGCCAGGTTTTCATACTCCGGAAGGGTGATACCCTCGCTCTGCCATTTTGAAGACGGAAAAAGCGCGGCATTTTCAGACAACGAAGTCATTATTTTCAGCAATTCTTCGGTTCCGACTGTGGAAAAGGAGATCTTCCTGAAGGAGAAGATAAGATCCGTTCTCACCTCTCCGAAGTACTTTGCACTGATCACAGGAGACGAGAAGTGCACACTTACGAATTACACCTCATCGGGAAAGGTGCGTTATCAGAAACCCATAGATTTCACCCCAGCTGAAAGCTGGTTCCTTTCAAACAATGAGATCGCTGTTTCAGATGGTGAAAAACTCGAGCTTTTCACGGTGCTTGGAGTCAGGAAGTTTTCATATGATTTTTCCACCGGTATAGCCGGGATAATGCCCTGGGATGGCGGTACGAACTACGTTCTGATAAGGGACGCCCATCTTGAAAAGGTGCATCTGAAGTAAGATCATGATCTTATTAATCCTCGTACTGGCAATAATAATCCTCTGTGCCTTCAATGGCTTTCGTAAGGGACTTTTTGGCATTGTATCCGGCGTGATCTCATGGGTAGTGATCATTCTTTCCGTGGTATTTTTGAGTCCCGTGATGCAAAACCACCTTGAAAAAAGAACTGATATCGGGAACAGGATATATGAGAGTGCGAAGGGCTATATAGAACAGAAGCTGACGAGAACAAGTAGTGGAACTCTCGACTTCATGCTTCCACCTGCCATGAATCGCGCCATCAGGGGGACGGCTCAGGAGGCTATAGAAAAATACAATTTTTCGGCTTCTGTTGAAGAGGCGAAAGGGACTCTGGTCTCCTTCGTTGCGGAGCCGGTCGCATCAAAGATCAGGGACTACGCCATTTTTGGGCTTTCAAAGGTACTTACTTTTCTGATTGCAGTCCTGGCCTGCTTCGCAGCCCGCATTATCTTCAAGATGGTGATGTTTAACAGGGGGTTTGCCATAAAACAGCATATTCTCGGGGCTTTGTTCGGCCTGATAGAGGGCTTTCTTCTGGTGTGGATCCTCATGTACCTGATAAGCTGTATCGGAACTACGGAGTTTGGACGCTCTCTTTCATCGGCAATAGACCAAAACGTCATACTTAGCTGGTTCTACAACAACAATCCGCTTGCAGGCCTGATGCATTAGACAATATGTAATGACCTCCAGTTTGTAGATTCGTGGATTTACCTGTATACT
>CAMVHB010000122.1 GCA_947167155.1 uncultured Lachnospiraceae bacterium | reverse complement strand
CTCCGTCCTTTCGAAAAGGCGGCCCTTCTGCTATTCTAAAGCGCAGGAGGAAAATAATATGAAAAAAAGAGTCATCGCGGCCGCGGCTTCTCTTCTCGGAGCGGCGGGATATGCGGCTTATAAAAAGAGGAAAAAGAAGCGCTCATATTCCCGCTTCAATGAGATACCAAAGGGCGTGGCAAAGGGCGGCCTTACAAAGGGGATAATAGTACTTGAGGGCGGCTCCCTCCGGGGCCTTTATACCGCAGGGGTTCTCGATGTTCTGATGGAGAACGGGATCAATATGCAGGCCGTGATCGGCGTCTCGGCGGGTTCCCTGAACGGAGCCGGTTACCTTGCGAGGCAGATCGGCCGCTCGGCCCGTTTCAATCTCTCAAACCGCTTCGACAGCCGTTACCTTGGTCTTCGGGCCTTCCTGCAGAGCAAGTCGCTTTTCGGACTCAATTACATGTTTTCTGACAAGGTCAATGTGGAGCCCTTGAATTGGAAGGGGCTCAACGATCCAAGGCGCCGCTTCGTCTGCGTCGCGACTGACATCGACACCGGAAAGCCCGCATTTCTTCAGCGCGGCAGGGTCTCAAGCATCATAAACGCGATAAGGGCGTCCTGCGGTCTTCCTATTGTGTCTGCTCCGGTCTTTCTTGACGGGCATTATTATCTTGACGGAGGCTGCAGCCTGAACATCCCTTACCAGTGGGCTATCAAGCAGGGTTACGAGAAGATAATAGTGGTACGGACCAGGGCGCGGGGCTTTCATGTCGACTTGGATCGCGAGGAGTCCCTGCTGACAAAGGTACAAAAGAAGCAGTACAGGAACAAGCCGGCCTTCCTTTCCGCGCTCCTTCACAGGGATGAGAGGTACAACAGGGAATGCGAAGTCCTTGAGGAACTTGAAAGAAGGGAGAAGCTATTCTGCATAGCACCCTCCATCCCGCCCAAAGTAAAGAGGACGGAATCTGACCTTGAGAAGCTCGGCGATCTTTATATGCTCGGGCGAAAAGACGCTGCCGATTCTCTTTCTGACCTCAAGAATTACCTTGAAAAATAATATTATTATGCTAATATATGCAAGGCGTTCCCTTTGATTGTGAAAGAATTAACAGAATGAGGGAGCGCCGGTTGTTGTCTGCAAAATGATCGGAGCAAACAATTGGGCGAATATCGCGTAATAGAGGTTCACGAGGCCGTCGGTGCGGTCAACGATTCCATTGCCGATGAGACGAGAAGGATGCTTTCAGAAAAGCGAGTCTTTCTCGTGAACCTGATGGCATCTCCCGGTGCGGGAAAGACCAGCGTCCTTCTTCGCCTCGCGGAGCTTCTCAAGGGAAAATACAAAGTCGGCGTGATGGAAGCGGATATCGACGCGGAGGTTGATGCAGAGAGGATGGAAAGGGCTGATATCCCGACGATCCAGGTCCACACTGCGGGGCGCTGCGCGATGGACGCAAAGATGACTGCGGATGCCTTGAAGGAATATCAGTACGAAGGACTTGACTTTATCTTCCTTGAAAATATAGGAAATCTGGTCTGTCCGGCTGAGGATGATACCGGAGCGATGAAAAATGTCTGCATCCTCTCATATCCGGAGGGCGACGACAAGCCGCTGAAATATCCGCTGATGTTTGAGGTCTGCGACGCGGTGATCATCAACAAGATCGACACTTCGGATTTTTTTCCCTTTGACAGGGAAAAGGCGGTAGCGAGGATACATGACAGAAACCCGCATTCAGAAGTATTCTTCGTTTCCGCAAAAACAGGTGAGGGCTTTGAAGCTCTTGTGAAATGGCTTATTGAACAAAAGAAAAGGGAGGAAAATTAAAAAAAGATGTCAGCTGTACCCTATTTAGTAAGTTTTCTCATCATCTTTCCGATGGTGATAGGCTTCCTGCTCTTTTTGATCCCATCGAAGCCTGTCAGAAAGGTGATAGCCTCTATTTCGGTCGCCTTGATAGTCGCAGCGGCCATCTGGCTCACGGTGGTATATTTCCTGAACGGAGCCGAAGGAATATGGCTCTTTGAAGAGACAGAGATCGTGGACAAGGTGATCCTTATCGCAGAGATCGTTCTCATGGTCTTCATTACGATCATGTGCTTCAGATACAAGAAGTACTGGATATCTCTTCTTTCTATCATCCCCACCGGACTTATGATCTGGACAGAGCTTCGAGCTCCGAAGGTTGAGATGGCACATGTCTACATTGACAATCTCTCAATCCTGATGTGCCTCATAATTGCGGTAGTCGGCGGCTGTATCGCGATCTACGCCATGGGTTACATGGACGGCTATCACGAGCATCATACCGACGTTCCGGAGAGGAGAAAATTCTTCTTCATGGTCGTCTTCCTTTTCCTTGGCGCCATGTTCGGCTTTGTCTTCTCCGACAGCCTCATGTGGATCGACCTTTTCTGGGAGATCACATCAGTCTGCTCCTTCCTGCTGATCGGCTACACGAAGACAGAAGAGGCTATCAACAACTCCTTCAGGGCACTCTGGATGAACCTTCTTGGCGGCTTGTTCCTCGCTGTAGGAATAATGTATCTTGCTTTCATGAACGACGGGCAGGTTTCTCTGGTTTATCTCGTTTCCGCCGCATGGATGGGGATCGAGGAAACCTATCTTCCCGTTGCATTCATTGCATTCGCGGCTCTCACAAAGAGTGCGCAGCTTCCCTTCTCCACCTGGCTCATGGGTGCGATGGTGGCTCCTACGCCGTCCTCCGCTCTGCTTCACTCAGCGACCATGGTCAAGGCCGGTATCTATGTGCTCTTCAGGCTGGCACCCGCCCTTTCGGGAACGGTGACGGGAACGATAATAGCAGTGGTCGGTGGTTTCACCTTCCTGATGACATCAATAATGGCTATAGCACAGACCGACGCGAAAAAGGTCCTTGCGCTTTCAACAGTATCAAATCTGGGACTGATGGTGGCCTGCGCCGGAATGGGAACAAGCGGTACCATTTGGGCCGGCATCTTCCTTATGATGTTCCATTCGGTATCAAAGGCACTCCTCTTCATGGATGTGGGAGCAGTGGAAAACTCAGTCCATTCAAGGGATATAGAGGATATGCACGGACTTCTTTACAGACTGCCGCGCCTGGCCTTCTTCATGTTCATAGGTATAGTTGCTATGTACCTAGCGCCATTCGGTATGCTGGTCTCAAAGTGGTCGGCGCTGAAGGCCTCGGTTGATTCAAACA
>CAMVHB010000121.1 GCA_947167155.1 uncultured Lachnospiraceae bacterium | reverse complement strand
CCTGTTGCCTGCTTTAACTCCTTTACAAGCTGCCAGCCGTTTAAGGCATCAAGAAAATTGATGTATCCCGGGCGGCCGTTTAGGACCTTTACCGGAAGATCCCTTCCTTCAATGAATATCCTCGAAGGCTTCTGGTTCGGGTTGCAGCCGTACTTAAGTTCTATTTCCTGCATTTTTCCTCTCCTTTTTCAAGCGTTAATATTTACTATCCTGGTCTCTGCCTTGTTTGTTGCTATCTCGATAAACCTTGTAAAGAGCGAGACCTTGTTCTCGGAGTTTAATGAATTCCAGACAAGATCCGTAAAATCATCAAGATTTCCCTTGATATCCACTCTCTCCGGCTCTCCGGAAAACGAGGGAAGCGGGTTTCCGTCGCCTATGTAGGTATGGATGAACCTGCCCTCACCGGGGAAGGGAGTGTCATAGGCAAAGAGCTGCCTTACGATGCATTCGCTTCGACCTTCATCAGTCTTTATTATAGAGAGGCGGTAATCGTATTTCCCGTTTTCTACATGCATAAGTCCCGAGATACGGGGAGTGTAATTCGGAGCATCGGGCTCAAAGGTCCTCTCCTTCTGCGCGCCCATGAAGCATTTTCCGGCCTTCATGCCTTCATATATCGTATCTGTCTGGTCGCCGTTCGTGATTATGGTATAATCATCAAGCACTCTTACAGGAGAATAGATAATGAGGCTCGGATCCTCCATCTTTGAGGGATCATGCGCCTGAGTCTTCAGATCCTCACCCTCGGTAACAAATATCCTGTTCCTTGAATTTACACTCCTGCCCATAATGAAATAGGCAGCTGCTGCATATTTTCCGTCCTCAGACATTCCAAGGACTATTCCTCTTCCGGGATAAGAATTCTCCGAAAGCACCTTCGATAAAGACAAAAGCTCCAAAAGAAACCTCCTTGCACTTTAAAAAATCCGAAAAAAACTCCGGCGGTCGCAAAAACCGCCGGAGGAATTATAGCACAATAACTATCATGAATAAACCGAAAATGAAGAACCGAAGCTTCCGTAGCTGTATGACCCTGAGTTACCGTAGAGACTGCCTGAGGAAGCTGCTGCCTGCGCATAATACTCAGCGCCGTTCGCGTTTACGCCTACCATGGAAGCATAGCCGCCTGTCTGACCAAGGAGCTTCTTCACATCGGAAGTATCTGCGGCATTGAACTTGTCCTTGTCGATCGAAAGCGTATTGTCGGACTTCACTGTAATACCTATGCCCTCGAGGTTCGACTTTTCAGTGGCTGTCCTTGAGACTATCGAATTCACATTGGTCTTCAGTCCGCTGACATTCGATCTGCCTGCCGAATCCAGAAGATCATTGTAGTCATCTACATACGCCTTTGCCTTTTCATAAAGCTTGTCGGAATCCGCCCCGTCCTTGTAAAGTTCTTCACTTGAAAGCGCCTTGATAGAGGATTGAAGCGCCTTCGTGTCATTAAGCGCGGTATAGGCGGCATTGGGCTTCAAGGCATCGCTTGATATCTTCGTCTTTGTGTCATTTAAAGTTTTTGACGATGACTTCTTTGAACTACTGTCATCGGCTTCGGAAAGGTATTTTGAAACGAGCTTTCCGTAAGAACCCTTCTTGATGGATGAATAATCGCCGAGAAGGGAATAGATACCATTCGCGGAATTGTTTGATCCTGAAACTCCAAAGAGAGAATTAAAGCCCGTGCCGGACTGAGCCATTGAATTGATCGTAAATGCCATATTGATCACTCCTTTGATATAAGAAGGCTTTGCCTTCTGATCTCCTGCCCGCCTCCATGCGGACAGCCAAAAATAGACTTTTACATTTGTAGTATAAAGGATGGAACGCAAAAGTGCAAGAGGGATTTTAACTTTTTCACTCAAGCTGGACGATGGATTTCAGGTGTTGTTTACCGGTGCAGATTGATTCATCAGATCTCATAAGAAGGATAATTGTTCGGAAGCTTTCCTTGTACGAAATCCTCCCTTATCCTCGAGCCTACATCTATGAAGTCCTTGAAGTTTTCCTCAGTGGCGTTCAATTCGTTCACACACTCTGCTTTTACCATATGGCCGTCCCTGACTATGAACTCTCCGAATCTCGTTTTCATATACATAAGGTTTCCCTTTTTGTCATAGAAATAAAGATCCTCGCCTCTCACTCCATAGGCGTTGTTTATGTTCCTGCCCCTTATGCATATGATGGTACCGTTTATGGGATTGCCTATGAACTCACACCCTGAATCATATACATTGACAGACTGCGTCATTCCGAAAGCAGGATCGTGGATAGCGTAGTTTAGGGCCATCGTAAGCCAGTCGACATAGGGCTTCACCACCGAAAGATACATCTCATCCTTCTCTTCATCTGAAATGTCATGGCTGTTCTGGGGATCATATTTTGTGATCACGGCGTCTATTGATGCTATCCCGTTTTTAAGTAAAGAAATACACGTGCTCCCAGAGTTGCTCAGGGTATTTTCATATAAAGTCAGAGCCAGCTTAAGGGCATACCGGTACCTCTCAAGCGCCGGCAAAAACTCCTCAATATCTTTCTGTGCCGTATCTTCAACCCCTTCAATCTCTGAAATAAGGGTCGAAAACTCTTCGGGATCTTTTTTGAAACAGCAAAACTTGCTGAGGCTTTTCGATGAGGCCGCACAATATGAATAATATTCATCCAGAAGGAAATGCTCGATCTGTTCGTATAGCTGTGCCCTTATCCTCTGGACATTGTTTGAGTTTTCATCCTGGCTTGCCGAAAAAAAGCTTCCAACAAAGTCTCCGAGAAGGCCGCTGCCTATGGCGCTTGCCTGGTTTGACCCCTTCTCTACGGCTTTCATGTCGCTAACATCATAATCTACCGAAAGCGAAAGGTTCTTCAAGCCTTCAAGAGTACTGCTGTCCTTGAAGGGCTCCTTTGAAGAAGCAGCATTTACTAAGCCGTTCCAATCGTTTATCAGCTTCTTTGCCTGATCAAGCTGTTTCTCTTCCGAGAGGGATGTATCCGTCTCAAAAGTTTTTAAAGTTCCCTTGTCTCTGACCTTTGATATGAGATCAAGCCTGCCAGTCTCCGCAGTCCAGGAATCATAGCACTTCAAAAGCTCTTTCCCACTGACAGAGGAAACTCCGGTCTTTGCAGATGCCTTTATAAGCTCGGAATTCCTGTCTCCTATCCTGTCAAGAAGCCCCACCGCAAAAAGTATGTCAGCCCCTGTCAGCCGCTCCTGCTCTGC
>CAMVHB010000120.1 GCA_947167155.1 uncultured Lachnospiraceae bacterium | reverse complement strand
TAGAAGATCTTTCGAGATTTGATCCCGATGACTTCATAGAGGCTCTGTTTTCGTCCGACAAGGATAATGATAATGATAATGATGCGGAGGATGATCTCCCCCGGGATGGAGAGGAATGAATATGCTTACAAAAAAGGATTTTGACGAGGCTTCAAAAAAGGTTTCAGAAGTAACAAGCGATACAAAGCTTATTTTCAGCGATTATTTTTCAAATCTCTCAGGGAACAATGTCTATCTGAAGCCCGAGAATATGCAGGTCACAGGAGCCTACAAGGTCAGGGGGGCGTATTTCAAGATAAGCACATTGACAGATGAACAGCGTGAAAAAGGCCTTATCACTGCATCTGCAGGGAATCATGCCCAGGGTGTTGCCTTCGCCGCGAAGAAATACGGGGTAAAGGCAACGATCGTGATGCCTACGACAACTCCGCTCATCAAAGTGAACCGGACAAAGGCGTACGGGGCAGAGGTGGTTCTCTACGGTGATGTCTATGACGAAGCTTATGGAAAAGCACTTGAGCTCTCAAAGGAGAAGGGATATACCATGATCCATCCCTTCGACGATCCCGCTGTCGCTACGGGGCAGGGAACTATAGCGATGGAGATATTCAGGGATCTTCCGCTGGTTGACATTATCCTTGTTCCGATAGGTGGAGGCGGCCTTGCAACAGGGGTATCAACACTTGCAAAGCTCCTTAACCCGAAGATCAAGGTCTACGGGGTTGAGCCGAGCGGCGCTGCCTGCATGAAGGAATCCCTCTCTGCCGGGCATGTAGTAACGCTTCCGGGAGTTGATACGATAGCCGACGGCACTGCTGTGAAGACTCCCGGCGAGAATATCTTTCCTTATATCCAGAAAAACATAGATGATATCATCACCGTAGATGATGACGAGCTCATAGTCACATTCCTTGATATGGTGGAAAACCACAAGATGATAGTCGAAAACTCGGGGCTTCTTGCTGTTGCGGCCGCTTCACATCTCAAGGAAAAGGGAAAGAATGTGGCGGCGGTGATCTCCGGCGGAAACATGGACATCATCACAATGTCTTCTGTCGTTCAGCACGGTCTCATCATGAGAGACAGGATATTTACGGTTTCAGTCCTTCTTCCGGACAAACCCGGTCAGCTTGCAGCTGTCGCTGATACGATCGCAAAGACACAGGGCAACGTCATCAAGCTTGAGCACAACCAGTTCGTTTCAACAAACAGAAACGCAGCGGTTGAGCTTCGTATCACGCTCGAAGCATTCGGAAGCGAGCACAAGGAAGAGATAATGAAGAAGCTCGACGAAAAGGGCTACAGGCCTAAACTCGTCCGGGCAAGCCTTTAATGCGATAAAAAATAACAACAGAGGTATCAGATTTGGCAAATACAAAAGACAATTACGGGGCCGACAAGATCACTGTCCTTGAAGGACTGGATCCCGTAAGAAAGAGGCCCGGCATGTATATAGGTTCAGTCACCCAGAAGGGACTGAACCACCTTATTTATGAGATAGTTGACAATTCAGTTGATGAGCATCTTGCGGGCTATTGCAATACCATAAGTGTGACTCTTGAAGCCGATGGAAGCTGCACAGTCTCAGATGACGGACGGGGGATACCCGTCGGAATGCATGAAAAGGGAGTTTCCGCGGAGAGGATAGTATTTACTACTCTTCATGCCGGCGGAAAATTTGATGATTCGGTCTACAAGACCTCAGGCGGTCTTCACGGAGTAGGATCTTCTGTAGTGAACGCGCTCTCAACCTATCTTGATGTTGAGATCTGCCGCGACGGAAATGTATATCATGACAGATATGAGCGGGGAATTCCTACAGTAAAGCTCGAGAAGGGCCTTCTCCCCGTGACGGGAAAATCAAAGCAGACAGGAACAAAGGTGAATTTCCTTCCCGATCCCGAGATATTTGAAAAAACGCGCTTCAGGGAGGACGAGATCAAGAGCCGCCTTCATGAGACAGCTTACCTCAATCCCTCGCTTACAATAGAATACGAGGACAGGCGTGAAAATCCCGAAAAGATCACCTTCCACGAGCCTGAAGGAATAAAGGGCTTCGTCCTTGATATCAACAAAAACTCTGAAAAGATCACGGATGTGATCTATCTCTCGGGAGAAAACGAGGGCGTGAAGGTGGAGATCGCCTTCCAGTTCGTTAATGAATTTCACGAGAATATTCTTGGTTTTTGCAACAATATCTTCAATGCCGAGGGCGGAACACATCTTACCGGCTTTAAGACTGCTTTTACCCAGGTCATAAACAATTATGCCCGCGCTCTTGGAAACCTGAAGGAGAAGGATCAGAACTTCAACGGAGTCGAGGTCCGAAACGGGATGACTGCCGTAGTTTCGATCAAGCATCCAAATCCCCGGTTTGAAGGACAGACCAAGACCAAGCTTGACAATCAGGACGCAGTAAAGGCTGTTTCAAAGGTCACAGCTGATGAAGCCGTGCTCTTTTTTGACCGCAACCTTCCCGTCCTCAAAAATATCATCGCCTGCGCTGAAAAGGCGGTAAAGATCAGAAAATCGGAAGAGCGGGCAAAGACCAACCTTCTCTCGAAGCAGAAATTCTCCTTTGATTCGAACGGAAAGCTTGCAAACTGTGAATCGAGAGACCCTTCAAAGTGCGAGATATTCATAGTAGAAGGAGATTCCGCCGGCGGATCGGCAAAAACAGCAAGAGACAGGAACTTTCAGGCCATCCTCCCGATAAGAGGAAAGATTTTGAATGTCGAAAAGGCCTCCATGGACAAGATACTCTCAAACCTTGAGATCAAGACTATGATCAATTCCTTCGGCTGCGGCTTTTCAGAGGGCTATGGAAACGACTTTGATATCAAGAAGCTACGTTATGACAAGATAATAATAATGGCGGATGCCGATGTCGACGGTGCGCATATCTCAACGCTTCTCCTAACATTATTTTACCGCTTCATGCCCGAGCTCATATATGAGGGACATGTCTATATCGCGATGCCGCCTTTATACAAGGCGATCCCGAAAAGCGGCAGGGAGGAGTATCTCTATGATGACGCTGCTCTCGCAAAATACAGATCCCGTCACAGCGGTCCCTTCACCCTTCAAAGGTACAAGGGACTCGGAGAGATGGATCCGGAGCAGCTATGGGAGACTACGCTCGATCCCGCAAGAAGGAAGCTGAAAAGAGTCCAGATAGATGACGGGAGGATGGCCTCCGATGTCACCGAGATGCTGATGGGAAATGATGTGCCTCCGAGGAAGGCCTTCA
>CAMVHB010000119.1 GCA_947167155.1 uncultured Lachnospiraceae bacterium | reverse complement strand
TTCCTTCAAAAGCTCCGTTCTTTTGTCACATGAAATCTTTTAAAACCTCAAGCGTCTCACCAAACTCCGGATATATCGAAAGCACGCCTGATGCGCCGTCTTCGTCGGAGGATCTTCTGACTTCAATGAGATACGTTGGAGTGCTGCGCTCATATTCGCTGTAGGTCATATTGCTTTCATCCTTTACGAGGGCGTCAATAAGAGTACGTTTTCCTTTTTCGTCAAGATTCAGCATTACGGTTTCGCCTTCGATGACACGATCGGGATCGTAGGGAGAGAGGGCGAATATGGTCTTTTCACCCGTATACTCAAGCTTTTTTGCAAGGGCGATATCTTCCCTGTATTTTTCATCCTTTGAAAAGACATCATAAAGATTCCTTATCTCATCATACGAGGTGGGATACTGCCTCTTTACAACTTTTCCGGATTTCAGATTAAAGACAAGCCTCAGCATATAATATCCATCCCTGTTTGGATTATTATTCTGAACGAAGCGGGCTGCTTCTTCTATGGAAACAGGCTCTTTGGAATAATACGTTTTGTCGGGACTCTCGCCGAGCACATAGAGGCTGCCCTGATAATTCATTGAATCATCCCCGATAATGCCGACAGATGCGACCTCATTTTCCTTCGGGACGAATCTGTCATAGCCTGCAATGTCTGCCGCGAAGAAGATGCTTATCACAATGGGGATTGCGAAGGAGAGGAGGTTTATCTTCCAGTTCTTTTTTATCGCCCGAAGGTCCATGGAAAAGATCAGGTCCATTACCATCGGTAGCATCAGCGCCGCGATCACCATGAAGAAGAGGAACCAGATCCGAAGGTCTCCCGAGCCAAAGGCTGAAAGGGCAAGGCCGAAGAACAGCGAGCCCGCCGTTGTCACCGCGATCTTGATAAATAAAGGCAGCCACCTGAAGGAAAATGAATTGCCGGCGGCTTCCGCGGGTCTCTTTTCAACCGCGATCAGAGCGAGCACAAGGAAGATGACGGAGTAGATCAGGGCGAAAATAATGCGGCCCGAAATATCGCTCAATGAAGCGAGAGTCGCGGGGGAAAACCAGACGGCAACTCCTGGATTGATATCTGAAATATAATGGGTCAAAAAGCAGCCGCACAGTCCTTCAAAGAGATAGATGGCGCCCGGACCAATCACAAGGAAGAAGCCCGTAAGAAGAACTCCTATCACAGTACGTCCCGTGAGTATATGGCAGAGGCAGGAAAGAAGATATACTGCAAAAAAGACGAGTATGAGCGAGAGCATCGAGAGGAAAAACGCGCTGATCCCGGCTCCTGTCAGCATGCCCGTTACAAAGCATATTATCCCTGAGGCAAGAAAAACGATCACAAAGGGGATGACAGCTGAAAGCGCGCCCGACAGAAAGTGGAGCATGAAGCGCTTCTTCCTTTTGATGGGGAGCGACATCCAAAAATCTGTCCGGCTCACATCATGAAGATAATGAAATGAAACTCCTGCAGTTATAAAGGCTGCAATGACCACAAGGAGAAGAATGAGAAGCTTGTCCGTATATTGAGCGTTTATACCAAGGACTGATGCTACAGAGGAAAAAGACCTGTCAAAACCGTTTCTTATGTCGTCAAGGATCGCTTGACGGAGCATTATCACCCTTACGGGGAAGAAGAAAAATCCCGTTATCAATATGAGAAGGAAGAGCCAGATCTTTTCCTTCATCAGATTCTTGAATATTTTTTTCGTATTCATTTTGAAAGCTCCTTTCATCAAACGAAGAGATCCTTGAGATCATAGCCGCCGGCACCTGTTTCAGAGATGAAGACCTCTTCGAGAGTAAGGGGAACAGATTCCGCAAAAACGGGAGTATAGGCATTTACCTTTGAGAGGATCTCATCCCTGTTGCCCCGAACTACAAGGATATTTATGGAGCCCATGGCATCCTTTGAGACTATGTCAAGCTCGCTCATGAGCTTTTCAAGGTCGGATGAGTTTTTCATCACAACCTGGACCTTCTGGACATTGAGCTTCATATCATCAAGGCTGTCCGAAAGCAGTACACCGCCCTTGTGAAGAAGACCGACTGAACCCGATATATCCTCAAGCTCACGCATATTGTGGGAGGCGATGACAGGACATATCTGAAGGTCACAAACCGCTTCAACGATCGCTCCTTTCACGGTCTGGCGCATGACAGGGTCAAGTCCGTCAAAGGTCTCGTCGAAGAAGATGTATTTTTTTCCCGATGAAAGTGCGAGGAGTATCGAAAGCTGCCTCTTCATTCCCTTTGAGAAGGTATTGACTCTTTGCTCGGGATCAAGCGAAAGCTTTTGAAGGAGTGACAGGTATCGCTTTTTGTCAAAATCGGGATGCGCTGCTTCAAAAAGCTCGCCCTCACTCTTTGGCGTCGCATTTGGTGCGAAATAAACATTGTCGGGGATGAAGCAAAGCTTTGCTTTTACATTATCATTTTCAAAAACATTCTCACCGTCTATCAGGACTTCGCCGGAGTCACTCTTCAGTACTCCGGACATGATCCGAAGGAGAGTGGACTTTCCGGAGCCGTTGGTTCCGATAAGACCGAAGATGTCGCCGTCATTGATCGTAAGCGAGACATCCGAAAGCGCTGTGATCTCACCGAAGGAGAAATGCTTTGTAACATTTTTTATTTCAATCATTATCCTTACTGCCTCCTTTGAATTCTTCGTGAAGGGCTTTTTCCATGGTTTCTTCACTGACAAAGAGCTCTTTTCCCTTTGATACGGTCTTTCGAAATTCTGTAAGAAAGACCTCCTGCTTCTTTAAAAGAAGCGGCTCCATTTCGGACACGAAGTTCCCGCGTCCCTTCACGGTATAGATGAAGCCGTCCTCTTCAAGCTTCGAAAAAGCCTTCTGCACAGTGTTGGGGTTTACTGAAAAGTGAGCTGCCGTATCACGGACAGAAGGCATTTTCGAGCCTCTCTCCAGCGCGCCTTTCAGGATCATATCTTCATAAACACCTGCAAGCTGCTCATATATCGGGCGCGGATCGCGGTAATCTATCTCAGTCATATTGCATGGTCACCTCCTTTTCATAGGATTTCTTCAGTTCACTCGAGCAAGTGTACTATAACAGATAGTACACTACCTGTCAACAGATGCCTCAAAAGATAAAGTCCGCTTCATTTTTCTCTACATTTATTCGCTTCTTTGTGATAAAGTAATAAAAGGATTTTTGTTTTTTTCAGGGGAGAACAATATGGAAGACCTATCGTTTTTCTGCGGCGCTGTTGACAGCGATCTTTACATTTCATTTTCAGACCGGGCCT
>CAMVHB010000118.1 GCA_947167155.1 uncultured Lachnospiraceae bacterium | reverse complement strand
CCCCCCACAGCGCAAATTTCTTCCAGATGTATTCAAAAGCTATGGAGGAAACAGACCAGGGCAAGACGTGGATCATGCAGCATGCGCCTTTGAATGAAACACTCGGAGTTTCATACAGGACAGGCTCCTTCAAGTACCGGCTCAGCAAAAAAGAGAGAGAACAAAAGATCAAAGATCCTGCATCACTCCTCTACCGGAAGGCGGAGAATGCTGCGCTCCTTGTCGAGACCGTTTCGGATTTTGAGACTGCATCCTTTGATGCCGTAAATCGCGCCGTGACAAGACAGGCTTTCAGAATAGAAAAGGATGAGTACCTTGACCTCTCCGCCTTTATGAAAGAAGGGGATGACAAGGCAAACTTTGAGCTTGCCGCTCTATATCTTGGAAAGAGCGTGAAGATGCAGGGGTTGGCCCTTGAAGGGCAGGATGTTTTCAAGGCTCTCGATCTCATGGCAGAGCAGCTCTTCCTTTTTGATGTAGGAAGCCTTGACCTTTCAGATGATACAGCGCTTGTAAAGAACGCCGCAAAGCTTGAGAGTCTTTCAGCAAAGGTTGCTGCCTTTGACCGCCTGATGAAAAAGCATGGTTACATTGATACACTGAAGCCTGAAAATCAGGAGAGACTTTCTGAGAGACTTAATTCGCTGCGTTCCATCGCTGCCTACTATGAGCTTCGAAAGGAGATCATCACAAATGAAGTCTACAAGACCCATTTGAACGACGAGCTTTCATTGAACAAGACCGGGGATATCACAGAAGAGCAGAGAGAGCTTTCGGAGAAGCTCCTTGACTCCCTTGTTCTTGGCAGGACCATGATGAGTATGAACGGCATCAAGGTCGGGAAGGATGTCTTTGGCGGGGATGGTCTCGATTTCAAAGATGCGGTAATGAACACCCGCTATGCGAAGATCAAAAGGGAATATGCAAGCGCTTCAAAGCATAAAAATATCACAGCTCATGCCTTTGCACAGAAGATCGAAAGGTCGGAGAAAGAGCTTGAGAGGCTTCAAAAACGGCTTAAGGAATTAAATACGATCGACCCCATTATAGAGCAGAATAATATCCGGAAAGACATGGTCTCAGTAAGGCACAAGGCAGCAGTACCTGTGCAGGGCTCCAAAGAGAGCATGACCCTTATCAAAAAGCTGAAGAGCTATTTTTCATTTGGCTGGCGCTGGTTTTCCGCTGTTCCGATAAGAACCCTCACGGGAGTTTTCGGACTCACGCTGCCCTCAGGCGGAAAGGAAAAGGAGGGAGTCCAGAAGAAGAGAACCCACAAAATGGTGCCGGGGAGGAAGGACGAAGAATTCAGGGACGAGATAGTTCGAAAGGACGAAGAGGGAGAGGATATCGATATCTACTCTGATGTGAGGCGCGGACCCCTTGTATGGGAGAAGCTCACGGCCGGAGATCCGGAGGATCCGCCGGAGGTATGCATCATGATGAAGCAGGCAAAGAGAGGGGATAAGGTATCCTTAAATGGCCTCGATGACATGGGACATGCCATGATAAGCCTTACCTACAGCCGTTACAACAAGACGACGAAAAGAAAGGAACGCTATCAGCTTCGGATGGGCTTCTGGCCGGGGAAGGGTCAAAGTATTTTTGCTCCCGCATCACTCGTAAACGGGGCAGTCATGGGCGGAAGCCTTCAGGATGATGGAGGCCAGCCCTATGATGTGGCGCTCCGTTATCAGGTCAAGCCCGGCGACATAAACAAGATCCTCAGGGCTTCGGAAAAATACGCAGACAAGGGTTATACCGCCTTTAAACGAAACTGCACCACCTTTGTCATAGACATGGCAAAGACTATCAATCTCCCGATCGTCAAGGAGCTTGAGCAGAAAAACCTGTCACTTAAAGGTGTGGGCGGCGCACTCGTACATATGGCGAGAGGCGCCAACCACCCCGGCATTGCCGTCCTGACAGGAAAACATATGGCCTCCAAAATGAACAAAATGGATCTCTCCTATCAGAACTTCGGGCAGAAGCTCTATACAAAGGAGGAGCTCGACAGATTCTATAAGACCGCACAGTACAATGATGATGAGATTTTCGGATATGCGCCGGGACCTGTGGGGGAACAGATGCGTTCTGCAAAATCAGGAGAGCTCTCGGCCTTTTACGAGGAGGACAAAGACCTTAATGTAAATGAAATAAAAAATGAAATGCGGAGTCTTGGTTCGAAGATTGCTGAAACGGCAATGAATGAGATCCCCGAAGAAGAGAGGACGAAGGAAGACCAGGATGTCTGGAACAATGCGCTCCAGATCGATGATTATGGGCTTGATGACCTCATAAAATCAGGCGATTATACATCGGCAGATCTGAAAGAGGCACATAAGGCGATCAGGACAGCCGCAAAAAAAGTAAGTGATTATTACAAAAACAGATTAAAGCAAAAGGCTTCCTTAAATGCCGATATCATGAGGTTTCTGAGCCTTTGTGAAGTCCTGCTTACTGTCATAGATCAGCAGTACAGGAAGATCATAAAAAAAGAAGTAAAGGGTGATGCCGGAACCCTGAAGTACGACTTTGTCAATATAGAAAAGGAATTTGTGTTCACTGACAAAAAAGGCGTTCAGCAAAAGATCAAGGTAGCGCCCGGCGTCTTTGAAGGTTATCTCCTTGCAGGGAAGACTGTTGATGAGGCGGTGAGAGATATTCAAAGAAAAGAGGAGCTGTCGGCAAGGGAAGAGACAGAAAAAGATGGTGAAAATGAGAATGACGGGGAGCAGGTCAAAGAGCTGACCGGGGCGGAGAAAAAAGAGCTAAAGCAGCTTAAGATAGTATATGACCTCGCCGATGACTTTTCCAGCGCAAACAGGTATCTTCTGGAGAAGGAGGATTTTGACGAAAAGGATGTGCGCTATGCCTTCAAAGAGCTTCCCGCAATGGAAAACAGTTCAAAGGATCTGACGGCAAATGAAGTCACAAGGATGGAATATATGCCTTCCGCAACCTACCGGGCTGTCATTTTTGAATCCCTACTCGGAGGGATAAGGGACCTTTCGCTTGACAAGCTCCCTGAGGCCGCACAAAGGGCACAAGCGCTCGACAGGTACATGACGGATTCCTTCAAGGCAAAGCCCATACTTTCACAGATGATCCTTCGCTACTTTGCAGAAGGGCAGGGTATGGAAAAGTCCATAGAAGAACTGAAGGAGGAATTTTCATATCTGATCTCATGCATCTGCCTCAATCCTCCATACAAAGGCACCAACTTCTCGTCAGGTGACGCAACATTCTGCAGCATCAGGCTGATAAGTCCCGGTGCGGCCTTCAACGACTATCTGACAGAGCAGTTT
>CAMVHB010000117.1 GCA_947167155.1 uncultured Lachnospiraceae bacterium | reverse complement strand
GGAAAAGGAAGATGTATCTTAAAAGCATAGAAATGCAGGGCTTCAAGTCCTTCGCCAACCGCATGGTACTGTCATTTGAGAATGGTATCACGGGAATAGTAGGCCCTAACGGAAGCGGAAAATCAAATATCGCAGATGCAGTAAGATGGGTTCTGGGCGAACAGAGTGCAAAGGAACTCCGGGGCGCATCCATGACTGATGTCATTTTTGAAGGAACCGAGGCAAGACGCGGGCTTTCAAGCGCTTTTGTCGCGATCACGATAGACAATTCAGATCACACTCTCCCGATAGAATATGATGAAGTTACTGTATCCCGCAGGGTCTATAGATCCGGCGAGAGCGAGTATATGATAAACGGCGCAAATGTCCGCCTCAAGGACATCAATGAATTATTCTATGATACCGGTATCGGAAAAGAGGGCTATTCCATCATAGGTCAGGGACAGATAGAGACCATTCTTTCCGGCCGTCCTGAAGAAAAAAGAGAGCTCATAGACGAGGCTGTCGGTATTGTAAAGTACAAAAGACGAAAGACAGAGGCTGAAAAAAAGCTTCTTGCAGAGCATGATGATCTGACCCGCGTAAATGACATCCTTTCAGAGCTTGAAAAGCAGGTCGGTCCCCTAAAAGAACAGTCCGAAACTGCGAAGAAATATCTCCTCAAGAAGGAAGAGCTGAAGAAGCTTGATGTGAATCTCTTCCTCATGCAGAAAAAAGAGAGTGACGAGGAAAGGAAGGAGATCGACTCCTCTATCGAAAACGCATCGAAGGAGCTTGATGACGCAAACCGTGAAAATGAGAGGATACAGAAGAGCTTTGAGGAAGCGGATGAAAGGATCAAAAGCCTTGACAAAGAGATAGAGGAACTCCGGCAAAAGAAGGAAGAGAGCATCACAAAACGGGCTGCACTCAGTCAGAACCTTTCTGTTTTGCAGGAAAGGGTCAGAGCTTATGAAAAGGAGGAGAGCAGCTTTGACGAAAGGCTAACAGAGATCAAGGCAGAGATAGAAGAAAAGAAGTCTTTGCTTTCAGCGAAGGAAGGGGAAGAAAAGGAGCTTTCCCAATCCCTCATTGAGGTTGAGGAGAGGCTTTCAAAGGTCACGGCTGATTATCAGGCTCTTGAGGACGAGATCAAGGACAGCAACAGAAAGATAGACGAGAACAAAAATGAGATAGTCCGTATATTGAATGAAAGAGGCGAGATAAAGTCAAAGACCGAATCAAACAAGACTCTTTTGTCCCAGTTTTCGATCAGAAAATCAAGTCTTTCAAAGAGGATCCTTCTGAAAAAGACCGTCGAGGAGGAGAAGAACAAAGAAATCGAGTCTCTGAAGGAAAAATATGAGGAACTTGAAAAAGAACTTTCTTCTCTTGAAGACGAAAAAAAGGTCTTGAGTGAGAAGCAGAAGGGTTGGGAGGAAAAGAAGAAAGCTGAAAGCTCTGAACTTACAGCAAAGAGAAACGAGATCCTGAAGATAGAATCAGCGCTTGAAACCCTTTCAAATTATGCCGAGCGCTATGAGGGCTTCGGGAATGCCATAAAAAGCGTGATGGATCGGAAGGACAAGGATACAGGCATCATAGGAACTGTCTCCGATCTCATTACCGCTGAAAAGAAATATGAAAATGCGATAGAAACAGCACTTGGCGGTAATATCAGAAATGTCGTGACAAGGGACGAGGACTCCGCTAAAGAAGAGATCACCTTTCTTAAGGAGAACCGGCTTGGAAGAGTCACATTTCTCCCGCTTTCAAATGTGAAGGAGCACAGGCTCCCCGATGAAGATGCTCTTTCAGAGAGAGGCGTTCTCGGGCGGGCGTCAGAGCTTGTAAAGATCAAGGATGAATACCGTATCATCGCAGAAAACCTTCTCGGAGGCTTCCTTGTCTGTGACAATATGGAAAATGCCCTTTCAATTCAAAGAAAGTACCGCCAGAATCTTCGTATCGTGACTCTTGAGGGCGAGCTTCTTTCTCCGGGCGGCTCGATAACAGGAGGCGCATTCAAAAAGAATGCCGGGCTTCTCGGAAGGAACCGGGAGATAGAGGAACTTCAAAAGAGAAAGGATGCTCTTTTGAAGGAGACAGTGGAAAAGAAGAAGCGTATCGAAGAGATAGAAACGGCAGAGGCGTTGCTCCTCGACGACATTTCAGAAAATGAGGAAAAGCTTTCCGAACTTCTCATTTCTCACAATACCGCAAAGATCAATTACGAGACGGCTATTGACAAGAAGAAAGAGGATGAAAAGAGCCTTTCGGAGGTCGAAGCCGAGATATCCGACGCGGATTCACAGATGAAGTCCATAGAGGAGGCAGTGAAGGAATCCGCCATCCTCATGGAGGAGTCGATCCTCAGGGAAAAGGACTTAAACAAAGAAAACGAGGAGCTCAAAAAGACCCTTGATGAGAAGACCTACATGGAGTCAACCGCTGCCCGTACGATGTCAGAGGTGCAGGTCGAGGCGGAATCCGCAAAGCAGAAAAGGGACTTTGCGAAAAGAGAAAGGGAAAGGCTTCTTGAAGAGGTTACCGCCGCCGAAAAGAGGGAATCAGATCTTATCTTAAGTAAGGAAACCAACAAGAACGATGTTGAAAAGCTTACTATTGAGATAAAACAGGCCGAGGAGATACTTTCACTTTCAAATGATGATGAGAAGACCTTCGAGGAAGGGCGGCAGCAAAAGATAAAGGAGCGCGAGGAATGTGATTCGCATTACAAGGCTTCCTTCAAGGAAAAGGAGGAGGCTTCAAAAAAGATATTCTCTCTTGAGAAGGAGCTCCAGCGTCTTTCAGACAAAAAAGAAAAGATAGAAGAGAGGATCTCGATACGGACCGATTTCCTGTGGCAGGAATATGAGCTGACTCCGCATGACGCATTATCTTTCCTTGATGAGAGCCTGACAGACAGCCAGAAGGTATCTTCTGATATCAACAAGCTCAAAAACGAGATCCGCCTCATGGGAAATGTCAATGTAAATGCCATCGAGGACTACAAGGAGGTCTCTGAGAGATATGAATTTTTGAAGGGACAGCATGACGACCTGATAGAAGCAGAGGAATCCCTTACAAAGATAATAACTGAGCTTACCGAGGGGATGAAGGAAAAGTTTGAAAAGGGCTTTTCTGAGATCCAAAAGGAATTTGACAGAGTTTTCAAGGTACTGTTCGGAGGCGGAAAGGCGGAGCTCTCTCTTACCGATGAAGAAAATCTTCTTGAGAGCGGTATCAGGATCACCTGCCAGCCGCCGGGAAAGAAGCTTCAGAATATGATGCAGCTTTCCGGAGGCGAAAAATCACTTACAGCGATCGCCCTCCTTTTTGCGATACAGAGCCTGAAGCCCTCGCCTTTCTGTCTTCTTGACGAGATCGAGGCAGCGCTTGATGACAGCAACGTTGACAGGT
>CAMVHB010000116.1 GCA_947167155.1 uncultured Lachnospiraceae bacterium | reverse complement strand
CCGGAGCTGTTTTCTTATTCTTTTCTTCTTCCATCGGAACGTTTTCCTCCCAAAAACACTAGTGTGAATACCTTGCCATGATCGTAAGCACGAGATAAAGCGCAAAAAAGGCTATAGTCGTGACCGCCCCCGCTCCGCCTATTGTCGCAAGAAGCCGAAGCGCCGTATTTTCAGTTCTCATAAGCTTCTTGCAGATGAAATATAGAAATAATATCAGTGCTCCGGAAACAATTATCAGCAAAACAAGCACCGGAACCGGCAGGTTGTCAGTAAACATCTATCTTCTCCGATATACATACGGACATTATCGCTTGATTATAACATTATTGATATGCTTCTGTCACAGATTTCCGAAAAGAAAATCCTTTACGATGCCGAAGCTTTCGCGGAACATATTGTTTGGAAGATAATAAGGCGGGCAGGGGGCAGAGATACCCGAGATATTCTTCACCCCCTGCTTTTTTGCGATCGCTTCTGCGCGAAACAGGTGGAAATTGTTCGTGACTATCCCGACCGTGTCATTTTCTTTATCAAAATAATGGCTTGAAAAGCTGATATTCTCTGTCGTATTCCGCGACTCATCCTCCGTCAGGATACGCTTCGCTGCTATCCCTCTCTTCTCAAGATAATCCTTCATCACACTGCTTTCTGTCAGGCTCTCATTTCCACCCGCCCCGCCTGATACGATGACAATAGTATCCTCATTCTCCGAAAGATAATCATAAGCGCTGTCAAGCCTGAACTTTGTGATCGGGGCAGGTCCCGACTCCGTCACCTGTGAACCAAGCACGATAATGTAATCAAGGTTTTTTGGAGGCTTCTGAGAAAACGCCGTGATCACAAGGAGTTGCGTTACAGCGATCCATATTATCGCAGCAATGATCAGGATATTGATAGTGATCCTTACTCCCTTGTGGACTGTTCCAAAGACCCCTGTATTGTGGACGATGGCCGCAAGCGCAAAGATCCCCGCCACTATGAACCACACAACGAAAAATTTTGAACCCGACTGCAGGCTCATTATTGTAATGCCATATATCACAAGCAATACGGCTATCACGAGATAAACGATAGTAGCCACCTTAATTTTCATCAAAAAAACCTTGAATTTCCCATCAAAAAAATATAAAATAATTGTTCAGTTATGTTTCTGTAGCTCAGCAGGATAGAGCGTCCGCCTCCTAAGCGGAAGGTCGTGGGTTCGAATCCCGCCAGGAACGCTGAAAAAACAGGAGATCGGGCTTTAAAAGCCTCGATCTCCTTATTATTTCACGCGTTCACCTTCCCCTGCAGCCACATATCTCCCTTGAACCTTCGCCCTACCTCCGGAACGCCGAGAAGGTCCGCTTCATTGATCGTCAGGTCAAACTCCATCTGGTTGCTCTTCAGCGAAAATACATAAACCGTCTGTGACGAGGTCTTGTTCAGAAATCTGTGGATCCCGGTGATCTCGGCAATGATCATGTACTTGTCCATCTCAACGCCGCTCGGCATAAAAGAAGTGTCGATGATCGAATAGACATCCTCCTGTCCGACCCTTCCCGCAAGCGCATTGTAGGTGTCCATCTCATCAATTGAAAGAGCCTCGTAAGCGCTCTCATCTCCTTCGCGCGCTGCAAGGAGAAGCTCGCTTCGTTTGGCTTTTGCTTTTTCGTTCCTTTCGATCGCCTCTGCAGTCTTCTGGACGGGCATTATTATCTTTCCTCCCGAGGAAAGTCCCATAAGCGAGGTCCCTCCGAAGAAAACCTTTGAATTCCTGCTCTGGTCGGACTTCAGGAACCTTATCATATCCTGAACATAATAAACGAGATCGAGACCCACCCTCGTATCGTCGTTCATTCCGAAAAGTCCGTTCCTGTCGGTCTGCGGGATCACGCTGGTTTCAAGCGCATTGGCTTTCCTCACCGCTTCGCGGTATGGAAAATAATAATCCATCACAAACCTTCCGTCACGCGCCCGAAAGCCCCGCATGCATATGCCCATACCTGCGGAGACTTCCTTGCGAAGCTCTATTATCTCATTGCCATCCATATCGAGAGCGTCAGCCATGATATCAGGATCCACCAGAGCCTTGCTGTACAGCCACTCGTCAAATTCCCTCTTCCCGTAATTCCTGAACCCTATCGATCTTAAATACTTATGCACCTGTTCAATTCTCCGATGTTCTCTGCTTTTTCAACTCTATGCCCATGGCCTTCGCAAGTGCCTCTTCCTCTTCCTCCGCAAGTCCGATCACAGAATTTCCGTCGATCACTTCCTTCGAGTAGGTATAGCAGCCCTCGCGCGAATGAACCACATTGATGATATAACCATTATTAAGATCATCCAATATGCAAAGCGCAAAGCTCAGATTTCCGCCCAGCTGCTCAAGCGCATTGTACTTCACCAGCGCTGTTTTGCTCTGGCACTTTTTCAGATGCTTCTGGATGGCTTCGATATTTCTCTCATTTGAGGCATTCCTGTCTGTGAGTTCATCCACCTCTTCGAGCCTTTTTATCAATGTGTTTTCAAGAGACTCGGCCGACTTGCCCTTCATAAATGCCGCAAGCCTTTTGTTGAGCTTACCTATCCTTACCGTATTGAGGATCCCCCAAAGGAGAAGAAATACAGCGACCGCGGCAAGACCTATTATTATATAATCCGATTCAAATCCAAGATATTCTTCTATCATTATTTTTCCTTTCAGCTAAGTGACTGCAGCTTTCCAATGAGATCGTTCAATTCGTCCTTAGAATAATATTCGATCTCCACCTTACCACTCTTTTCATCCTTCGGCATGATCGAGACTTTTGTTCCGAGGCGGTTCTTCAGGTCATTTTCCACATCCGCGTAAACTGCGGAAAGTGCGTCCGACAGCTTTGACTTTGTCTTTTTCGACGGGCTGCTTGAAAGAAGCTTCTTCACTTCCTTTTCCGCATCGCGCACCGACCACTTTTCATCCAATGCCTTCTGCGCATACTCATACTGCTTCTCGGGATCCTCGATAGGGATCAGGGTTCTGGCATGACCCGGTGAGATTATGTCCTCGATCAGCATTTTCTGAACTCTTTCGTCAAGCTTCAAAAGACGAAGCGAATTCGTGATCGTAGTCCTGCTCTTTGAAACACGGTCGGCAACCTGATCCTGCGTCATGCCGAATTCTTCGATCAGACGCTTATATGCAAGAGCCTCATCTATGGCATTAAGGTCAGCCCTCTGAATGTTTTCGATGAGCTGAACCTCAACGACCTCCTGGTCTGTCATGTCATCCCTTATAATGACAGGAACCTTTTTCAGCCCGGCCTTTCTTGCCGCGCGCCAACGGCGCTCGCCTGCGATTATCTGATAATAATCCTCCTGGGACCTGACAAGGAGGGGGATCAGTATACCCTTTTCTTTTATGGATTCAGCCAGTTCTTCAAGCTCATCCTCATCAAAGGTTTTCCTCGGCTGATTGCGGTCGGGCTCAAC
>CAMVHB010000115.1 GCA_947167155.1 uncultured Lachnospiraceae bacterium | reverse complement strand
TTGAGCCGGCATCTTCTGCCGGTCAATGTTTGGGCGCTATCCTTCGGCTGCGCGGTCGGATGGGGCGCTTTTGTCATGCCCGGAACCACGTTCCTTCCAAAGGCAGGTCCCCTCGGCTCCATGATAGGAATAGGCATCGGCGCCGTCGTCATGTTCATAATCGGGATGAATTATCACTTCCTGATCAACCGCTACAAGAGCGCCGGCGGCACATTTACCTATACCTCAAAGGTCTTCGGCTACGACCACGGCTTCCTTTCAGCCTGGTTCATGCTCCTTGTCTACATCGCGATAAGCTGGGCGAACGCGACGGCCCTCGCGCTGATCTGCCGCTATGTCTTTCCCGGAGTCTTTCAGAAAGGCTATCTTTATACGATCCAGGGCTACGACGTCTATCTTGGCGAGATCCTGCTTTCAATAGCCGTAGTCATTGTCTTCGGCCTCATCTGCATCGCAAGGAAGCGCCTCGCGTCCTGGACCATGACCCTCATGGCGATAGTCCTCTTCCTTGGGATAATAATATGCTTCATAGCAGTCGTCCATCAAAACGGCGGGATATCCGTTAAGACCCCTTATTTTTCGCCAAACGGCAAAAGCCCGCTGCTTCAGGTCTTTGAGATCCTGATACTCACGCCATGGGCCTTTGTGGGCTTTGAATCCGTCTCCAACTCCTCTGAGGAATATTCCTTCTCCAGAAAAAAGATCCTTTTGATAATAATGATAGCGCTCATCACTTCAGCGCTTTCATATATCCTGCTTTCCGGGGTTGCCATAGGCATCCTTCCAAAGGGCTATGACAGCTGGACATCCTACATCGGGAACCTTTCGAATATGTCCGGCATAGAGGGACTTCCTACCTTCAATGCCGTAAATACCTCGATCGGAAACGGAGGTATGATGCTTATCTTCATTGTCGCCTTCTGCGCCATTGGTACCGGTCTTGTCGGAAATTTCATCGCCGCGAGCAGACTCCTTTATACTATGTCAAGAGAGCGCATCCTTCCTGAGTGGTTCGGAAAGCTGAATTCCGAAGGCAATCCCAAAAACGCGCTCATCTTTCTGATCCTGATTTCCTGCGCCATACCCTTTGTAGGGCGTACCGCGGTCGGCTGGATAGTTGATGTGAGTACCATCGGCGCCACGATAGCCTATGGTTACACGTCGATCGTCGCATTTTTTGAAGCGCGAAAAGAAAAGAAAAAATTAATAAAGATAACCGGCATTGCAGGTCTTGTCATTTCAACCATCTTCTTCATCTATTTCATGGAGTCCTCGGGCAGCGCGATGTCCACGAATTCGTATCTGATCCTTGCGCTCTGGTCGATCGTTGGTTTCGGATTTTTCAGGCGCGCCTTCCAAAGGGATGAAACGCACCGCTTCGGAAAGAGCATGGTGGTCTGGGTCGGGCTTTTGTTCCTTATCTTTTTCACCTCCCATATCTGGGTCAGGCAGTCCTCGGAGGATATAATGGAAAGCTCGCTTGCTTCCGTGCGGTCCCAATATGAAACAATGATCGAGGATAATGGCTTTATAGACGAAGCGAAGGCGGATGAACTCGTCAGAACGGAGACCGCATCGATAAGGCAGCATATTTTCATCAATTCCCTGATCCAGCTTTCCTTCATCACTATAGCGCTTATCATCATCTATAATGTCTATTCGACCCTCACAAAACGGGAGAGCAAGGCCGCCGCGGAAAAAGAGGCCGCGGAGGAGATAAGCCGCGCGAAGGGCACCTTCCTTTCCAACATGTCACATGACATGAGGACGCCCATGAACGCCATCATCGGCTATACGACCCTCGCGAAGGCAAAGGGAGTCAGCGAGGAAAAGATGCGGGAATATCTTGAAAAGATCGAGATATCGGGCCAGCATCTTCTCTCACTCATCAATGACGTTCTTGAGATGAGCAGGATAGAGAGCGGGAAGCAGGAGCTTGAGCTGGTGCCTTCCGACCTTCGTGAGATGCTGAAGGAGATACGCGATATGTTCGCGCTCCAGATGCAGGAAAAGGAGATAGAATTTGAAGTCGACGGACGGGATATCAAAAAGCAAAATGTTGTGATAGACCGCGTCCGCTTCAACAGGATTCTTCTGAACCTGGTCTCAAACGCATTCAAGTTCACGCCGCAGGGCGGGAGCGTGTCTGTGACATTAAAACAGACTGATGAGAATAATGACCGCGGCACCTACGTCCTTTCCGTAAAGGACTCCGGTATAGGTATGTCGCCAGACTTCGCGGCCCACGTATTTGAAGCCTTTGAGCGTGAGCGCACATCCACGGTTAGCGGCATTCAGGGAACCGGGCTTGGAATGGCGATCACAAAGAGCATCGTGGACCTCATGGGAGGAACGACTGAGGTCCATACCGCGCAGGGGAAGGGCACTGAGTTTGTCATCACATTATCTTTCGAATATGATATGAATGCGTCGGAGAAAGTTGAAAAAGAGCCGGATGAGAAGGAAGCTTTCGACTTTATCGGCAGGCGGCTCCTCCTTGTGGAGGATCAGTTTGTGAACCGGGAGATCGCGACGGCGCTGCTTTCCGGCGAAGGCTTCATCATTGAGTCGGTCGAGAACGGGCAGGAAGCGATCGACAAATACGTGCTTTCCGACAAGGGGTATTATGACGCGATACTAATGGATATCCAGATGCCGGTGATGAACGGCTATGATGCCGCAAAGGCGATAAGGGCGCTTGAAAAGGACAAAGACGCGCGGATACCTATTATCGCGATGACAGCGAACGCGTTCTCGGAGGATGTGAAAAAGGCCATAGATTCCGGGATGGATGCTCATGTGGCAAAGCCCATCGACCTTGAGGTCCTCCTCGATACGCTGAAAAAATATATAAGGAAAGAGCCTTGAAGGATCCTGTGGTCAAAAAGAATATAAAGATAACGGGCATAGTGCAGGGAGTCGGCTTTCGACCCTTCGTGCACAAGATCGCCGAGAAATACGATATAAAGGGCTTTGTGATAAACCAGGGCCCTTTTGTTGAGATCAGGGCCGAGGGGCGAAAGGAAGACGTTGAGCTTTTTTTGCGCGCGATAAAAACCGACGCACCGGACAGGGCAAAGATCCTTCAGATTGATATAGAAGACGACAGATCAAACGAATGCTTTGAGTCCTTTGAGATCAGGGAGAGCAGCGGGAGAGCGGGGGATGATATTATATTCATCCCGCCTGATATAGGGATATGTGAGGACTGTAAAAGGGAGCTCTATGACAAAAATGACAGGCGATATCGCCATCCTCTCATCAACTGTACCGCCTGCGGCCCGCGCCTTACGATCATAGATTCCCTTCCCTACGACAGGGAGAGGACATCGATGAAAGATTTCAAGATGTGCCCCTCCTGCAAAGCTGAATATGAGGATATAAGGTCCCGCCGCTATGACGCGCAGCCTGTTTGCTGCCCCGATTGCGGACCGAAATACACTGCGCTCAAAACCATTGATATATCATC
>CAMVHB010000114.1 GCA_947167155.1 uncultured Lachnospiraceae bacterium | reverse complement strand
TGCCGGTTCATCTCGTTTGTCCAGGAGCCGGTGAAATTCGATACGGTATATGAAGCGTCCGGAAAATCCGTCATTGAGGAAAGAAGCCTTGTGACATAAATATCTTCGTCAAGGTCGTTTTGAAGCGAAAGGGTCTTCACTATCACATCGCTTTCGGGAAATACGATATAGTAAAGTGAGAGCGACAGAGGAAGATGCTTTTCTTTCAATCTGACGGTAAGGGTCTTGGTCCCGTCACCGGGGTTTGCGTAAGCCGATGGAAGACGCGAAAGAGAGTACGCGCCTTCCTCTATAGAATCCGAATCATAGACAAAATCGAGGGTCGTGCTGCCATCCGGAAGGACAGCTTCGATGAGGGGCTCCCTGATATCGCCCTTCCCCGTGAAGGATGCTTCAAGCATCCTGTTTTCAAGGGAGACGGATAGGTTCACATTGTCATAAGAGATGGAATTTCCCGGAGCAAAGAGCTGCTTTTCGGAAAACGCCGTCACATTTGAAAGGCTTATCTTTTTCCCGTAATAAAGGTGCTCAAGCTGCCCCGTCCCCATCACACGAAAGGCATAGGATGAATTTTCTGTTGAAAGAAGATATGCCTTTTCCTTTTCAAGCTTTTTTATCATAATGGTCTCCCCCCTTTAAAAAGCGATCATTATTTTTCTTTTTTCCGAAGCTCAAAGGCCTTCTCTACTACCTTGTAGGCGCCGTCATAGAGGCCTGCCTTGTTGTTTGAAAGGATCGCCTCCGTCATGTCGGAAAGAAGCCGGTCGCCATGCAAAAACATATCCGTCATCTGAAGGATGTGCGGAATATCCCTGCACTCAAGGGTCCCATCGCCGACCTCCGCGGAATGGATGGCGCCCCACATCTCATGCTTTCCCACACGCCTTATGAAAAGCTTTGGAACAGGATAGAACGAAAGCTCCGAAGGCTTTGTGACAAGGACGTCAGAGCATCTCATGAGAAGGTTCGTGATATAGACAGCTTCAAATATATTGCTGTGATAGAAGCCGTGGATACCTGTAACATCAGCTTCAAGAGCCTCGGCAGAAAACTCTGACGCTGCAGCAAAATCCTCAAAATGCTCCGTCGAGACATCCTTCATCCCGTCTATCGATGCAACAAGCTCGTCCCATACATTCCGATAATCGCCGACATTTACGAAGATCGCGGCCTGATCTTTTTTCACCGCGGGAAGAAGATGCTTTATTATCGCTTCAAATATCTCCTTCTGTGCTCCCGCGCCGCCTATGGTAAGGAGGAAGCGCATCGGCTTCTTGTCCTTCTTCCTCTTCATCCTCTTCTTGGAATCGGATTTGATATTCTTTACGATCTCATCATCAACATAATGTCCGGTATAGATGAGGTCATTGTTCGGCATGGGCTTGCATACCCTGTTTTTGTTCATGCCGTTCAATATACGATAGCCCATATAGGCGTTCCTGCACTGGATGGTATGCACCGCGCCCTCCGCAAGATGAAGCGCCATGGGCCAGTTGTCGGGGATCGCATTCACGACATATTTCATCCCGGCGTGAAGCGCGGCCTGTGCCGGCCATACATGGGTCCCGATGACGGGAATGTCCTTCGGGATATTCTGATATACAGCTGCCATGAGCTCCGCGTTCTTCTGATCCGTGGCATTGTAGGAAAGCGCTCTGAATCCCTCATAATTCACGGGTTCCCATACAACCTTGTTGAATACCGGATTTTTCGAAAGCCTTGACCCAAGTGAATAGAGCTCGTTCTGTGCGGATATCACCTTCGTACATGTGGTCTTAGGGAATGAGTTCAGGTCGAGCCAGTAGGGAGTATACCCAAGAGCATGCGCGCATGAAGCCATGGCCATTGAGATTCGATAATGCCCGAAGCCCATCCTGATGTTTCCGACGATAAGCCCCTTTTCCTCATCAAAAGGATATTTTGACTCACCCTCTTCAAGTCTTATATCCTTTACCCCAAGAGAGTCGCCTATTACGGGATTGTCCTTTATTACGGCATTGTAGGTAACATCCGGATCGTCAGGATATTTTTCAAGAAATTTCTTTTTTGAATCAAGCGCCTTTTTGTAAACGCTGTCGGGCATTTTGTTTCCGAATATTACCTTTGATCTGTCAGTCATTTTCCTTTTCCCCCTTTACTGCATTAAGTGAAACAGTGATATCCTCTGCCCCGTCAAGATGAAGCTTTACTTTTACAGTTCCTGCTTTTCCTACGCTCTTAAGGTACAGGCCGCACTGCCCTCCCGAGAACGCCGCTACTTTAGGGCCGATGAGCTCTGCCGGACCGTCTATTGAAACTTCCAGAGGCTCATTCATGAAATAGAGCACATTCCCGTTCTCGTCTACAGCCCTTACGAAAAGCTCTGCAACATCATACGTAATGCCTTCATGAAGCTCATTTGATGAGCACTCGGCTTCAAGAACGACCTTCCTCATGACGCTCTTTGTGATGGTCTTTACCACCTTTCCACCAACGATCGCTTCAAATCTGTATTCCTTTGACTCACCGCCCCAGTCTCCTATATATTTTTCATAGAGCTTTTTCGCGTCATCCGGACTCATGTGATAAAAGGCCATAAGCTTTGCCGCCGCACGTGCTATCTTTGGAGTGATCTTGTAGCCGTGGAAGGCGGTTTCATTCAGGCAGATCTTCACAAGTTCATTCTGCTTTTTTGAAAAGCCCTCCTTTTCCATCATCTCATCGCCTATCAGGTCATCAAGCGGGATCGGTCCCCGCTTCATGTTTTTGAAAGGAGTATCAGTCGGGAAGTACTCCTTTATGAACCGCCCGTTCTTGTACATCTTCACTGAATCAGCATTCGTGATGATATAGATGCTGCCGCGGACTGACGCAGGATGCTCTCCTATATCCATTGAGGATGTGACGAAAAGGACCGGTCTTGTCTTTGACTGGGCAGCATATATGTATGCCGCTGCCTTCGGATTCCTGAACATGTCCATGACACCATGATAGCAGACACGATCTCCGCTTCCGAAATCCTTGTGTGTATTGTAATCGAACATACACCAGGCGAAGGCGCCTGCTATATCATGCTCACGGTTTACGCTGTCAAGGACTCTCGCGTGACGAAGGACGTGTTCGAGGATCTCCTCCTCCTTGTCGTAGGGCTTCGTCGGGAACATATGACCATTGTATTCACTGATGAGATAAGGCCTCTCGGGATCCGGAGTGACATCCTCCTTCTTCTCGCAGCCCTGATTGTCACCGCTGTGAACAAAGTCATTGTAGGTATAGACGTCTTCAAGGAAGGACATTTTTTTGTTGCATCGAACGCCACCGGTCATCCTTGTGGGATCGAGGTCATGAGCTGCCATGTTCGTCCTTTTGTAGAATTCATCATCATCCTGAGACTCATTTATCCTTACTCCCCAGAGGATGATCGAAGGGTGGTTCCGATACTGTGTGACCATCTCACGCACATTGTTCACGGCGATGTCCTTCCACGTCTCATCGCCTATATGCTGCCAGCCCGGGATCTCCGTGAAGACAAGAAGCCCGACCCGGTCACACTCGCTTATGAAATACTGAGACTGAGGATAATGTGAAGTCCGAACCGC
>CAMVHB010000113.1 GCA_947167155.1 uncultured Lachnospiraceae bacterium | reverse complement strand
AGCAACAGCACTGCGGATATACGCCCGCTTTTCTTCTTCTGTAGAACAGTTCTGTTCGGCCTGCGCAGCAAGCTCAGGTGTCACCAGACCGCTGTTTTCCAGATAATCATCCAGCTTCTCCTTCGTATTCTTCATCGATGATATATTAGTGGCGATCAGGCATTCCTGGTTGTAATAAAGGCCTATGGCTTTAGGGAACAATGTAAACGCTGAAAGCGTCTGCAGCGGTACAAGATACTTCCCGTCCTGTGCGATCAAAGGAATGGAAAGAGCGCTCAGATCCAGCACAGGTCCATGCCCATGACGTTCCCTTGTATCAATGCGGCTCAGATAAACAGGCTGCCCCTGTTCGTCAGACTCCGGTAAATGGGCAAGGTCCAGATAAGGTGCATTGGCACCCTGCAGGAAACCGCAGTAATCGTCCCAGATTAACAGTCTGTTTTCGAAGTCTACAGCCATCTCATATCCGGTCTCACGCTTCAGGATCACCATCTTCCCGTCTTCCGTAACCTCGGCAGAAACCTTGAAACCATCATACTTGCCCGTAGGTTCCGGTATAAGAGAGTTCAGGACTTCTGCCCAGTCAAACAGGTCTGCAAATGCCAGGTCTTCCACACCATCTGCAAAATACAGCGAAAAGTGATCCGTGACATTAGGACTTCCCACATAAATAGGGACACTTTTCATTTCAATCTGATGTTCAGGCGCTTTAAATGTCCCGGCAAATGTCAGGCCATACCACCCTATACCTTCATCTGTCCAGCCTGAGGAAACAAGGGAATTGTGCTCCGACAGATTTGATGTATAGTTATGAGTTCCTGTAGTCGCATTCGGATTAAATTCACGATATAAAGGAACAGCCTCGCCATCGTCGGAATACCAGCCTGTGCCCTCATCTTTCCAGCCTGCCATCACAAGCTTTTGGCGCTCATCACTATCCGTAGTATAGTGATGCTCTCCTGCGTTTGGATTATAGAGCCTATAAACCGGAGTATTAGATTTAGTCGGAGCAATCCAGCCGACCCCTTCATATTTCCATCCCTTGCTTATAAGATCATCCTTCTCCACGATGTCTGCCGTGTAAAAATGTTCCCCGCTATTCGGATTGTAAAGTCGGAGCATGTCAACAGTTCCCGTGCCGGTAGCCTGTGAAACAATCGGAACAGTAGCAAAACAGCTTAGACTCAATGCCGCCGCAACAAGAACAGACAATAGTTTCTTTTTCTTCATTTTCCTCACCTTCTAGTTCACAATGCCCTACAAACCGCGTAAACACGCCATCTCATAAACCGCCGCCTCAGAAAATCTCACTCATCAACGACTGCACCGCTCTTGACGCGCCCTCTATGGTGCGGGTCTTTACCTGGTTTTCTATGGAATTCCCAAGGCAATCTATGAGATCGGGCCTCTTTGATTTCGTAGACTTCTTTGCGGAGCTTGATATCGTGGAAGCATTTGATGTATGTGCTTCGTTTCTGCTTTCCCTCGGAGCGTCGTCCTCATGGGAAAGCTTTCGCGGATCCTCTCTTTTCACAGCCTTCTTCGGCTGCCTGTTGTTCATCATCTCAGGCGTCATTATCATGGGAAACCTCCTTTCGGGACGTACAAAGACAGAGAACCGCCACCTGACTCCCGCTTACCGTCCCTGCACCTTCGCTATATCGATCGGAGTGATGGAATCTATATTGCTCTCAAGCGACATTGCAAGCGCGTTTGCGGTATCTATCGAGGTGATGCAGTAAACGCCTGTCTCTATGGCATTCCGCCTTATCAAAAAGCCGTCCCTTGTCTTGTCGCCGTGTCCTTCGGTAGGCGTATCTATGACAACATCGATCTTGTGGCCGAGGATCAGGTCCATGACGTTGGGGGATTCCTGCGTGATCTTGTTTACCCAGAGGGCGTCAACGCCGTGTTCCTGAAGGTATTTTGCCGTAGAACGCGTTGCGTATATCTTGTATCCAAGATAAGCGAACCTCTTCGCGACGGAGACGGCCTCGGGCTTGTCCTTGTCATTTACGGTGATTATCATCTGCTTGTGCTTCGGCAATATGACATTCGCGCCAAGGAAGGCCTTGTAAAGAGCCTCATTGAAGGAAGGCGCGATGCCAAGGCACTCGCCCGTCGACTTCATCTCGGGTCCGAGGGATATCTCAGCACCTCTCAATTTCTCAAACGAGAACACCGGCATCTTTATGGCAAAATAATCAGCTTCCGGCTGAAGCCCGGGCGTGTAGCCAAGTGACTTCAGGGAGCTTCCGAGGATAACCTTTGTCGCGATATCAACAATAGGTATGCCTGTGACCTTGCTGATATAGGGCACAGTCCTCGATGAGCGGGGATTTACCTCGATCACATAGATCTCGCCGCCCTGGTCGATGAACTGGATATTGATGAGTCCCTTTACGTGAAGGGCCTTCGCGAGCTTCGCCGTATAGTCCGTGATCTTTGCCTTTACCTCATCGGAGATCGTGGGCGCGGGATAGACGGAGATCGAGTCACCGGAATGGATGCCGGTACGCTCGATATGCTCCATGATGCCGGGGATCACTATGTCTTCGCCGTCGCAGACCGCGTCGACCTCTACTTCCTTGCCCTGAAGGTATTTGTCTACAAGGATAGGATGGTCCTGGGCGTAACGGTTGATGATATCCATGAACTGCTGTATCTCATCATCATTCCATGCGATCTGCATGCCCTGCCCGCCAAGGACATAGGAAGGACGGACGAGCACGGGGTAGCCAAGGCGGTTTGCGACCTCCTTCGCTTCCTCCGCTGTATAGACTGTGCCGCCTGCTGCCCTCGGGATACCGGTCTTTTGAAGTATCTCGTCAAAGAGCTCCCTGTCCTCTGCCGCATCAACATCTTCAGCAGCTGTGCCAAGGATCGGCACGCCCATCTTTATAAGGTCGGCTGTCAGCTTGATCGCTGTCTGCCCGCCAAACTGCACTACCGCACCGTCCGGCTTTTCGATCCTGACCACATTCTCAACATCCTCGGGCGTCAGAGGCTCAAAGTAGAGCTTGTCCGCGATGTCGAAGTCTGTGGAGACGGTCTCGGGATTATTATTTATAATGACTGTCTCCCACCCCTCCCTTGAGAATGCCCAGGTCGCGTGAACGGAGCAAAAGTCAAATTCTATTCCCTGTCCGATCCGGATAGGCCCGGAGCCCAGGACGAGGACCTTCTTTCTTCCATCTGAAGCGCCCTCCGCCTCATTATCCTCGCCGTCGTGAACCGAATAATAATAAGGGGTCGCGGCCTCAAACTCGGCGGCGCAGGTATCGACCATCTTAAATGAAGCTACAATATTGTTCTCAAGGCGAAGCGCCTTGATGTCCTCCTCATTCTTTCCTGTAAGCTCTCCAATAACCCTGTCGGGGAATTCAAGCCTCTTTGCCTCACGAAGGAGCTCAGGAGTCAGTTCTTCCTTCTTAAGGGCATTTTCCATCTCGACAAGGATCGCGATCTTGTCTATGAACCAGAGATCTATCTTTGTGATGTCCGCGATCTCTTTTTCCGTTATATCCCGTCTGATGGCCTCTGCTATCCTGAATATACGAAGATCGTCAACTATCTTCAG
>CAMVHB010000112.1 GCA_947167155.1 uncultured Lachnospiraceae bacterium | reverse complement strand
TGAATGAGGGATAGAAATGGGAAAATATGATTTTGACAAAAAGATAGACAGGAGCGCTTCCTGGTCCTTAAAATGGGATGTCCGGGAAGGGGAGCTTCCCATGTGGGTCGCTGATATGGATTTTGAGACAGCGCCTGAAATAAAGGAAGCTCTTTCAAAACGCCTTTCAGAAGGGGCTTTTGGATATTCCATTGTGCCTGATGAATGGTATAATGCTTACATTTCGTGGTGGAAAAAGAGGCATCACCTTGATATCAAAAAAGAGGAGCTTGTCTTTTCGACCGGAGTGATACCTACGATCTCAAGTACTGTAAGAAAACTTACGACGAATGATGAAAATGTTTTGATACTGACACCTGTTTACAATGTCTTTTACAACTGCATCAAAAATAATGGCGCACGGGTGCTTGAAAGCAGGCTGATCGAGAAAGACGGGCGCTTTGAGATCGACTTTTCAGACCTTGAAAAAAAGCTTTCGGATCCTCAGACCTCGCTCCTTCTTTTTTGCAATCCTCACAATCCTACAGGGAGGATATGGACGAAAGATGAGCTTGCAAGGGTTGGGGAACTTTGTGAAAAGTACGGAGTAACAGTTCTTTCGGATGAGATCCACTGCGATATTGTTGATCCCAAAAAGGAATATGTCCCATTTGCCACAGCCTCGGAAACCTGCAGCAGGATATCGATCACCGCGATCGCGCCCTCAAAGGCCTTCAATATGGCAGGGATGTGCTCAAGCGCGGTTTTTGTGAAAAATCCGTTTCTTCGTCACAAGGTATGGAGGCAGCTCAATACCGATGAATGCGGGGAGCCTTCGTTTCTTTCGATAACAGCAGCAGTAGCGGCTTTTACGGAAGGCGAAGACTGGCTCCTTGAGATGAACAAATATGTTTATAAAAATAAGCTTTTCGCTGAGACCTTTATCAGGGATAATATCGAAGGTGTAAGGCTCATCCATTCAGAGGCGACTTATCTCATCTGGCTCGACTGCAGTGCGCTCACAAAAGGAAGAGATGACCTTGCTGCTTTTATAAGAGCCAATACAGGTCTTTTTGTTTCAAAAGGAGAGATCTACGGTCCCGGCGGAGAAGGGCATCTTCGCATCAACCTCGCCTGTCCGAAAAGCACTGTGGAGGACGGAATGGAGAGGCTCAAAAAGGGAATAGAGATGTATTGTAACAGTTCAAGCAAATAGAAAGAGAAGATCATGCAGGATGAAAAGAGGTACAATCCTTTTTCAAGAAAGGATGAAGAGATCAGAAATGAAAAGTTTACCGGAGAGAGGGCGCTCTATCGGGGAAGGAACCTGAAGGTATATGACAGCGTCTTCTTTGACGGAGAATCACCATTAAAGGAAAGCCGGGACATTGAGCTTTTCGGATGCGAGTTTCAGTGGAAATATCCTATCTGGTATTCAAAGAATGTGCATCTTCAAAACTCCTGTTTTCAGGAGATGGCAAGGTCCGGTGTCTGGTACACGGAGGATATGGTAGTCGAGGACTGCATCATCGGAGCGCCGAAGAACTTCAGAAGATGCAAAAACATTACAATAAAAAGAACCTCGCTTCCAATCGCGCAGGAGACTCTTTGGATGTGCGACGGAGTGGAGCTTTCAGAGGTCAGCGTAAAGGGGGATTATTTCGGGATGAATTCCGAAAACATCAAGGTTGACCGTATGAACCTCTTTGGGAATTACGCTTTTGACGGCGCGAAGAATCTTGAGATCAGAAACTCAAGGCTGATGACAAAGGACTGTTTCTGGAACTGCGAGAATGTGACTGTATATGATTCCCACATTCTTGGGGAATATCTCGGATGGAATACGAAAAACCTGACCTTTGTAAACTGCACGATAGAGTCAAACCAGGGGCTTTGCTATATCGAAAACCTCAAGATGGAAAACTGCAGGCTGATAAACACGTCCCTTGCTTTTGAGTACGCTGAAAATATAGATGCCGATATCACATCAGAGATCGATTCCGTCTTGAATCCCGGCTCCGGTGAGATCAAAGTAAAGGAGATAAAGGAGCTCATAATAGAGCCCGACAATTGCGATATCAAAAGGACGAACATCATCTGCTGACCCTCTTGACAGAGGATTTATCGGGTGGTATCATACCGAAAGTTTAATACTTTAAATCGCCAAAGCAACGATGATTTTGAAATGATGCCTTTGCAAAAAGCCTGTGGTTTTCTGGTTCAGGTTTCTTGCAGGGGCTTTTTTTTCGAGGTATTGCCATGAAGATCAGACCATCTCTTGAAGAAGCAAAAGTAATAGCAGAGTCCGGAAAGTATGATGTGCTTCCGGTAAGCTGCGAGATCCTTTCTGACTTCATCACTCCGATCGAAGCCATAAGGATACTGAAAAACGTATCAACCCATTGCTATATGCTCGAGTCCGCGCAGGCAAACGAGACCTGGGGGCGCTATACCTTCCTCGGCTATGATCCCAAGATGGAGATCACATGCATTAATGGGCAGATGAAGATGGGAAATCTCTCCGTAAAGACCTATGATCCTTCATCCTACCTCCGGCAGATCCTGTCCGAGCACAGGAGCCCGAGGTTCGATTATCTTCCCTCCTTCACCGGAGGGCTTGTCGGTTATTTTTCCTTTGATTATCTTTCATACAGCGAGCCATCGGTGAAATGCGATGTGGAGGATAATGAGGAATTCAAAGATGTTGACCTAATGCTATTTGACAAGGTCATAGCCTTTGACAACAGAAAACAAAAGATCATACTGATCGCCAATATGAAGCTTGACAATGTAGAGACCGGCTACAACAAGGCAAAGCTTTCGCTTGAGCACATGGCGCGTCTCCTGAAAAGTAATGAAAAGAAGGTCGAACCCGAAGGGAAGCTCCTTTCGGAGGTCAAGCCCCTCTTCAAAAAAGAAGAGTTCTGCCGCATGGTAGAGAAGGCAAAGAAATATATCTATGAAGGCGATATCTTCCAGGTGGTGCTTTCAAACAGGCTGTCCGCGAAGTATTCGGGAAGCCTCCTTGATACCTACAGACGGCTTCGCACGATAAACCCCTCGCCCTATATGTTCTATTTTTCCGGTATGGATGTGGAGGTCGCTGGCGCTTCTCCCGAAACCCTTGTGAAGCTTGAAGACGGAATACTTCATACCTTCCCCCTCGCCGGAACAAGGCCCAGAGGGAAAAATGAGGATGAGGACAGGCGCCTTGAAAAGGAGCTCCTTTCGGACGAAAAGGAACTCGCCGAACACAATATGCTTGTCGATCTTGGCAGGAACGACCTTGGGAAGATATCAAAATTCGGGACCGTTGAAGTCGAGAAGCTTCATTCCATAGAGCGCTTTTCGCATGTGATGCATATAGGTTCAACCGTAAGAGGAGAGATAAGGGATGACAAGGACGCGCTTCATGCGATAGAAGCGGTGCTTCCCGCAGGCACCCTCTCAGGAGCCCCGAAAATACGGGCATGCCAGATCATAGGTGAGCTCGAAAGCAACAAGAGAGGGATTTACGGAGGTGCTATCGGATACGTTGATTTTACGGGCAATATGGATACCTGCATCGCGATACGCATAGTATACAAGAAGAACGGGAAGGTCTTTGTGCGAAGCGGAGCCGGCATCGTGGCGGACTCAGATCCCGTGAAGGAATATGAGGAATGCCTCAACAAGGCGCGTGCTTCACTCAC
>CAMVHB010000111.1 GCA_947167155.1 uncultured Lachnospiraceae bacterium | reverse complement strand
AGGAGAAAAGATAGATATGACAATGAGTGATCCTATCGCGGATATGCTTACAAGGATCCGCAATGCAAATACCGCAAAGCACGCTACAGTCGATATCCCTTCTTCAAAGATCAAGCTTGCGATAGCAGGGATACTTGTAGACGAGGGATACATTGAGAAATACGAGCTCGTGGACAACGGTTCCTTCAAGGATATCCGTATCACGATGAAGTATCAGGGAATGAAGAGAGCACAGGTTATATCCGGTGTTAAGCGTATCTCAAAGCCCGGTCTTCGTATTTACGCAGGAAAGAACGAGATACCCAGCGTCCTGGGAGGACTTGGTACAGCCATCCTCTCCACGAACAAGGGCGTCATCTCCGACAAGGTTGCCCGCAAGGAGCAGGTCGGCGGAGAAGTTATAGCATACATCTGGTAATTGTTTTTAAAGAAAGGGTACGGGCATGTCACGAATAGGAAGAATGCCAATCGCGATACCGGGCGGAGTTACCGTTGATATCGCAGAAAATAATCTTGTGACGGTAAAGGGACCGAAGGGCACTCTTACGAGGAGTTTTCCGACGGAAATGGAGCTTGCCGTTGAAAACAATGAGCTCACAGTAAAGAGACCCAACGATCTGAAGAAGATGAAATCACTCCACGGACTCACCAGAAGCCTCATCCACAACATGGTCACCGGTGTGACAGACGGCTTCGAGAAGAAGCTCGAGATCAACGGTGTCGGCTACCGTGCAGAGAAGAAGGGAAAGACACTGGTACTTCACCTTGGTTATTCTCATGACATCAACATGGAGGATCCCGAAGGGCTTGAGTCGGTGGTCGAGGATAATAAGATCACAGTCAAGGGTATCGACAAGGAAAAGGTCGGACAGTACGCGGCTGAGATCAGGAGCAAGAGAAGCCCCGAGCCTTACAAGGGCAAGGGTATCAAGTATGATACCGAAGTCATCCGCCGCAAGGCTGGTAAGGCCGGAAAGAAATAATGAGGGAGATTGGATATCATGGTTAATAAAAAAGTCAGATCGCTCGTTCGGGCGGAAAAACACAGAAGGATCAGACATACTCTCTCAGGTACTCCCGAGAGACCGCGCCTTTCCGTGTTCAGGAGCAACAACCACATGTATGCTCAGATCATCGATGATGTCGCTCAGAATACTCTTGTTTCGGCATCAACTCTTGACAAGGACATAAAGGCAAGTCTTGAAAAGACAAACAATATCGAGGCAGCAAAGAAGCTTGGCTCGGTTATCGCCGAAAAGGCAAAGGCAAAAGGGATAAGCGCTGTCGTCCTCGACAGAGGCGGACTTATCTACGCAGGCAAGATCCAGGCGTTCTCGGATGCGGCCCGCGAAGGCGGACTTCAGTTCTGATGTACATTAGGAGGAAAATATGAAACGTAACCAGGAAGATGCCGAGAGAAACGAGCTTCAGGACAATGTCGTAACGATCAAGAGAGTTACGAAGGTTGTCAAGGGCGGACGTATAATGCGTTTTTCCGCGCTCGTAGTTGTCGGAGACGGACAGGGTCATGTAGGAGCCGGACTTGGAAAGGCTGCCGAGATTCCCGATGCCATCAGAAAGGGCAGAGACGCTGCTCAGAAGGCAATGGTTTCCGTTGCCCTTGATCCAAACAACAGTATCACACATGATATTATCGGAAAGCATACAGGCGCTCAGGTCCTTCTCAAGAAGGCTCCCGAAGGAACCGGAATCATCGCCGGCGGTCCTGCACGTGCCGTGTGCGAGCTCGCGGGAATTCAGAATATCAGGACGAAGTCTCTTGGTTCATCGAACAAGCAGAACGTCGTTCTCGCGACAATAGATGCGCTCTCACAGCTTTCTTCTCCCGAAGAAGTAGCAAAGAAGCGCGGCAAGACAGTTGATGAAGTCCTTGCGTGAACTTCTTGCATGACAGGAGGAAAAGAAAATGGCGGATAAGAAATTGAAGGTTACCCTCGTGAAGTCGTCCATAGCGGCGGTTCCGAAGAACAAGAAGGTTCTTGAGGCTCTCGGACTTCACAAGGTTCACAGTGAGAATATCCTTCCCGACAACGGTGCTACGCGCGGGATGCTGAGAAGGGTTAGTCATCTCATCAAGGTTGAGGAAGCATAAGGAGGAACCCAGAATGGATTTATCTAATCTGAACCCGGCTGAGGGCTCCGTTCATTCGAACAATTTCAGGAAGGGACGTGGCTCAGGCTCCGGAAACGGCAAGACTGCAGGTAGAGGACAGAAAGGTCAGAAGGCCCGTTCAGGCGGACATTCAGCTCCCGGCTTCGAGGGCGGTCAGATGCCTCTTTACAGGAGACTTCCCAAGAGAGGCTTCCACAACAGGAATACCAAAGAGATAGTTGCGATCGACCTTGATTATCTTGAGAGGTTTGAAAACGGCTCTGAGGTTTCCGTTGATTCGCTTATTGAAAGCGGGATCGTGAAAAATCCCCGTGACGGAGTGAAAATACTCGGAAGCGGAAAGCTTACAAAGAAGCTTACAGTAAAGGCCAATGCTTTCTCCGCATCGGCTAAGGAAAAGATCGAGGCACTCGGTGGAAAAGCAGAGGTGATCTGATGTCGAAGATTCGTGACGCATTCAAGATACCTGAGCTTAGAAAGAGACTTCTTTTCACTCTCTTGATGCTCGCAGTGGTACGTCTTGGTTGCCAGCTTCCAGTCCCCGGTGTTGAGAGGGACGTTCTTGGAAATCTGTTCCAGAGTGCCGGCGATTCCATGAATTTCTTCAACGCCATCACCGGTGGTTCATTTGAGACATTTTCGGTGTTCGCGCTGAACATTACACCTTACATTACCGCATCTATCATCATCCAGCTTCTTACCATCGCGTTCCCGAAGCTTGAGGAGATGCAGCGTGATGGAGAAGCAGGAAGAAAGAAGATCGTACAGATCACAAGATATACTACGATCGGTCTTTCTCTTCTTGAATCGATAGCGATGGGCATAGGCTTCGGAAGGTCAAATTATATTTCAGGCTATTCCGAGCATCCTTTCCTCACAGTAGTTCTCTTTGCAGCCTGCCTTACAGCCGGCTCGACCATCCTGATGTGGATCGGTGAGAGGATCACGACACAGGGTATAGGTAATGGTATTTCGATAGTCCTTATCATCAATATCATTTCCAGACTGCCTCAGGACATTGTTTCACTCTGGAATCAGTTCGTCGCAGGAAAGCCCATTCCGAATATGGTGCTTGCGATAGCGATCATAGTAGCTATCATTGTGGCGATCGTAGTTCTCGTAGTTATACTTCAGGGTGCAGAGAGAAGGATCCCTGTTCAGTATTCGAAAAAGCTTCAGGGAGCGCACTCCTTCGGTACGCAGTCGAGCTATATTCCGATCAAAGTGAATACGGCGGGGGTCATTCCGGTGATCTTTGCGCAGTCTATAATGCAGACACCCGTTATCATTGCGACCCTTCTTGGAAAGGGTCAGGGCACAGGCATCGGATATGACATACTTTACAGCCTTTCCGAGAGCCACTGGTTCAATCCGAGCAACTTCAAGTATACTATCGGCGCTGTGATCTATGTGCTTTTGAACATAGCTTTCGCTTACTTCTACACATCGATCACCTTCAACCCGCTCCTTGTGGCGGACAACCTGAAGAAGTCAGCGGGCTTCATTCCGGGTATACGTCCCGGAAAGCCTACCAGCGA
>CAMVHB010000110.1 GCA_947167155.1 uncultured Lachnospiraceae bacterium | reverse complement strand
AGGTTGATGTGACGGATGTGGTCTGCCCGGTCACCTTTGTAAAGACCAAGGTGGCCCTCGAAGAGATGGACGAGGGACAGATATTGCAGGTACATATCAACGGAGGTGAGCCCTTCCAGAACGTGCCGAGGAGCGTAGCGGAAGAAGGACATACGGTGCTTCGGACCGATGACAATGGCGACGGCACATACGAGCTATACATAAAGCGCGGCCCGGACTGAGCCCTGCTGAGTCTTGGTGAGCCCCGGTGAGCCCTGGGGACGGAGTCAAGGGACCATTTTTTGAAAAATGGTCCCTTGACTCCGTCCCCAGGGCTCATTATTTGACATTGCCCCGTGAGGGTTTGTTATTATATCTCTATTCCTGTAGAAAAACAGTTCTCATAAGCGGTTCCACAAAGTTACGGAAAAATGAAAAAGGGGTTAGAAAAGGAGGGTAACTATGGCTACTATCACTGTCATTCCGGCTCATGAGATCAGAAAGGGGAAAAAGGAGTCGCTTCGCGTTGCCGCTTACTGCAGGGTGTCAACGGACCGTGACGCGCAGGAAAGCTCCTATGAGATCCAAAAGGAGCACTACGAGGAGCTTATCGAAAAGACTCCTGGCTGGTATCTGGCCGGGATATACGCGGACGAAGGGATCTCTGGTACATCTGTGAAACGGCGTGAGGCCTTCAAGAAGATGATGCGCGACTCTGAAAAGGGGCTCATCGATCTTATCGTTACGAAGTCCATTTCGCGTTTTGCGAGAAACACGGTGGATTGCCTCGGCTACGCGAGAATGTTGAAGGCTATCAATGTCCCTGTTTATTTTGAAAAGGAAAACATCAATACAATGGACTCAGGCGGGGAATTTCTGCTGACAGTAATGGCGTCCCTGGCCCAGCAGGAGTCCATAAGCCTTTCCCAGAATGTAAAGCTCGGCCTTCAATACCGCTATCAGCAGGGCAAGGTCGTCATGGGCTTTTCCCGCTTCCTAGGATTTGGGAAGGATGAAAAAGGCGATATGGTGGTGATCGAGGAGGAGGCAAAGATCGTAAGGATGATCTATGAAATGGTGATAGACAGGTTTTCCTTCGGCGAGATCTGCGCCTTCCTTACGGAAAAAGGAATCCCTTCCCCCGGCAAAAAGGAGTGGTACAAGGGGACCATCGTAAGGATGCTGAAAAACGAAAAATATGCAGGCGATGTTCTTCTCCAAAAGACATATACGACAGATGTCCTGAACAAGGTGCGGGAGAGAAACGACGGGATCGTACCCAAGTACTATGTCAGGGATCACCACGAGCCCATTGTCTCTCACGAGATCTGGCTGAAAACCCAGGCAGAGCTTCGCAGGCGCACTATGGATATCTCACCCTTCAAGCTTTATTGCAAGAAATGCGGCGCCGCCTACAGATTCTGCAGGGACGGAAAGCTGATGTGCAATACCAGGATCAAGAAGGGTCCGAGGAAATGCAGCAATGACATTATTTCCATAAAGGAATTTGAGGAAGTCGTTGTAAAGGCGCTAAATTGCTTTATGGAAAAGGGACTTGCTGCAGAACCCACAGCTATAGATTATGAAGAAGAATACGGGAATTATATGAACCTCATAATCACCCAGACCAGCCTCAACCGGAAGGAAACAGAGGAGCAAAAAGGAGAGCTCCTTGAGAGGATAAGCCGGAACGAAAACGACCGGATCGAGAAGCTTATGGCGCTTGATTACAAAATAGGCTTTTACCGGAAAAGCCTTCTCGATCTTCTTCGGAAGGTCACATACAAGAAGAGGACCTTTTTTGTGGAATTCGTCGGCGGCGCGGTCCTTGAGATCAAAAAGGACGTAAGAGCCTATCCTGTCAGAAAGATCAGGAAGAGGCGAACTCAAAAGCAGTAAGCTTTTCTCCTGTTTTGACCGCGCAGCAGAGAGACAGTTCTTCAATGCGTGAAAGTCCCTTTGTATCTATCACGCAGTAGAAGCCGCTGTCTTCAAGGCTTTCCTCGGAAGCATCTCGGCTTCCGCGATATCCATCTGCTCCTTTGATGCCTTGAAATAATAAGGCGTGCGAAGCTCGTGGCGCACCGGGGAAAGCTCTTCCTTTGCCCTTTTGATGAGACCGGGGAGCTCGTCGATATTATTTTTCAGTATCATCGAACCGTCCCCTGTCTCCGTCTGCATTAAGCTCTATTCACGCTAAGTGTGTAACCTATTGATTGAAGATACTTAATCACGGTTTCGATGGTAGCACCTTTCCCACGTTCCAACCGGCTAACTGCCTGCTGTGAAAGACCGCTTGCCTCGCTTACTTCCTTTTGGGTCATGGCGCTCTCTTTTCTGGCATCGATCAGCTTCTGCTTAAAATCCATTTCCGCACGGAATGCATCGTGCTGGGCTTTTAGCCTCGGGTCGGATTCAATAAGCCGCTGCAATTCCTTCTCTTCCGCCTTTGGATCACTCATTATCAACATTTACATCAACCCCTCTCGCTTCGCTCTCTTTAATGCCTTGTCGAGCTCCTTCTTCTCAGCCTTTCCCTTCTGCTTTTTACAAGCGTGAAGAAAAGCAACAACATCATTATTTACGATCACATACATGACTCGATTTTGAGACGCTTTAATCTCCCACAGCTTTCCAACCAGTTGGCGTGTGGCCAACTTCTCAAAAGCATCCATGCCACTTCGGCGAATTTCAGAACGGATATCATAAAGCTCCAGTTTCTGATCGTCCGGCAATGAATCGATATATTCCATGATAAGATTCTTGCCGCCTTTGGTTTTATAATCAGCTATCTTCTTAACTCGACGATACATCATATTCGATGTGCGTTCAAGCAAGAGAGAATAGTTTTGTCAAGTTTTTCTAACATAAGAAAAAGCTGGCAATTATGCTGGCTTGTGGGGGAGACAGGGGACGCACCGGAAAGCTCAAAGATCCCGGTCTACAGGCTTTACAATGCAAACGCCGGTGACCACCACTACACGGTAAAGATCGAGGAAAGGGAAAACCTCATCAGGCTTGGCTGGCGTGACGAAGGAATAGGCTGGTATTCAGTGGAGAGTGAGGACGTAGCGCTTTACAGGGTTTACAATCCGAACGCACTTGAAGCCGGAGCTCATCACTACACAGCGGATGCCGATGAAAGAGACTACCTCGTTGAAGTCGGCTGGAGCGCGGAAGGAATAGGCTGGTACGGAATGAACGAAGAAGTAGCAAAGACTCTGATGGAACAGTCTTAAAAAGAATGAAAAGAAGCGGGGGCGACCAAAAATATCCCCCGCTTTTTTCAGAAAGAAAACGTGGGTTTTATCCTTTCTTCAGAGCCTCGATCTGACTCTGGAGATCGGCTATAATTCCTTCTTTCTTTTCTATGAGCTGCGCCTGGTCGTGCAACTGCGCTTCCTTCTCATCAAGCCTGCGTTTCCATATACTGTCATTGTGCCGAAGTTCGTGCTGAAGTTCTTCCTCAAACGTCATGACCACACCTATCCTTTCCGCATCTGCATTTATCTCTGTTACCATTTCTTTAAGCTTTTTGGCAAAGCGATCTTCCGCCTCCCCGTCATCAGAGGTTATATAGTCAAATACCGCCTGAAGCTCTTTAGATATGCTTCCTTTCACCCCAACCGTGTTAAAAAATCTGATACGCTGCTCCCAGGGTAGCACACCAAGGTTCCCTGTCTCTTTTTTTTAAGGAAACGCTGATTAAAGC
>CAMVHB010000109.1 GCA_947167155.1 uncultured Lachnospiraceae bacterium | reverse complement strand
CAAAGAAGCGCTTGTAATCTACCTTTTCGCCATCCCTGAAGGTGTTTGAGACAGAGAGCAATGCGGTATTCTTTTTCTTTCCGGGTGAGAGCTTGAGTATTATCTCTCCGGCTTCGTCACAGTATTTTATGGCATTGTCGATGAGTACCGAGGCAAGCATCCTTGCGGCGCTTGAGTCAAATATTATTTTGACCTCCGGGTCTATCACTTTTGAAAATGTGATATTCCGCCGCTTTGCAAGGGATTCAAAGCTTCCTGCGGTTTCCGTGGTGATAGCGCTGATATCACACTCCGATTCAACATCTGTTTCCTGCTCGCTGTCACGGGATATCATCACGAGATTTCGAATGAGGCCGTCCATCCTGTCAACCTGTTCAAGTGTGGACTTTGTCCATTCGCTCTCCTTGTCCGTCATCTCTATGAATTCGGTATTGGCCTTGATCACGGCAAGAGGAGTCTTCAGTTCGTGTGAAGCATTTGTTATGAATTTCTTCTGGCGCTCTGAGTTTTCTATGGCAGGCTGGATAGCTCTCCATGAGAGGAGTCTTACCAGGAGGAAGGTGATGAGGAAGCCCAGGATGAAGACAAGCAGGGCGAATGAGAATGCCGTGAGCATCAGGTAGATGACGTCCTGATTGTTGATGCAGACGGTCAGGGTATTTCCGTTTGACAACTTTGCGTTCCTGTAAAAATAGATGCCAAAGTGCCCCCGCTCGTTTCCTGTTGAATTTGCATTTCTTGCAAGAGCAAGAGCTTCGTCATCCGAGAGGCTGTCGAGATTCATGATGTGAACTCTTACTGCTTCATCATTCTCGTTGAATTCCACGGTAAAAACCCGGGTTCCCTGCAAAAGACCGCTCCTCAAAAGCGAGAAGCCGTAGAAGGGGCGCCCTTCAAAGCTTTCCGCGGAGTCAAAGTACTCGTCGTCTGCCGAAAAGAGATCGCTGAAATTGGCGGGCAGAGGAGCTGTACCTGATTCATGCGCTTTTTCTATAGCGCTGTCGTAGTTCCTTACAACTATGTCAAGTGACCTGTTCACCTGGCCTCTCGAGTAGGCGACCATAAGGACACACGCCGTTATCGCAATGAAGAGCATCACGAGGACGATAGAAGTCATTGCGATCGCTATGAAGCGCTTTCTTAATTTTTTGATCTCACGTGCTTCCAAGCTCCTTACTCCTCATTTACCTTCAGGGTGAAGTGTCCTCCCTCCTCGCCTTCTATGATGAGAGAGGAGGAAACGGCAGATAGCTTTGCGCGAAGATATGAGACGTAGAGGAATACTGCTTCGTCGCGTTCCTCCTTCGTGTCCGGGACTCCGTCGTGGTCGGCGTCGCCCTCCTGCCAGAGCGCCTCATAGATACTGTCCGAATCCATGCCGTCTTTGTCCGCGCGTATAAGCTCACGCATGAGAAGATATTCCTTGGGCGAAAGCCGGACGGTATTGGTGGAAGTCATTGAAAAGTCATCAGCCCTGAGTGAAATATCAAAGAAGGAAAGGTCCTCCGGAACCGGAGCAGAGGTCTTTACGCGGATCAAAGCCCTTACCCTTGCCATCAGCTCCTTCATGGCAAAGGGCTTTGAGAGATAATCATTCGCGCCGAGATCCAGCCCCGCCACTCTGTCGTCAATCTCAGTCTTTGCTGTGAGCATCATGACGGGAGTTGAGTCTCCTCGCCCCCTTATCTCTGAGAGAACGGAAAGCCCGTCCTTCTTCGGCATCATGATGTCGAGGATAATGGCGTCGTAATTATTTTCGTTTTCTTCTGCGAGGCTTGACGCCTCCTCCCCGTCGAAGGCGCAGTCTACTGTGTAGCCCTCGTGCTCAAGCATTGCGGTCACGACCTTGTTCAGATCCTTCGTGTCTTCCGCGAAAAGTATTCTTTTTTTGTCCATTATTTTTCATCCTCCATATTCCTGATCATGTCGCGGATCGTCTGCATGGAGATGTCCGTTGAAGCGAGCTCGTCCGCGCAGCGCTTGAGCTCTGAGGTTATGAGGGAGAGGGATTTCCCGACCTTCTTTTTGTACTTGATCTGGTGCTCGAGGGCGGCCCAGGTGTCCATCGAGATGGTGCGAAGCTGGATCTCTATAAAGAAGCCTTCTGTCATTGTTATCATGTGGTAGCTTCTGTAGCCGTTCGGTTTCGCGTGCCTGATATAGTCCTTTTCCTCGATGATCTCAAAGTTCTCATTCTGGGCGATGAGGTCACGGATCAGATAGACGTCGCTTCGGAACGCGCAGACTATCCTGATGCCGATCGCGTCAGTAAGGATATTTAAGGCCGAGTCCTTTGTCTCCGGAAGACCTCTTTTTCTGCACTTCTCGCGCATGGATTCATCTGATTTGATCCTGTATGAAAGATGCTCCACAGGGTCGTCGTCGAAGAGAGGGGTGAGTCCCTGACGAAGGCCGTTGATGAAGGCTACAGTGTTTTTCATGACGCGCTCCATTTCGGGATAGGCGTCACCGTATATAGTGTCGTTATTATTCATGGCATTTTTTTAACATAAAAGAGTGAACAGATTGTGAAGAGATTATAGCACATCACTTTAATTGAATTTTAAAAACAGTTTAATTGATTTTTTGGGGCTGCTGGGCTATGATTGAACAGCATGATTTTATGACCATGTGACAAATAAACTGTTAGGAGGTTTGTGATGACAAGAAAACTGGTTCTCATCAGACACGGTGAATCCGTATGGAACAAGGAAAATCTCTTTACCGGCTGGACTGATGTCGATCTTTCCGAAAACGGGGAAAAGGAGGCAGACAACGGAGGTGCGCTCTTAAAGGCTGAGGGCTATACCTTTGATATCGCGTTCACTTCCTATCTGAAGCGTGCGATACATACCTGCAATCGCGTGCTTGCAGCTCTTGACGAGGAATACATTCCCGTCATCAAGTCCTGGAGGCTGAACGAGAGGCATTACGGCGATCTTCAGGGCAAGAACAAGTCCGACGCTGCTGCAAAGTGGGGCGATGACCAGGTGAAGATCTGGAGAAGATCCTACGATACACCGCCGAAGGCGCTTGACCCCTCTGACGAAAGGGCTCCGAAGAACCAGAAGGTTTACGCAGGCGTAAGCCCCCGCGAGCTTCCCCTCACAGAGTGCCTGAAGGATACCGTGGCGCGTGTGGTGCCTTATTACAATGACAGGATCGTTCCCCACATCATCAAGGGAGAAAACGTCCTCATAGCAGCTCACGGAAATTCACTTCGCGCTCTCGTGAAATATCTTGACAATATATCCGATGAAGAGATCACTGAGCTCAATATACCGACCGCAGTACCGCTCGTATATGAGCTTGACGAGAACATGAACGCCGTGAAGCATTATTATCTTGGCGACCAGGAGGCCATCAAGGCAAAGATGCAGGCGGTCGCAAACCAGGGCAAGGCAAAATAAGGTTTCAGACAAATTTTCAGTATATTAATTTTTTTTAAGGAGGTAATCAAAATGCCGGCATTTATCGATCCTATCGAAAAAGTTGTAGCTCGTGAGGTCCTTGATTCCAGAGGAAATCCGACAGTAGAGTGCGACATCTACACAGAAAGCGGTGCGTTCGGACGCGCTATCGTTCCTTCAGGAGCGTCTACAGGCGAGAGAGAGGCAGTAGAGCTTCGTGACGGCGACAAGGCACGCTACGGCGGAAAGGGAGTTTTAAAGGCTGTTGCAAATGTCAATGAAAAGATCGCTGACAAGATCATCGGCCTCAACGTTTTCGATC
>CAMVHB010000108.1 GCA_947167155.1 uncultured Lachnospiraceae bacterium | reverse complement strand
AAAGATCGGCGCCGCATTCTATGGCGGTCCTTGCACGGTCGTATTTATCGAGACACGCCGGTATCCCGCGCTGGGTGAAGCAGCCGCTCATTATTATTATGAGGCGGTCTGCACGAAGGTTTTTTTTCGCGAAATCCATGAGATATCTGTGCCCGAGGTGAAGAGGATTGAATTCAGAGATTATCGATACGATCCTTTGACCCATGAACTTTTGCTCTCCTTTTTGTACTTGCCCGATAAAAAATCATTAACTATAATAACGCAGGATATTAATTGGCGAAAGCCTGATAAAAAAATATGAGAGGAGAAAACAATGAACGTACTCGTGATAAACTGCGGCAGCTCGTCACTCAAGTACCAGGTCATAGATTCCGTTTCCGAGCAGGTGCTCGCAAAGGGGCTCTGTGAGAGGATCGGCATTGACGGAAGGCTTACCTATCAGAAGGCGGGGCTTGAGAAGGAGATCACAGACAAGGCAATGCCTACCCACAAAGAAGCGATAAGCCTTGTGCTTTCTGCCCTTACGAATGACAAGACCGGTGCTCTTAAAAATCTTTCCGAGATAGGTGCTGTCGGACACAGGATAGTCCACGGCGGTGAAAGATTCACGAAGTCCTGCGTCATTGACGATGAAGTAATAAAGGGTGTAGAGGAGGTTTCAGATCTTGCGCCTCTTCACAATCCCGCAAACATCATCGGTATAAATGCCTGCAGGGAGCTTATGCCAAATACTCCCATGGTAGGGGTTTTTGATACCGCCTTCCATCAGACAATGCCGGAAAAGGCTTATATGTACGGCCTTCCTTATTCATATTACGAGAATTACAAGGTCAGGAAGTACGGCTTCCATGGAACAAGCCATTCCTATGTCTCAAAGAGGGTGGCGGAGATAGAGGGAAAGCCTTATGAGCAGGTGAAGACAATAGTCTGCCATCTCGGAAACGGGGCTTCCATCTGTGCCGTGAAGAACGGGAAGTCGGTCGATACCTCTATGGGGCTTTCTCCTCTTGAAGGACTTATCATGGGAACCCGTTCCGGCGATATCGATCCGTCGGTCATTGAGTTCATTGCGAAGAAGGAAAATCTTGACATCTCAGAGGTCCTGAATATTCTTAACAAGAAGTCAGGTGTTGAGGGTATCTCAGGTGTATCCTCAGACTTTCGTGACCTTATCGCTGCGGAAGGAAAGGGAAACAGGAGAGCGGCTCTCGCCCTTTCAATGTTCTCATACAGTGTTGCAAAGTACATCGGGAGCTATGCCGCTGCTATGAACGGCGTCGATGTGATCGCCTTTACAGCAGGGATCGGAGAGAATACTCCCTCTGTCCGCGAAGAGGTCTGCGGCTACCTTGGCTTCATGGGAGTGGATATTGACGAGAAGGTGAATGTTCATGTTCACGGCGAGGAAAAACTCATTTCTGCCGAGAACTCAAAGGTGAAGATTTATGTTATTCCTACCAATGAGGAACTTGCTATCGCACGTGAGACCGTAGCCTTGGTGGGATGATTTTTTAAGTTGACAACGCAGGAAGGGGTTTATATAATTACTTCCGTTGTGTTTTTATGAGATAGAAGGAGGTGAATGGGATGTCGATCTGCCCTAAGAATAAATCATCAAAGGGACACCGCGACCAGAGGAGAGCGAATTGGAAGATGACTGCTCCGACTCTTGTCAAATGCTCGAACTGCGGAAAGCTTATGATGCCGCACAGAGTTTGCAAGAACTGCGGTTCCTACAACAAGAGAGAGATCATTACAAAAGACTGATAGTGTTTTGCACTAAGCGTGACAGTTCTTGAAATGATCCGACTTTCGAAAAAAGCTGATTTTTCATGCTCCGCGCTTATTGTTTGTTGCGGAGCAGTTTTTTTATATTGATGGATTTTTATGGAACGGACTGTAGTAGCAATTGACTGCATGGGCGGAGACAATGCCCCGCTTGAGATAGTAAAGGGTGCAGCAGCTGCCTTATCAAAAAGTGATGCCGTAGAGGTAATACTGCTTGGAGATGAAGGGAAGATCAGTGAGTCTCTTTCTTCATGCTCCTATGACAAGGAAAGGCTTGAAGTAGTTCATACAACGGAAGTAATAGAGACTGCCGAGCCTCCTGTAAAGGCGATAAACCACAAGAAGGACTCTTCCATGGTGAGAGGTCTTTCACTCGTAAAGGAGGGGAAGGCTCATGCCTTTGTTTCTGCCGGAAATTCCGGAGCGCTCCTGGTTGGCGGACAGGCTATAGTCGGAAGGCTTCCGGGAGTCAAAAGAGCGCCTTTTGCAGCCGTGATACCAACTGAAAAGGGGACTTCTCTTCTTGTTGATAGTGGCGCGAATGTGGACGTAAGGCCTGAAATGCTTGTTTCTTTTGCGAAGATGGGCTCTGCATACATGCGCGGAGTTATGGATATCAAAGCGCCTACTGTAGGGATCGTAAACATCGGCGCCGAAGAGGAGAAGGGTAATGCCCTTGTGAAGGAGACCTTCCCTCTTTTGAAGGCGGAAAAGAGCATCAATTTCATAGGCTCCGTTGAAGCTAGGGACATAGCCGGGGGCGCTTGTGACGTCATAGTATGCGATGCCTTTGTGGGGAATGTTGTTCTCAAGATGTATGAAGGCGTTGCGAAGGCAATGCTTTCCGCTCTCAAAAAGGGCTTTAAAGCGAGCTTCAAGAGCAAGCTTGGCGCAGCACTTGCTCTCCCCTCGCTCAAGAAGACTTTGAGAAATTATGATGTAACAAGATACGGAGGCGCGCCTCTGCTTGGCATAAACGGACTCGTTGTGAAGACTCACGGGAGCGCGAAGGCGGTCGAAGTCACAAATACCGTTCTTCAATGCGTGACCTTCAGGGAAAATGATGTAAAGGACTTACTTACCGAGGTACTAAAGGAGGTTTGACGAATGGAACTCGAACTTTTGAAGAAGGTAATTGCAGAGGTTTTGAACGTGGATCCCGAGGAGATAACCCCGGACACGACCTTTATAGATGATCTCGGAGCTGACTCACTCGATCTCTTCCAGATCATAATGGGAGTCGAGGAGGAGCTTGGCATAGAGGTTGATACGAACGAGGCTGAAGGCATAAAGACCGTCGGAGATGCGGTTGAGCTTATCAAGAAAACCAAGGGCGAGTGATACAAAAAACAAAAGAAAGCTTATGGAAAAAACCCTGATGCAGGGCTTTTTTCATTATTAGATATCAGTAGAGGATGTTTTGAACAGTCTTTCAATACTCGAAAAGAAAATAGGATACGAATTCAAAAACCAAAAGCTGCTTTTGGACGCCCTTACTCACAGCTCATACGCAAACGAAAAAGGTTTTCCACCGCACTCTGATAATGAACGGCTTGAGTTTCTGGGAGATGCCGTACTTGAACTGTTGTCAAGCGATTTTCTTTATAGAAATTATAGGGAGCAAGGGGAGGGGGAGCTTTCGAAGCTTCGCGCTTCACTGGTCTGTGAGATGGCTCTCTCCGATATCGCAAACAGGATCTCTCTTGGAAAACATATACGTCTTTCCGTCGGTGAGGAAAAGACAGGGGGAAGAGAGAGAAAGTCCATACTTTCAGACGCTCTTGAGGCTGTGATCGGAGCGATCTTCCTTGACGGCGGGATAGAGCCTGCCAAGACCTTCGTTGAAGGCGTGGTGCTCACCGATATCGAAAACCGAAGGCTCTTCTATGATGCAAAGACCATCCTTCAGGAGAGGGTGCAGGCTGAAGGCGCGAAGCTCCACTATGAAGAG
>CAMVHB010000107.1 GCA_947167155.1 uncultured Lachnospiraceae bacterium | reverse complement strand
GCGCCGCAGCCGAATGCGAATGCGCCTGTCAAAAATGCTGCCGAAAGGATAGCCGCCATTTTTATATTATTATTCTTTTTCATGATGTACCTCCTGTTCTATATGTAAAAAAGAATGCGTCTTCCGTTTGGAATAAACGCATTCTAATAGGCGAAGATTAAATGAAGTTAAAATCAAAAAAAATTTTCCCGGGCAGATCAAAACTGTTTCATTGTGTAGCCCTGCCCCCTCGCATAATCGATAAGGTCATCAAGTACCTCAGTATTTGTCGTTGATACCGCGTGAAGGAGATAGATCGCGCCGGGATGAAGCCTGTCCTTCATTTTGGCAAGCGCCTCGGCCGGATCGGGCTGGTTGTTCACATCCCAGTCCACATGCGAAAAGCTCCAGAATACGCAGGTGAAGCCCATATCGTTCATCAGCGCAAGGCTCTGGTCGGAAAAGGTTCCCTCGGGATATCTGAAAAATCTCATCTCATAACCAAAGTCCCGCCTCACCTGGTTTTCAAGCGTGAGTACGTCTTCAGCCTGTTCTTCAAGCGAGAGCGAAGGCATCCCTTCAGCAGGATGTGAGCAGGTATGGTTTCCGAGAGTGTGCCCCTCGGCTATTATCCTCTTTACGAGCTCCGGCTCCTTCTCCGCGAAATACTGCGTGATGAAGAATGTCGCCTTGACCCCCTTCTCCTTCAGGATATCAAGGATCTCCGGGGTATTCCCGGTCTCATAGCCTTCGTCGAATGTCAGGTAGAGCTCCTTCACACTCGTGTCCATAAGCCATTTTGCGTCATAATCCTTGCCCCATTTGTTCATGTAATAGATATAACCATTGGGGACATTGTCCTCGTTCCTGTTTTTTTCGTTCGCGCCGGTATCGTAGCTTTTGTTTGAAAGAGCCCTCATCTCATCGGTGATGACAGGCTCCCTAATCACGGAACCGACGGGATCGGGAGAAAGGCTTTTTGCTTTTTCGGTCTTTTCGGATGAAGCGGATGATGCTGATGATGCAGCCGGTGCCGAAACAGCTGATGAGGCCTTTGATGAAGCTGATGCTGAGGTCTTTGATGAAGCTGTTGATGCCGATGAAGTTTCAGAAGATGTTGGGATTGAAGATGACGCCGCATTTGATGATGCTTTCTGAACGGCGGATGATGCGGTATTTTCGCCCTTCGCCGCGCCACAGGATGATGAAAAGAGCAGCACAGCGACAGCCAAAGCAGCAAACAGTTTCCTTTTGAATTGCATAAGATTACCTTCTTTTTTATTTTCAGAGGACCTTTGATAAGAAGCCCTTCACTATCTCATAATACTCTTTTCTGGCGGTATCAAGGGACATCGCATGTCCGGCACCCTCGATCAGGTGGATCTCGGAATAGCCTTTGCATGCCTCCTTGAGGCGGATCGAATGGCTGCACAAAATGAAGTCATCGGCCTTTCCGTGAATGAAGCAGAGCGGAACCTCATTATCATTCATCGAATCTATGGGGCGGACCTGCCCTATGGAAAAGCCGTAGAGAAGCCTTGACATCAGGGTCATCCCGTAATAGAGGAACACGGGCGCACGGGCTGTCCTGTTTATGATCTCTTTGATCAGCCTTTTCAGATCCGAATAACCGCAGTCAAGCACCGCGAAGTTTACGGGCGGCTTTTCCCTGAGAGCGATCATCGAGATCGCGGAGCCCATGGACTCACCGTGGAGCCCGAGGACCTTCGGCGAATACTTTTTCACAACATGATCGATCATCAGGAGGAGATCCTTTGATTCCCGGTATCCCATTGAGCAGGGGAATTTTTTGTTCTCGCCGTGACCGCGGTTGTCGTAGGTGATCACGTTGTAGCCAAGTGAGTGGAAGAGGTTGACGTATTTCACGCTGCCGGTCTTCAAGTAGGTCCAGCCGTGGGAGATTATCACATATTTGCCGGAATCCTTTTTCGCCGGGATGAAAAGGGCGTGGAGCTCATAGCCGTCAAAGGATGTGAGCAAAAAGGGCTCTTTTTTGTATGAGTCATAATCGCCCCAGTTTCCGACAGTCTTTTCGTATTCCACGGCCTCTTCGTACGTGTGCTTTTTGGGGAAGCTGATCATCCTCGAAAGAAACCCGCAGAGTATAAAGTAGAAAGCAACTAATGCCGATATGACTATTGTTATGATGAGAGCTGGATTCATAATTGTAAGCCTTTAATTGATAAAAAACACCGGAGACTGTCATTATAGAACAGTCTCCGGAAGAAAACAAACAACGGTATATAACAATTTTCGGCAAGTGTCAGAGCGAAAGGTCAAGCAGTAGTCCCGAATATACGCTTGAAGCATAGGGCGCGGTAAAAACGTTCTTCGGATCCTTGTATTCCACGGTGACCTTATCCACATAATTCAACGGGTTGACGGAGGTCTTGTTCGCTTCCTTCGAAAGGTCCTCCTTGAAACGGTTCAATATCTTGAAGGTCTTCTTCGCGTCACCCGGACCGACGGCGGAAGCAAGCTTTTTCCTGTCAAGAGTCAAGGTTCCGTCTTCATTTTCCTCTATGCCGATGGAGGAAAGATCAGAGGCCCTGTTCCTGCTGATGCCGTGTACCTCGTTCAAAAGCTGGTTGTTTGCGTGCTTGCCCCGGTATTTCTCGCCCACGGCGATGAAGCCGTTGTAGCTTGTGATCAGGTCTTCCACCGAATCCGCAATGGCCTCGGTATTTGGCTTGAAGCCGATGCGGGCGGGAGTGTCGGCAGGGGTCGTATTCAGGAGCGTGATCTCAAAGTCCCGGTTGATCGTGAAGGTGTTCGCAAGGGAGCTGTGCTCTGACCCGTTCAGTGTGAACTCGGAATTTGAAGCGGGCTGTGAGGTATTCGCGATGCCGAGCTTCTTCACCTCATTCCAGGAGCTGCCGGATTGTATCGAGAAGAGTTCCGTTTCGTCATCTGAAAGGCCGGTATTCTTTGAAACGAGCTGGAGGGCGGCATTGCCCTTTCCGTCCCTGACCACCGACGCTGTAAGCCCCACATTCGAGGAATTCACAAGGCGGGCTATCTTTGCCTGAACCACGTTGTTCGTGTCACCGTAGTTCACGTTGAACTGGAACTCAAAGGACTTGTGGTTCGAGGTCAGGTCAAAGGAATAGGAACCCTCTTCAAAGTCCCTTCCCTGGGCCGGAAGATAAGCTCCGGTATTGACCTGGGGCTTTGCCAGCTTCTTCACTCCGACAGTGAAGCTTGTACCCGAGTCCACGTCCTCGCCGCCTATGTATTTGATCTTCACCGCTCCTTCGTTGGAGGAAACAGCGGTCTTCTTGTAAAAGACGGATTCGATGTTCCCGTCATCCGAGGATAATGAGGAGACCACATTCTGCGCGGCACGGGACTGTTCCTTCAGGTCTATCGCAAAATTCTTTACGTCACCCGTAAAGTCTATCTTGTAAAGCGGGGCATTCTTGTTGACGCGGACCATGCGGCTGTAAACGTCGCGAAGTTCGCTTCTCTTGTGCGTATCATATCTGTTTGCTGCGCCAAGGGACTTGCCGTAGGTGGCAAGGAAATATTGATATGCATTATCTATCTTCGACACAAGAACACCCCTCCTTTCTTCCCTGAAATTGCGCTTCTTCTATCCTTTGAACTGCGCGAGGGCGGATTTTCAATCTGTCGAATGAGGGCGAAATGCAGGAATATCCATATTCCCGGGCTGTTTCCCCGTATGAAAAGATCCGTCTTTCATAACGGCAGCGCGCAATATCGCCATTTATTCATATACACTATAACACCGACATAGTGATTTGTCATCTACAAAATAGGGGAATCGTCAGACAATTTGAGACAGATATGGTGTTTTGTCAGA
>CAMVHB010000106.1 GCA_947167155.1 uncultured Lachnospiraceae bacterium | reverse complement strand
GAGAAGCAACCTCGCGCGCCTTTGGCGCGCTCAGTCGCGGCAGTCGCCGCGACTAAAGAAAAGGAGCCCTGCATCCTGTGGCGAATAAATTCGCCTCGGATACAGGGCTCCTTTTCTTTGTTGCTTCTCGTTGCTTACGCGAAAGCTGGCGACGGGAATCGGACCCGTGACCTCCTCACTACCAATGAGGTGCGCTACCGACTGTGCCACGCCAGCATATGAAAAACGCAACGTGATAGAATATACTATAGAGTTGCGTTCGTGTCAAGAAGGGAGATCAATACCATTATCTTCAGGCTCAAATGAGCCCTCAATCTTCTCCTTTATGCGATCGAGAACAACCTCGGGAACCGTCCCGTCCTTGTAAAGATCATTGAAACTGCTCTCGGATTTCAGCAGGGCGGTAACATCCAGCCACCCTGCATTTCTGAATTCCTCATCAAAAATATTGAATATCTTTCTGTCCGCAAGTATTTCAGCAAGCGGCCGATCAAGAATATCCATATTCTCCCCCCGAAAACCCCTGGATCAAACTCTTGAAAGGTACTGACCTGTACGTGTATCGATCTTTATAACATCATCAAGGTTAACGAACAGGGGCACCATTACCTCTGCGCCTGTCTCAACAGTAGCGGGCTTCGTAGCGCCGGTGGCAGTATTCCCCTTCACTCCGGGCTCTGTAGCTGTAACCTGAAGCTCCACAAAGAGCGGCGGCTCAACAGCGAAAATCTTGCCGTCATGAGACATCATCTTGACCATTTCATTGTCTTTTACGAACTTCATGGAATCGCCGACATCTGCGGATGAAAGCTGGATCTGCTCATAGCTCTCCGTATCCATGAAATAGTACATATCTCCGTCATTATAAAGGTACTGCATATCCTTCCTGTCGATCCTCGCCTGGGGAAGCTTCTCGGTAGGACGGAAGGTGCGCTCGATAACGCCGCCGTTCTGGATATCCTTCAGCTTCGTGCGGACGAAAGCCGCGCCCTTGCCGGGCTTGACATGCTGGAATTCCATTATCTGATAGATATTTCCTTCATATTCGATAGTAATGCCGTTTCTGAAATCACCTGCTGAAATCATAAAAACCTCCTAAATTGGACAGTGACAACTCAAGACATTTTACTCGTTTTGATACCTACTTGCAAGGATTACTTGAAGTTTTTCTCCTCAATATCAGAGATAATACCTACACGCTCTGCGTGCCTCCCTCCCTGGAATGAGGCGGCAAAATAAGCATCCAATATGGCATAGGCTGTCTCTTCCCCGACTATCCTGGCGCCGAAGGCGATGATGTTCGCGTTATTGTGCTCCTTTGCAAGCCGCGCGGAAACAGGCTCCGAGCATACCGCTGCTCTTATTCCCCGCACTTTGTTTGCAGCGAGGGAAATCCCTATACCCGTTCCGCAGATAAGGACTCCCGCATCACACTCTTTCGAAGCGACTGCGTTTGCGGCCTTTTCTCCATACAAAGGATAATCCACCCTATCGGCCGAATAACACCCCAGGTCCCTCACCTCAAAAGATTTTCCCGTGAGGTACTTCTTCACCTTTTCCTTCAGTTCAAAACCGGCATGGTCACAGGCAAGTGCAATTTTCATGATCTTTTCCTTTCGTTGAATCAAAACACAACTCTTCCATCACTAACAGGGACTCTCCATTTTTTCCTTTTGTCCGAGCAAAGCAGCCTGTACGAAAGCAGTATCGGAGCTTCCAGAAGCCTCTTCATTATGATCTGTAAGGGCTCCTTGAACCGGTGTATGGGACGTACGACGATCGAACGGACGCATGCATTGTTTGCGCCCCATATGTCCGTAAATAGCTGGTCACCAAAGAACAATGTAGTTGACCTGTCGCTCAACATACGTCGCATTCCCTCTTCATACCCGTTTGGCATAGGTTTTTTCGCTTTGTAAATGTAGCCGAAGGCACCAACAGCCTCACAGAAGGTTTTTACCCGGGGCTCACTGTTGTTCGAGATAAACATGCACTTGAAGCCGATTTCATTCAGCATTGAAAAGAGCGCTTTCGCCCTCTCATCCGCCGGAGCGTCATGGGGCACAAGGGTATTATCGACATCAAAAAGAAGAGCTCTGTAGCCTTCACGGTACAGAGCTTTGAAATCTACGTCATATACACTTTTCACATGATCACAAGGAAAAAGCTTCGGCATGATAAACCTTTCAGAAATCGAAGTTTTCTGCCCCTCTTATGGCTCTTTGAGCCTGATCGGGCTCTCCGGGGTTCTGCGAAGGATCCGCAGTGGTGCCAACGAAATATTGATATTGCTGAAGAACCTCATCCCGCCTCATGTCCGAAACAGCCTTCTCTACATCGGCCGTCCTGATCCTTCCATTCTCACCGAAAGGATTCTCGGGCTTGTACTGGGCATCAAAATCATTGACGGTAAAAGTCTGCCTTGCCCTCTTTTCAGCTATCTTCTGAAGTTCTTCTTTGGCATTTGACTTTGCGCTTAAGGAATCGCCTGATGAAGCGCTGCTCTCTGAAGCAGAACGCGCCCTCGAAACCGAAGACAGGCCCGAAACGCCCGCATAGCCACCTATTGGTCTGATACCGGATATGTTCATTGCATTCCCTCATAAGAAACGGATGAAATACATCGCTACAAGTATAATATCGGATAAAAGACAAAAAATATTAGTGTCGTTAGCGAAAAACTCAGGCTTTTGATTTTTTCGCCGCTTCTTCCTTGTCCAGCATCCTCTTCAGTTCGTTCATGAAAGTATTTACATCCTTGAATTCGCGGTAGACTGAGGCGAAACGGACATAAGCCACGGCATCCACATCCTTTAACTTTTCCATCACAAGCTCGCCGATCTCGGCTGAGGGAACCTCCTTGTCCTCCCTGTTGAAGACCTGCGTCTCCACCTCATCAACGATCCCTGCTATCTGAGCCGCAGATACAGGTCTCTTGTGGCAGGCACGGAGGACACCGCTTTCGATCTTCGCGCGATCGAACTGCTCTCTGGTATTGTCCTTCTTGATGACTATGAGCGGTATGGTCTCAATCTTCTCATAAGTAGTGAACCGCTTTCCGCAGTCATCGCAGAGACGGCGGCGTCTGATGGAATTGTCATCATCGGCCGGACGTGAATCTATGACACGATTGTTGTCGCTTCCGCAGAAAGGACACTTCATATTATCTTCTCTCCCGAAAAAAAGTACACGCCAATATATTGTTTAGCGCGCAAAAAAGACGCGCAGATATAGTATACGAAAAGATAATGTTAAGGTCAAGGCTTTTTCGGAAACCGATTATGCGTAGAGCCTTATACGTTGAATCTGAAGAGCATCACGTCGCCGTCCTTCACCTCGTATTCCTTGCCGTTCGTAGCGACGAGACCCTTTTCCTTGGCCTGAGCCATCCCGCCCGACTCCACGAGCTTTTCAAAGGGCACGGTCTCCGCGCAGATGAAACCGCGCTCAAAATCCGTATGGATCTTTCCGGCCGCCTGAGGCGCAAGAGTTCCTTTTTTTATGGTCCAGGCGCGGGACTCATCCTCCCCGCAGGTCAAGAACGAGATAAGCCCGAGAAGCTCATAGCTTGCCTTTATCAGCTTGTCGAGGCCGCTCTCCGAAAGCCCGAGGTCTTCAAGGAACATCTGCCTCTCCTCCTCGCTCTCAAGCTCTGAGATCTCTGCTTCGATCTCTGCACAGACGACATAGACCTCGCTCCCATCTGATTTTGCCATCTCGCGGACCTTCTTTACGGCCTCATTATTTTCTCCATCGGAGGAATAATCATCCTCCGAAACATTTGCCGCATAGATCACGGGCTTTGCGGTAAGGAGGTTGTAGCCGTCGAAGAGCTTCTGCTCCTCCTCGTC
>CAMVHB010000105.1 GCA_947167155.1 uncultured Lachnospiraceae bacterium | reverse complement strand
GAAATGTGCGTCGGGCTTTTGAAGGATACGTCGCCTTCATCGGAACCATCCACATACTTTCTTTCCTTGCAGGTCTGGCACTCCGCCGGCGAAGACCTTTTTCCGGGCTTTACGGTAGTATCGGGAGAATGACCGTCCTCTTTGGGATTTACTGCGGCACTCTGCGCATTTTCATTTACAGCGCCGACAGCTCCCGCTGTCCTTTCAAGGCTTCCGGCGGCAGGCGCTGCAGGCGCACCGTTTGAAGCCCTTCCGGATCCCGAAAAAGCGCCATAGTCAACGTTGAAAATGTTGTAGTCACCCAAGCCTTTTATCATACTTTGTATTATACGACGGAGAAAGGCAATTGACAAGGCGCTCTGAATGTGCCGGTCATATGTGTGCTTTTGAATCCGGTCGTATTTCTGATCATAGGACTGACACTGCGGAAGATCGATCCTGTCAGGTTTCAGGATCTCCCCGGTATAATAATGCCAAGCCTTGGCCTTGCCATGTTCGGGCTGATCGGGATGATCAATCTGATATAAGGAAATCAGCCCTAATATACGTTCACAGCCTTTTGGGATAAATGCCTGCGCTGGGATTTGCTCAGCAGAGCCGTGCCCTCGCTCCCGTGAATTTCAGAATGATAAGGATCAGACTTTGACGGGAGATATTTGACTACCGCACCGATCTCAGAGCAATTTTTTACACGGACATATATTATCCTTCCCTGAAATCTGCTCTGCATGAAAGAAACCGCATCTTTTGTCTCCCGCCCCCCTTCCCTGTCTACGGAAAGTCCTTTCGGATCTGCAAAAGCTGCGGACGAAATACTGCCGTCAAGCCGCCGGAACATAGGAGCAGTCTCCGGTGGATAAACAGCTCGGAAAAGCTTTTCATTGCTTTTGAATTCATTATCCATAGAAAGCCCTCACCCTGTTATCAATAGCCTCTGCGCTTACAGGTATATTTTCAAACGACTCTGTTCCGTCATACCGGGCAATAAAAACTTCTGCCTCGTCATCCATGCCTATCTCTATCTCCATGTGATCCCTCCGCGCGTTGTCAAACTCGAACTGTATAGTCCGGAGAGCTGTTGGAAATATTTCCGGTTGGATGGGAAGGGCGCCAAGCAGTGCACCAACCCGCTTGATCAGTTTCTTTGGCAAAGGCAAGGCGCCGTTTCCATTCCATCCTTTTTTCAGCTCACTTATCTTCTCAAGTTTGTTCAGGTTGAAGGCGCGGACATCTTCAGTCATGTTTTTGTCCACGCTTCGACCGGGAGGATTTCCTTTTTCAAAAATCATCCCGCCGATATGATCAGCATAAGATGTCATCCGGCTATTTGCCATTAATTCATTATAGATTGACTCGGAGATAATGATCACGTTTTTGTTTTCTTTTCTCGGTACAATAACAGGCTCCCCATCGAATGCAATGTCAAAATATTTTTTTATATTAGCCCGGACATCCATCTGTTTTGCAACAACCATGGTCCCCTCCCAAAAACGCAAAAAATAAGTACGCAATTGCGTACTTATTTTAGCACCATATAATTCTTTGGTCAACGCTTCCCGAAAATGGTCCCTGGGGACGGAGTCAAGGGACCATTATGGCCGACCCTCTCAGGCTATCACCTCCAGAAATCTGTCCTTTGGTACAGGCTTTGAAAAATAAAAGCCCTGAAGATAGTCCACATTGAGCCTGGTCAGAAGATCGATCTGCTCTTCTGTTTCAACACCCTCAACCAGGACCCTGCAGCCAAGATCATGTATCATGCGCACACTGTTCTCGAGTATGATCCGGCCTCTTGACATTTTCTCGGCGTTCCACAGAATGCTTTTGTCAATTTTTACAACATCAAAATCCAGCGAGAAGATACCTTCCATGTTTGAGTAGCCGGTTCCGTAATCATCCATAGAGAGCAGGAAGCCCTCTTTTTTCAGATCGTGTGCTACATTTGAAAGCGCCTCATAGTCCTCCGCACCTACGGATTCCGTGATCTCAAAATTGATCTTTGAATGCGCAACAGCATAACTGTTTACGATCTTCAAAATGTGCTCAACAAAGCCCGGGCGCAGACACTGTATCACCGAAAGATTCACATTGATGCATTCCATTCCCCTTTCCTCAGGGACTTTGCTCTCCAGAAAAGCGCATACCTGCTTCAGCACAAAGTCATCTATTTTTTCTACCAGTCCGATCTTCTCCGCTATAGGTATGAACTCATCGGGAGGAACAAATCCAAGCGTTTCATCGTTCATCCTGACCAGTGCTTCGGCGCCATGCAGTTTTCTCTCTGCCAGACAATATGTCGGCTGATAATAAACCTCGAATCTGTGATCATGAACCGCCCGTCGTATCGCCCGTTCTATTTCCGCGCGGCGCATGATCCATTCTATCTTAATGCCGTCCTTGTCAACGCCCGACGGCACGATGCTGTCAGCCACAAAAAACACATCATCAACACTCTGAATATCCTTTGGGACATCAGCGTTTATGACTACCGCATCCAGTAAAAAGGTGGAGTCGAAGATGCGCCAGCTTTTTAAGAAACGATCTTTGATCATTTCCGAAATCTTAAGCACATCGTCTTCACGGTATCCGTCGCATATCAAAACAAAATTTTCCGGATTTGGACGATATATCTTGTACCTTGGCACCAGCGCTTTGAAATAATCCGCGCAGGCCAGCGCCAGTATATCGCTGTTTGCGGAGCGGGTCACACGCTCCACCATATCCGCATTCACAACTTTTACGAAAATAAGCTTCACGGCCTCGTGTTTTACAATAAAGCCGTTTATGTCAGTCTGAAGAGCCCTGCGGTTGTAAGTACCGGTGTCCGCATCCAGGATATCATCCTCGCTCTCGATCGCAAGCATCGCTCCCAGCATTGCCAGTGACTCGGCAAACAGCTCGGATTTGATATCTATCTGCACGAGCTGCAATATCACTCCACCCATCGCAAGCGCAAAGAAATATGTCATTGCGATCCTGCGCCTCACTGTTATCGCGTACCATGATGTGAAAAGCTCAACCACCGAAAGGATGAAATAAAGCGCCGCCGCCCCGTAAATAAAATATTCTGCCCAGTTCCGGCGGAATACGTAATTATCATAATAAAACACCCAGTTGGTAAGAGGATTTACCAGTGCAAAAAACTCTGTCACAAAAAACGGCACGGCAACTATGATTTTCCTGAGATTGCTCCATCTTCGGATGGAACCCGTGACATTCAGCACATAGCAATACAATACCGGACACAGTATTGTATGAAAGATAAAATAAGTATTATGAAAGATTTTCAGGAGAGTAAAATAAAACGGACTTTCCTCTGCATAGCCCACCATGACGGAAGAACCGATATTGGATATCGCATTGACAGATACTATGATAAGCATTGTCAAAAACCACTTGTTCTGCGGTCTGTCTGTCCTGCGCTGAAGCAGCGTGAACAATATGAGTGTAATGGTTGTGGCCAGAGTTGCTGCGTAAAAAGCAACATGAAATCTATTCTGAAGCGGCAAAACTTCACCTCCGTGAATTGTAGTTTATTGCGAAATGGTCCCGGGAAACCATTGCCTGATACAAAGCTCGCATAGCTACTTCAGCGTCTCGATCAGCCCCAGTATCGAGAAGACCACTTCCTTCACGACCTCGCGCTGGAAGGGCTTTGTTACGAAATCGGAGGCGCCGCAATCAAGGGCCTTATGAAAGGTCTCTATCGTCCTGTCGCCGGAAGCGAAAACTACCGGCACCTGGGTAAATTCACGAAGCCTCTCAGTTGCGGTGAACCCGTCCATGTCAGGAAGCACCAGCCCTATCAATACAAGATCTATGCGCTCCTTTGCAACGATCGAAAGCGCTTCTTCCCCGGTCTGCGCCAT
>CAMVHB010000104.1 GCA_947167155.1 uncultured Lachnospiraceae bacterium | reverse complement strand
TGACCTGACCTGACCTGACCTGACCTGACCTGACCTGACCTGACCTGACCTGACCTGACCAAGGGTAGCCCGTCTGCATACGTCTGTCAATAGGTTTTCGTTAATTCCCTTAAATACTCCTGACATCTTTTAGTTCCTTTATTTCAACACCAACGGTGGATTCTTCTTCATCTTGTCAATCAACTCATGCATATGCTTCTTCATATCCTCGGACATCATCTCCGATATCGCCGTGGTCAGCTTCACCGCCGCATCCTTTGAAGATGCCCCTGAGTGGAATATCCGCTCATTCTTCTCCCCATAATCCAGCACAATGAACCGGTCATGCATGATGCCGCCCGTGGTGATGAAGGTGACCGGTATGTGCGGAAATTCCACCTGAAAATCCGCATAGTCACTGGCATGCAGATGTTTTTGCAGGTTATCGCTGAAAACCATCACCGTGACACCGGGCTTCACACTCTGCAGCAGTCTAAGTGTCTTGATATTGATATAGTTGTCGATCAGGTACACGCTCTTTTCCGCTTTACTGTAGATATCCATATAGGTCACATCTGCTTTGGCGGGATGATCCTCTCGGAGCAGGTATTCACTCTGTATGTCTTCTGGGATATCAAACTTAAGCATCACCGGAGAAAGGTCTGATCGTTTAACGGTTTCGCTGATCTTCTCAAAGGCATCCACCAGCTTGTCATCATGCTCAAGGAGGATTTTCTGCTGATTCTCCAGCATTGTATGTATACTGCGGATAGCTTCCGTATTCTCCGTGGTCTGCATCGAAAGCCGAAGGAGATCACGCTGCGTGACAAGCCCACGAGTATCAGCAATATAGTCTTTCATGGCTTTAAATGCCATAACAAGAGCTCGACTTTGCTTTACTGCAAGATCCCCGCGAAGCACAGTCATCAATAAGTACACGCCTTGCTCCGTAAAGGCGTAAGGAAGGTATGATCTACCACCCTTAACGCCTTTCGTCTGTATCGAGGTGAAATTTTTGCACCTCGATAATTCTTCTATTTCGTCTCGCGTAAGTTGAAACATAAACTCATCGCCCTCAAACCGCTCGGCATTATTCTTTACCTGTCGGTTGAAGTTCTTTGTCTCATATCCATATATTTCCGCCAGTTCAAAATCCAGCATCACCTTCACGCCCCGGACTTCGTAAATCTTGTCCCGGATGGTTCTCTCATCAATGATCGCTATCTCGGCGGGCTTTTCTTCCGTGTTCTTCTTATCGCTCATAATAACCGCTCCTAAAAACCCACCTGTTCCTATTAGGACACCGCTCTATCACATCATGTATGGAATGCTTCAGGCGTTCCTTTGAATAGGGCCGCTCAATAAAGTCATAGATATGGTTCCTGATGGCGATCCCTGCAAAGAAGGGATCGTCCGTGATCCAGATGATATTCGTATCCGGGAAACGCGAGACATACTCAAGCATTACCTCCATGCCCTCGGCTCCTTTAAGTGCCACAACCGCCACATCATAGCCATGGTCAAATCTCTTGTGTCCGTTCAACGGATGTCTGTCCACGTCGATAAGCCCCGCTTCATTTTCAAGAGTGGTCTTTATCAGGTCGTATTCGTCATCATTTCTGGTATATACGATCGCATCCATCTATATTCTATTTGCTCCCGGTATCATTCAGAGTTTGCTTTTCTGCTCTTTCACGCACAAGGTAAACTATTTGTCAACCCTTTTCAATAAAACTGTGACGAAATCCTCTCAAACTGTGACGAATTTTTTCTATCTGCACGGATTTTCAAGGATGAGGGGCGTGTTATACGTTTCAGAAACAGAGAAACACAAAAAAAAACAAAGCGATCAAAGGTGGAAAAAGATATGTTTCCAAATGGAGTTCTGTCACTCAGCGGACTCTCAGACTGGTGGGAGAAACTGCTTGTCAATCCCTTGGCTAATATGTAATAAGGTCAAGGAAGCTCAGACGAAATCAACAAAAAAACAACTGCGAAGAAAGGAGGAAAACCTATGGTACCGTTTATAGAAGGGATAACTTTAGGAGCAATCGCAATTTCAGCACTATTAATGCAATAAATCGGGAAATTCAAACGAAGGAGGAAAAAATTATGTTTACACCTGTAGAAATTATGGAAATGGAAATCGGAGATCCTTGGAACCGTGGATTGATCATTAGATGGCCTTTCGGCGCGTATTAATACCGCATAAATGGCCGAAGCCAAAAAAACAAGGAAAAAATATGTGTAATAAAAGACCATCGGAGCTCTGGTGGTCTTTATCATTTCAAACAAGACTATGATGTTAGCAGGATCATTGCGGCTTCTCATCCAAAATCATTATTCGCCCCAATAATCTATGGACTCCTGAGCGTTAATAAGGGCAACAGGGGGCCGTTATGATCAGGCGGCCCCTGCATCCATGCGAAGCGCTCCGTACCAGCCTGTTTTCTCATCCCTCCATCCGATCTCGATGAGATGGTCTCTCTCGGCGGCATCTGCGGTGAAGTGATGGGCGCCGGCACCGAGAGCATTGGGATTATAAAGCCTGAAAAGTGCGACCGTCTCTGACTCTTCTGAATACCAGCCTATTCCTTCATCATTCCACCCGACTTCAATGAGATGATCCCTTTCCTTGACATCAGTTGTGTAGTGATGATCTCCGGCGTTTGGATTGTAAAGGCGATAGACCGGGATCTTTGACTTTTCCGGCGCGTTCCATGCAACGCCCTCATAATTCCAGCCAAGCTCAACAAGGTGGTCTTTCTCCTCGACATTGCCGGTGTAAAAATGCTCACCGGAGTTGGGGTTGTAGAGCCTGTGCATTTCTATGAGTTCAACCGGATCTTCGGGATTCACGGGATCTTCGGGATCGCCGTTTTCAATGCTTTGATCATAGACGATGGCATAATCCGAAAAATGCGATGTCACGAATGAAAGCAGCCCGTTTGTGTAATAAGTCAAAAGGCGCTCCATCACCCCTGCCTCCGACAGATAATAAATATGATAATGCCTTGCATCCCTGTCCTTCTCCGGCGAGAAGCTGAGGGAAACCCTGACACTCCCGCCCTTGAAATCATGGATCTCTTTCCCTCCGCTCTCAAAGGCTGCCCTGAAGGGCTTTGCTGAATCAAACTGCTTCAACGAACTCTGCTGGGCTTTGTTCAGATCCCCGGTATTTGTATCCTCAACTGCCAGCGTGACGGCCTTGCCCTCCGCCTGTTCGTTTATTGCCGAAAGCGCCGCGCCATCAAGCGTTACCGTTGCATTTGTAAGTTTTATCTCAACGCTCTCAATATTATTTTCTGCGTTTACGGCTTCCGTGAGCCTTTCCATCGTCTTCCCGGAAAGCTCTACCGAAGAGACATCCGAATTCGCCTGAGAAACATCGATTGTGATCGGTATGCTTTCTTCTCCACTCTTTGAGCCGCTTCCGCTGTCTATTATCCTGTCAATATCGGACTTGGAGATCTCGTTTATCACGGCATTGCCGTTTGTTATTTCCGCCGTGACTTCTACGGTATTCTCGCCCGAAACGGGGACAGTATAGTTTTCCGAAGGAGTCACCGGTGAGGGTGAACCTCCGCTACCGGAGTTTCCGCCACCGGAACTACCGCCATCACCGGTGTTCCCGCCGCCGGTGCTGCCGCCGCCCGACTTCGCTTTGATCGTCAACGTACCCGTCTGATATGAGATTGCATCCGCATAGTTGCCGCTCGCCGGAACCGCCGCGCCGCCCGGCGTGATGGTATAGCTTCCCGCCTTCGTGTTGTCGGGCGCCGCGGAGTACGAAAGTGTCGGAGCGGTTGCAAGTTGGTCACTACCGACAAGCCCCGTCACGGTATAGTCCTTCCCCGAAACGGGATTATTAAGGCTTGGCACCGTGTCGCCGACGGAAATGCTCTTATCTGCCGCCTTGATCGTGATGACTGCTTTGTTGATCGTCAGCGCCAGCATGGCTT
>CAMVHB010000103.1 GCA_947167155.1 uncultured Lachnospiraceae bacterium | reverse complement strand
TATCTTCGGCAGAGGATCTTCAAGGAAACCTATGATATCAGGCTGTTGCGAAGCCTATGTTCCGATATGGCTTCAATGAAGGCGGATCTTGATCACGAGCTGAAGCTTGCAGCTGCAGCCGAAGACACGAGAGCACTTCAAAGCTTCCTTGAAAGCAATATCAAACTGCTCGTAAACTGCTCGGAAAGGCTTTCAAAAGCGATAGCCGCCGCCGAAAAGGAGGTTTAATGGCTATCACAAAAATAACCAATATCAAAGAGAATCTATCCGGCCACGGCGCCCGCTCCGCTCACCTGAAGAACGCCCTTGCCTATATCATGAACAAGGACAAGACCGACAACGGCCTTCTCATCGGATCAAACTGCGGTTCAGATCCCAAAGAGTGTTTTGACCGAATGATGGAAACCAAGAGGTTTTACGGCAAGGAAGGCGGGCGGCAGGGATATCATGTCGTTATCTCTTTTCAGCCGGGTGAGGGTATGAAGGATATCGCTTACAAGATCGGTCAGGAGTTCTGCGAGCGCTTTTTCGGAAATGATTTCGAGTACGCCTTCGCAGTCCATAACGACCGCGCCCACCTTCATATCCACATTATCTTTAATTCCGTGAACCGGAACGACAGCTACAAATATCGTTACAACCTCGGCGATTGGGAAAAAAAGATGCAGCCGATCACTGACGACCTATGCAGAAAGTACGACCTTTCTGTTCTTCAATACGACAAGGCTGCTCCCCGCGCCGGCGAAGACTACGCGAAGCATATGGCTGCGAAGGAAGGTCGCCTTACCTGGTCAGAGATAATAAAAAAGGATATCGATTTCGCGATCAGTGTCTCCTCCGATGAGAAGGAGTTTTTTGGCAAAATGCGCTCCATGGGCTATCGTGTTAGGATCGGTCATTCCAAAGATCACGGCGAATATGTGGCCTACACCGCACCCGGTGAGTCGGCGAGGAATCGTGACCGGACCCACAGAGATTACCGGCTTGGAGGCGGCTACACGATAAAAAGCATCCGCGCCCGTCTTCGCGATGATGAAAAGATAATCGAACCCCTGCCCTTTTCAGAAAAGGAGATGTTGGAGGATCTTCGTTTCTCAAAGCCCGGCAGGAAATACACGATCTTTCAGATACGCGTTCTTCGCCGTCGCTTTGTTCTGGATAATTTTCATTTCCTTGATCTTTCAGAGAGGGAGCAGGCCGCAGTACGAAAGGATCTTCTTCGTCTGGATGAGCTTACGAAGCAATGCGATTACATTCTTGCCAACGATATCGGTTCGCCGGAAGCCGCTGAAAACAGGCTTCTTTCGGTAAAGGAATTGATCCGGAATGAAAAAGCAGCGTCAAACTGTGACAAAGCCCGTCTCAAAAAGCTAATGGAAGAAAAGCGCCTGCTCAACCATATCATAAAGGATAGCAAAGAGCTCATCTACGCAGATGACATTTCGCTTCGTGATGATCTGAATTACAGAGAGAAGATAAAGGTGCCTAAGATATGATAGATCAGAAAAAAATAATCTTAATGCTTGAGACTTTCGCGGAGGACTTCGGGATCCCGGCAGAAGTTTTATCAAATGTCAAAGAGTCAAATGACGGACCCCTTGCAAAGGCTTACCTTCTGTGCTTCCTTTCAGGCTTTAAGTGGCAGGATCTTCCGGATGAAATAAGAAGCTCCGCTCCTGTCGTGACCTCCTGGTACATGAAAAAGCTTTCGGAAAGGCTCGCTGAAACTGATCTCCTTTTTACAGAGATTAAGTCTGTTGAGGCTCAAACTTCTGATCTCTCCGGGAAATTCGACACATTATTATCGGATGTCAGGAAGATCCGTGAACCCGGAAGATTCAGCTTCAGAAAGGAAAAGAAGGTGGCTGTCGATCCAGTGGTGAGGCAGCAGACTTATGACATTATCCTTGCGGATTATCTCAACAACCCGAGGTTCTCGAATGAAGCAAAGCAGGTGATATTTGAAGGCTGGGAGGCGGACGATCCGCTGTCTACGATCAGAAACTACGCTCAGCCGGAGTTTGACGTTGATTTCATGAAGAAGGTGCGGGAAGCCCTTCTTAAGAGGCAGGGATGAAGAGCACGGGAGATATGATCACAAAACGGACCCTGCCGTGGTCTGTCTACATTATCTTTCTGATCCTACTTGAAGTCGTGGGGCTTTATTTTTCTTCCTGTTTCCTTTATGAAAATGTCAACATCAGAAATTTTGGTGAATTGATAATAAAGGGCTGCACAGAGAATTGCTTCCTTCCCTGGCGGTTATGGAACCCGATGACGCCGAAATGTATGGGGATAGCGCTGATGGGCTGGATATTATTATCCTCATATATGGTAATTCACTTCAGGAACTGGCAGTCGGGAATGGAGCACGGGGCCGAGGATTGGGGGGATCCATATGAGATCACGAAGCGCCGCGCGAACAGGGACGAGGCAAAAAACCGCATATTGTCAAGGAACCTCCGCCTCGATACTGTTGGCGACCGCCGCCCTTCCAACAACAATATGCTCGTCATCGGCTCCTCCGGCACCTACAAGACAACCTCCATCGTCACGCCCAATCTTCTCCTCGCAAATGAAAATAATATCGTCCTTGATGTAAAGGGCGAGCTTTCCTACAAGTACGGACTTTTTCTCAAAAGCCGCGGCTACACGATCAGAGTCCTTGACCTGAAGGAGCAGGCGCGGTCTGACTGCTACAACCCGTTTGAATATATCGAAAACGAGAATGACCTCATCAAGCTGATCGCCAATATCCAGGACGCCTGCACGCCGCCGGATTCAATGTCGTCGGATCCCTTCTGGCGGCAGGGGGCGGGGCTTTATCTCCAATCGGTTTTTTATTATGAATGGTGCGTGAGCAAAAAGGAGGGGAGAAAGGGGAATTTCAACAATGTCCTTTCGCTCCTCAATGAAGAAACGATCCCTGATCTTTCCGCTGAAAGCGTGGAGGGGAGGCCGCAGCCCTCTGTCCTTGAGACAAAAATGAGAAGACTTGAAAAAGAGGAAGGCCCTGAAAATCCCGCAGTCCGTGATTACCGTAAGTTGAAGGAAGGCGCTGCAGAGACGGTCCGCTCTATTGTCATTATCATAAACGCTATGCTGAAGCTATGCCAGACAGAGGGTTTGAAACGCATCTTTTCAAAGGATGAGCTCCGGCTCCGCGAATTTGCTACCGGAGTCGGCGGAAGTGTGGAAAAGCCCAATCTTTCCGGAAAGATAGCATTATTCATAGTCGTAAATGACGAGGACGATTCCTTCAATTTCATCGCGTCAATGGTCTACACCCAGGCACTTGAGATACTGTCGCGGATGGCGGATACGGATTTCAAGGACCGGGGCGGATCGCTGCCGATACCGCTGACCTTCTGGATGGATGAATTCTATGCCGGAGCCCGTCCCCACGATACTGAAAAGATAATGGGCGTGATCCGTTCCCGGAATATCTCAATGGTTCCGATCCTCCAGTCAGTCGCCCAGCTGAAGGCTCTTTTCAAAACAGAAAAATGGGAAGTGATAATGGACAATTGCCCAACCCTTGTATTCCTTGGCGCAGGTGCAGGCGCGATCGAGACGCACAAATATATCTCGGAACTCCTTGGCAGCATGACGATCGACACGATAGGAGACGGCCGCCACGGCAGACAGTGGAACGCGAATTTCTCCAAGGCAGGAGCGCCGCTGATGACACCCCAGCAGGTGAAGAGGATGGACCGGAAGCACTGCATTATCTTTACGGAAGAGGAGAGGCCGGTCTACGACAGAAAGGCGCTGCCATGGGAGGATAATAGATATTACAATGAAGCCATGGCGCTGAACAAAAAAAGCCCGGACAAGGGATATGTCCATCCGGTCGAAGTCCTCACATCTGAAACCGGCGAGACTGTTTCCATAAGGACTGACAGGCATTGCGTGATTGAAAGATCCGACATCCCGCCCGGCGCAAAGATAATGAATCTGACAGACAAAGACATCGCAAATATGAAC
>CAMVHB010000102.1 GCA_947167155.1 uncultured Lachnospiraceae bacterium | reverse complement strand
CAGATCCCGTGAAGGAATATGAGGAATGCCTCAACAAGGCGCGTGCTTCACTCACTGCCCTTGAGAGAGAGGAGGATGAATTATGATCCTTCTTATTGACAACTATGACAGCTTTTCTTTCAACCTCTATCAGCTCGTCGGAGAGATCTCACCGGACATAAGGGTGATAAGAAATGACGAGATGCTCGTGGATGAGATAGCGGAAATGGAACCCGATCACATCATAATTTCTCCGGGTCCCGGCAGACCCGAGGATGCCGGCGTCATTATTGATGTAGTAAAAAAGATACACGATATTCCTATCCTTGGCGTCTGTCTCGGACACCAGGCGATATGTGCGGCTTTCGGGGCGACCATTACCTATGCGAAAAAGCTGATGCACGGGAAACAGTCGACTATCACCTATGACAGGAAATGCCCGCTTTTTTCCGGGATCTCAAAGGATCCTCTCGTAGCAAGATATCATTCCCTTGCGGCGGAGGCGGACACTATCCCGAAGGAACTCATGATAACAGCCAGATCCGATGATAATGAAGTGATGGCGGTGCAGCACGAAAATTATCCCATTTTTGGTGTTCAGTTCCATCCGGAATCGATAATGACGCCGGAGGGAAAAAAGATGCTTTCCAATTTCATAAAGGAGATTTGAACCATGATCAAGGAAGCTATCGTAAAGATCGTAAACAAAGAGGATCTGAGCTTTGATGAAGCCTACACCGTGATGAACGAGATCATGAGCGGCGAGACCTCACCCACCCAGAACGCGGCCTTCCTTGCCGCGCTTTCCACAAAGAGCGCAAGGGCTGAGACCACGGATGAGATAGCAGGCTGCGCCGCAGCCATGAGGGCTCATGCTACAAAGGTTGAAACCGATATGGAGCTTTTTGAGATCGTCGGCACAGGAGGCGACAACGCGGGAAGCTTCAATATTTCGACTACCTCCGCGCTCGTCGCGGCCGCAGGCGGTATGAAGGTCGCAAAGCACGGAAACCGCGCGGCTTCATCAAAGTGCGGTACGGCGGACTGTCTTGAGGCCCTTGGGGTAAATATCGAACAGAGCCCAAAGCGCTGCATTGAGCTATTAAAAGAAGCCAATATGTGCTTTTTCTTCGCGCAGAAATATCATTCGTCAATGAAATACGTGGGCGCGATCAGGCGTGAGCTTGGTTTTCGGACTGTATTTAATATCCTGGGACCCCTTACGAATCCCGGCTCACCTTCGATGCAGCTTCTTGGGGTATATGATGATTATCTTGTCGAGCCTCTCGCGCAGGTCCTTATCAATCTCGGGGTAAGGCGCGGGATGGTGGTATATGGTATGGACAAGCTTGATGAGATATCAATGAGCGCTCCGACGAAGATCTGCGAGATCAAGGACGGCTGGTTCAAGTCTTTCACCATAGAGCCTGAGGATTTCGGCTTTTCGCGCTGCGAAAAAGAAGAGTTAAAGGGCGGCACTCCGGAGGAAAACGCTGATATCACAAGAAAGATCTTAAAGGGTGAAAAGGGGCCGAAGAGAGACGCTGTGCTTCTGAACGCCGGAGCTTCACTCTATATAGGCGGGAAGGCTGAAAACATGAAAGATGGAATAGCTCTTGCAGCAGAGCTCATAGATTCCGGGAAGGCATTTGATACCCTCTCAAAGGTAATAGAAGTAAGCAACCGCCCGGAGACTTAAGATATGACGATACTTGATGAACTGGCTGCTTACGCGAAAGAGAGGGTGGAAGAAGCAAAAAGAAAGGTCCCGCTTTCTGAAATGAAAAGCCTCGCGCTTTCGATGCAAAAAGATGATTTTTCATTTGAGCGCGCCCTCAAAAAGGAAGGGCTTTCCTTCATCCTTGAATGCAAGAAGGCGTCTCCCTCAAAGGGTCTGATCGCCCCGGAATTTCCTTATCTTGAAATAGCAAGGGAATATGAAGAAGCCGGCGCTGACGCGGTCTCTGTCCTTACTGAGCCAAAGTGGTTTTTGGGGAAAAACGATTACTTGAAGGAGATAGCGTCAGAGGTCAAAATCCCCTGCCTTAGGAAGGATTTCACGGTGGATGAATATATGATATATGAAGCCGTGACCCTTCATGCAAAGGCCGTGCTTTTGATCTGCTCTATCCTGACACGTGAGCAGCTTTCTGAATTTCTTGGGATCTGTGACTCACTCGGTATATCCGCCCTTGTTGAATGCCATGATGAAAAAGAAATAGATTTGGCGCTTTCGGTAAACGCAAGGATAATAGGCGTAAACAACAGGAACCTTAAGGACTTTTCGGTTGACACGGAAAACTCAAAGAGGCTTCGCTCCCTCATACCCGATAATGTGCTCTTTGTTTCCGAGAGCGGCGTAAAAGATGAGAATGATGTTCTGGATGTGAAAACTTCAGGGGCCGATGCCGTTTTGATAGGTGAAGCCATGATGAGATCAGGTGACAAAAGAAAAGAACTCAAAATACTCAAGAGTTTATTATGACAAGGATCAAGCTATGCGGACTCACCCGTCCCGAGGATATAGAAATTGCAAATGCCCTCAGTCCTTACTATATCGGCTTTGTTTTTTTTGAGAAAAGCAGGCGGTATGTGGAGGAGGAAAAAGCAAGGGGATTAAAGAGCCTTCTTTCAAAAGAGATAAAGGCTGTCGGGGTATTTGTGGACGAGCCTCCGGGAAAGATAGCTCATCTCCTTGATTCCGGCATCATCGATATCGCCCAGCTTCACGGAAGCGAGGATGAAGGATATATAAAAAGGCTTCGGACGCTTTCTGACAAGCCCCTGATAAAAGCCTTCAGGATCTTATCAGAGGATGATGTAAAAAGAGCGCAGGAGTCGAGCGCAGACTTTGTATTGCTTGATTCCGGGCAGGGCTGTGGGAAAGCCTTTGACTGGGAGCTATTACGGGATATCAAAAGAGATTATTTTCTCGCGGGAGGACTTGATCCCGAAAATGTCTCTGATGCAATAAGGGCGCTCCATCCATTTGCCGTTGATGTAAGCTCCGGGATAGAGACAGATCATATAAAGGACAAAAACAAAATGGCGGCCTTTGTTTCCGCCGTCAGAAAGGAAGACGCATTATGACAAGAAGTGAAGGGCGTTTCGGGATACACGGAGGACAGTATATCCCCGAAACCCTCATGAATGCTGTGATCGAGCTTGAGGAGGCTTATGAGCATTACAAAAATGACACAGAGTTTAATAAAGAACTCACAGAGCTTTTCAATGACTATGCAGGCCGACCCTCAAGGCTTTATTTCGCAAAAAAATTTACGGAAGAACTAGGCGGCGCGAAGATATATCTGAAGCGAGAGGACCTGAACCACACCGGCGCGCACAAGATAAATAATGTCCTCGGGCAGGCCCTCCTTGCAAAAAAGATGGGGAAGACCCGTCTCATAGCGGAGACCGGCGCGGGACAGCACGGCGTCGCAACCGCAACCGCGGCGGCCTTGATGGGTATGGAATGTGTTGTCTTTATGGGCGAGGAGGATACAAAAAGGCAGGCCCTCAATGTGTACAAGATGAGGCTCCTCGGGGCTTCGGTGGTCCCTGTGAAGACCGGAACGGGAACATTAAAGGATGCAGTATCTGAAGCCATGAGGGAGTGGACGTCGAGGGTCAGCGATACACATTATTGTCTCGGATCCGTGATGGGCCCCCACCCTTTCCCCACTATAGTCAGGGATTTCCAATCCGTCATATCAAAAGAGATAAAGGAACAGATGATGGAAAAAGAGGGAAGGCTTCCGGACGCCGTGATAGCCTGTGTCGGCGGCGGCTCAAACGCCATCGGGAGTTTTTATCATTTCATCAATGACGGGTCGGTCCGCCTCATAGGCTGTGAAGCCGCTGGAAGGGGCGTTGACACCTTTGAGACCGCGGCCACGATAGCGACCGGAAGGCTTGGGATATTCCACGGGATGAAGTCCTATTTCTGCCAGGACGAGTTCGGGCAGATAGCGCCTGTTTATTCTATCTCGGCAGGTCTTGATTATCCGGGGATAGGGCCGGAGCATGCTTACCTCCATGATATAAAAAGGGCTGAATATGTGCCGGTAACTGACGA
>CAMVHB010000101.1 GCA_947167155.1 uncultured Lachnospiraceae bacterium | reverse complement strand
ACAGAATTAATGAAAATATCCATATATTCAAGCATTTCAGCCTGCATTTTTGACATTGCAGACACATGAAGTTGAGCTACCTCTTCCTCGTCTATGCCAAGCACCCCTGCGATCTCGCGCTGGGTAAGGTCTTCGTAGTAGAACATGAGGACGACCTTCTGCTCTTCCTTTGTAAGGAGAGCCAGGGAACTCCTTAAGCGCCCGGAAAGCTCACTCTGGTTGAAGGGGCTTTGCTTTGCAATTTCGGGGGCTTTTGCCTGCTTCATTGTTTCCTCTATGTAGCTGTCAAAGGAAACTGCCTGCGAAAGCCTGAAGGCCTCCTCGGCCTCCACGAGGGCGGTAAGGGAAATGCCTATCTTTCGTGCGACCTCGATATCATCAGGATAATGTCCGCTTGAAATCCGCAGCTCCTCTCTCTCCCCGTCTATCTTCTTTTTCGTTGAGGTGAGCTTTTCCTGTACAAAACCCTTCTTTCCGATTGCGAGGACCATAGCTCTTTTGATCTTCGCGGATGCGTAGGTCTCAAAGGGTAGATTCTGAGCGCTGCTGAATTTGTGGATCGCTTCAATAAGTCCGGATATCCCGGTATCTGTGAGTTCATCAATAGAAGCCGTTTCACCAAGAAATACCTTGAGTCTGACCGCAGTGGTCTTCACGAGATAGGCGTAGGTGTTGAACACGCGCTGCGTATTCTCTTCGTTCGGGGAAGCAAGGTATTCCTCCAGCGCCTGCTTCTTCCTGCTGATATTTGATTCTTCTTTGATGAGTGTCTTTAACATTTTTACTTAAACAATGTGTTACTATTAGTTTTTCAGGATAATAATGCGTGGATATCAAGAATGAGCTGCTCTGTCTTTTCCCAGCCGAGGCAGGGATCTGTAATGGATTTTCCATAATCGCCTTCATCAACGCTCTGGCTTCCGTCCTTGAGATAGCTCTCTATCATGAGTCCCTTCACGAGAGACTTGATATCTTCGGAGTGGCGACAGGAATGCAGGATATCTTTTGCTATCCTGATCTGCTCAAGATACTGTTTTCCTGAATTTGAATGGTTGCAGTCCACGATGACCGAAGGGTTCTTGAAATCGCCTTTGTCATATGCTTCCCTCAGGCGTCTCAGATCCTCATAATAATAATTTGCGGTCGAGCGTCCGAACTGATCCACAAAGCCGCGCAGGATAGCGTGGGCATATTCATTACCCTCAGTCTGAACCTCCCAGCCCCTGTAAACAAATCGCTGCGGAGTCTGGGCTGCGGTGATAGCGTTCATCATAACGGATATATCGCCGGAGGTCGGATTCTTCATCCCGACCGGGATCCCGACACCTGACGCCACAATGCGGTGCTGCTGGTCCTCGACGCTCCGTGCTCCCACAGCTACATAAGAGAGAAGGTCGGAAAGGTATCTGTGGTTCTCGGGATAGAGCATCTCGTCCGCGCAGGTAAAGCCCGTCTGCGAGAGTATCTTTGTATGAAGCTCACGGATAGCAATGATACCCGCAAGCATGTCCTCGCCCTTTGAGGTGTCGGGCTGATGGAGCATACCCTTGTAGCCGGTGCCTTTGGTACGTGGCTTGTTCGTATAGCACCTCGGGATGATAAGTACCCTGTCCTTCACCTTTTCAGCAACCGGAGCAAGCCTGTTCATATATTCAAGAACCGCGTCCTCTCTGTCTGCCGAGCAGGGACCTATGAGAAGGATGAGTCTGTCGTCCTCGCCTCTGAATATTTTCGTGATCTCATCATCACGCTCTTCCTTTATGGCCTTGAGCTTCTCATCCAAAGGAAACTGCTCCTTCAGATCAACGGGAAGAGGAAGCTTTCTGACAAATTCCATTTTCATTTCCATGATAATTTACCTCCCTGAATTATGTCGTCAGTCGTCAAACTAATGCCACTCACCCTGCCCAGAATACACCCTCAAATGCATCCGTAAGAAGCAGAGAACCTGTATACATCGGCATCCCCTCTTGTCCGGGTTCGGGATTTACCGGAACAAGCACCAGGGTGTTGTCATCCATTATGCTGCAGGCCGCATAGGTCTTCATATCTGTTGCTATAAGCTGCAGCTTGTGTCCTGCGGGGACTATGATATCGATCCCTTTTTCGATGGGATCATCTATAGAATTGACTTTTTTAACGGGCACATCGACCTTTGTTGTAACGTAGCTGTGAGTATTTTCACTCACATATGAAGGGTCGGTATCGGTCCCGACATCATCGCAACTCGTCGCATCATAGAAATAAAGCTTGTGCCCGGCAGTAAGAAATCCATTTTCATCTATCGTGTAGCTGTTGACGACGTGATCGGTCCGCATTATATCGTTGTGAAGCGTCATCACGAAATCCTCGGTCCTTCCGGGGAAAACGTTCTGAAAGCTTGTCGAAACATGATAATCATCGGGAGTTTCTGCCCTTATCACCCTGTCCCCTGAGACCGTATAGGTCTCTGCTATCCTGTAATCATTATCATAATAATGATCCGCAAAGAGATAATTATTTCCGTTCATGTGAAGGAGATAAAAATCGGCTCCGTAGGAACCGCCTTCTTTATCACTGAAAGCAGGAGAAGTCTTCAGCATTCCGGCATTATCGCCGACATAAATATCTGTCACTGTCTTGTAGGTAGAACCATCCTCAACCGTGTTGCATTCGATCATCCTGACCTTCCCTTCCTCCTCATAGAAGGTTCCTCCGGGAACTGCCATTGAAAAATAATCGGAAGCAGGAGCGACCACATCGGCTTTGAATAGACCTTCATACTCCTCAAAGGGAACACATACCGAAACGGTCGGGTAATAGTCATCCGAGATCTCTCCATATCCGAAATAGACCGTAACTCCGATATTTGAGACCGTAAAAGGAAGGGCATCCGCATCCGTCCCTTCGACCCTTGTTGAAAGCCCCTTTGCAAGCTCTTCCTTGCTTAATAGGAGATGATCATCTGCTTCGGGATAAAAATAATAAAGCTTTTCCATTACAGCCGAAACAAAATCATCGGAATCGTTCGCTATATCGGCAATAGAAAGCTCATTTCCTGTCTCAGTGTCATAAGTCGCCGTATCAATAAAGAAGTAAGGGGCAGACGGATCAGCAACAACACTTGTGATATCACATACCGAAAACAGCTTTGAGTCAGCGCGAAGTATATAAGCATTGTCCTTTATTGAAAAGGGAACTGAATTGCCATACGCATCAGTCTGATTCTTCATTTTGCTTTGGATTATAGTAGACTTAAGGTCATTAAGCCTCGTATTAAAGAGGTTCATGATCGTCTTGTTCCTGTCCTCGAGCGCCAAATTCAAAGCAGGATAAGCCCTCGACGCCTTCCATAAAGAGGCACCTTCCTCATTAAGTTCAAACTCAACAGGAGAAAGCGACGGATAAGTGCCCTCAAGAAGATCATCGAAAGTGTTGTTTCCGTAAACTGACATGAAAGCATGGTTCTTTTTGACATTTACGGAAAAGGGAACAGGCTCTTCAATGTTTACGTTAATACCTGCCTGTGACATCGCGCTTGAAATTCCGGAACCGATGACGCCGGAAAGACTTGACAAAGCAGAAGCCAGATCGCTTGTCACATCGGAACGTGAAATGCCGCAGGATGCAGCAGAAAAAACTGTGACCGCACTTATGATCCCAATTGAGAGTTTCTTGAATATGCCTTTTTTCATACTCTTCTCCTTTGAAAACAGGAAGATTGCGAAAAACGGTGATTATTATAGCATACATGCTTTCAAGGGAAAAGAAAAAGAAGAGCCTCAAAAGCTCTTCTTGAAACAGTGGACCTTCAGGGACTCGAACCCCGGACAAGCCGGTTATGAGCCGGCTGCTCTAACCAACTGAGCTAAAGGTCCTCATAATAAAAAATGACCCCAACGGGATTCGAACCCATAATACCGCCGTGAAAGGGCGATGTCTTAACCGTTTGACCATGGGGCCTTTTCAAGCTGGTGATAGGAGTCGAACCTACAACCTGCTGATTACAAATCAGCTGCTCTGCCATTGAGCCACACCAGCATATATGAAAAAACTCCCCGAGTAGGGCTCGAACCTACAACAACTCGGTTAACAGCCGAGTGCTCT
>CAMVHB010000100.1 GCA_947167155.1 uncultured Lachnospiraceae bacterium | reverse complement strand
CTTGGAACGTCCGCGGTGAAGCTCCTGCTCATGGCAGAGGACGGAAAGGTAATGAAGACCATATCGCGGGAATATCCCTGTTCCTATCCGTACCCCGGCTGGTCCGAGCAGGAGCCGCTGCTCTGGTATGAAAACACTATGGAGGGACTGAAGGAACTCCTCAAAGGCACGGACAAAAGCGAGGTGGCAGGGATCGGCATCGGCGGACAGATGCACGGGCTTGTGCTCCTTGATGATGAGGACAGGGTGCTGCGCCCGGCCATACTCTGGAATGACGGGCGCACCGTGAGGGAAAATGATTTCCTGAACGAGGACATAGGCAGGGAGGCTCTTTCCCGATATACGGGGAATATCTCTTTCACGGGCTTCACCGCGTCAAAGCTCCTTTGGGTGAAAAATAATGAGCCGGAGATCTTTTCAAAGATCAAAAGGATAATGCTGCCGAAGGATTATCTTTCCTACAGGCTGACAGGTGTGTCCGCCACGGACTGTTCAGACGCTTCGGGAATGCTGCTCCTTGATGTGAAGAACCGGCGCTGGTCTGATGAGATGCTTGATATATGCGCCATACGGGAGGAAATGCTGCCCCGTCTCCATGAAAGCTATGAGGTCATCGGGACATTAACGAATGAAGCCGCAGAACTTCTTGATCTCAAAAATTCTGTCAGGGTGGTGGCGGGAGCCGGAGACAATGCCGCGTCCGCCGTCGGCACCGGCACCGTTGGAGAGGGAAAATGCAATATCTCACTTGGCACCAGCGGCACCCTCTTCATATCGTCTGAAAAATTCCGCGTGGACAAAAATAATGCGCTCCATGCCTTCGCCCACGCGGACGGCCATTACCATCTGATGGGATGCATTCTTTCCGCTGCAGCCTGTAACAAATGGTGGATGGATGATATACTTGAGACGCGCGAATATGCATCGGAGCAGCAGGGCATAGGAGAAGGGCTTCTTGGGAACAACCCCGTCTTCTTTCTCCCGTACCTCATGGGAGAGCGTTCTCCCCATAATGACCCGAAGGCCCGGGCCGCCTTTATCGGGATGTCGATGGACACCAAAAGAGAGCAGATGACGGCCGCCGTGATGGAGGGAGTAGCCTTTGCGCTTCGTGACTGCCTTGAAGTAGCCCGCTCATTAGGGATAAAGGTGGAGCGGTCGAAGATCGTTGGCGGCGGCGCAAAAAGCCCGCTATGGAAGAGGATGATCGCAAATATAATGGACATAAGCCTTGATGTGCCGGAAACTGAGGAAGGCCCGTCTCTTGGCGCTGCCATGCTTGCTGCTGTCGGCTGCGGCGCATACAAAGATGTATCTGAGGCGGCGGAGCATATAGTGAAGATAAGGGAGACTTTGGAGCCGGAGAAAGAGCTTATTAAAAGATATGATGAGAAATATCATATATGGAGGGAGTATTATCCTGCACTAAAGCATGTATTTCAAAAGGGGAACTAAGGAGGAAATTATCATGAAGAATATCCCAAAAGTGAAAGTAGGTATCGTGGCAGTGAGCCGTGACTGTTTTCCGGAGCCGCTCTCTGTGAACAGAAGAAAGGCGCTGGTCAATGCCTACAAGAATAAGTTCGATGCAAATGATATCTATGAGTGCCCCATATGTATTGTGGAGAGCGAGATCCATATGGTCGAGGCCCTTGATGATATAAAGAAAGCGGGCTGCAACGCGCTTTGCGTTTATCTCGGCAATTTCGGGCCGGAAATCGCTGAGACTCTTCTTGCAAAACATTTTGACGGGCCGAAGATGTTTATAGCGGCCGCGGAGGAATCGCAGGACGATCTTTTGCAGGGTAGGGGCGACGCCTTTTGCGGAATGCTGAATGCAAGCTACAATCTCCATCTTCGATCCGTTAAAGCCTATATTCCCGAATATCCCGTGGGAGATGCTGATGACTGCGCCGATATGATCCATGATTTTCTTCCGGTAGCAAGAGCCGTGATCGGGCTTTCAAAGCTGAAGATAATATCCTTTGGTCCGAGACCCCTCAATTTCCTTGCCTGCAACGCGCCGATACAGCAGCTCTACAACATGGGCATCGAGATAGAGGAAAACTCCGAGCTTGATCTTTTCGAAGCCTACAATAAACATGAAGGGGACGAAAGGATCAAAGACGTCGTAAAGGACATGGAGGCTGAACTCGGTAGCGGAAACAGGAAGCCTGAGATACTCTCAAAGCTTGCGCAGTATGAGCTCACGCTACTGGACTGGATTGAGGAGCACAAGGGCTACAGAGAATATGCTGCCATAGCGGGTAAATGCTGGCCCGCCTTCCAGACAGAGTTTCACTTCGTGCCCTGCTATGTGAACAGCCGTCTTACCGGAAGGGGGATACCTGTGTCCTGCGAGGTGGATATTTACGGCTGCCTCTCAGAATACATCGGCACCTGCGTAAGTGAGGATGTCGTCACTCTTCTCGATATCAACAATACGGTTCCCAAGGATATGTACAGGGAATCGATAGAAGGAAAATTTGATTACAGGCATACGGACACCTTTATGGGCTTCCATTGCGGGAACACCTGCTCAAAGAAGCTTTCAGCCTGTGAGATGAAGAACCAGATGATAATGGCGCGCTCGCTTCCCGAGGAGGTGACGAACGGCACGCTGGAGGGAGACATTGCTCCCGGAGATATTACCTTTTATCGTCTGCAGTCCACTTCTGACAACAGGCTCCGGGCATATGTGGCAGAGGGGGAGGTGCTACCTGTTGCCACCAGGTCCTTCGGCGGCATAGGCGTTTTCGCGATCAGGGAAATGGGCAGATTCTATCGCCATGTACTGATAGAAAAGAATTATCCCCACCACGGAGCCGTTACCTTCGGCCATCATGGAAAGGCACTCTTTGAGGTATTCAAGTATCTCAATGTTCCGATAGAGGATATCGACTACAACCAGCCCGCCGCCCTGCCTTATCCCACGGAGAATCCTTTCAGATAGAACCGGACCATGAAGACGGAATCCGCATTTTTTTAGATCAGGAGAATTATTTTTTATGAACAGAAAAACGATAATGTCGATGCCGGCGGCTTGCTTTTGGGCAGTCATTGCGGCCTGTGTTTTGGGGATTTTGATCGGTTCCTTCCGGGATTTTGAAATTAATGTTGCTTTGGCCGGCAAAACCGATCTTGGCTCTTTTTTTGCCACCTACGGCTCTTACTTTTCTTATTGCCTGTATCCGGCAGCAGGAGCCTGCCTGTACGCAGGATTCAGGAAGAAGGGTGAGAGATACCGCCTGCTTGCCTGGACGCTTCTGCTCCTTGGCTGGTTTATGGCAGTATATTATTCCAATAGTTATAACGGAAAGGCTGTCCGCGCGTTGTTTGGATACACAGCCGGTGAGTCCTCTCCGGGCTTGTCCGTTTTGAGTTGGCTGTTCTGGGCGGTTCTTTATAGCTGGGTTCCCATTGTTGTGATCCGTTTGGTTGACAATGCCAATCCGGACAAGCTGATCGCGGTCGGCGCAGCTATCCTGATCGCGGGTATCGCGGCGGACAATGTAAACGCCTGGCTTAAAGAAGTGGCTTCACGACCGAGGTACAAGTACCTTATTACGCTCGATGATCCGCGGAGCGAATTTCGAAACTGGTGGCAGATGATCCCCAATCTCGCGGGAGGCAATGACAGCTTCAGAAGCTGGCCCAGCGGCAACATGACCATTGCGAGCATGATGTTCTCACTGCCGATGCTGACAGATGTTTTGAAAAAGCGAAGCGGCAGAAAAAATATGATAGCCTTTGTGCTGGCCTGTGTGTTTGTTTTCATCTACGGATACAACCGTATCCATATGACCAATCATTTCCTTTCGGATGTCTGCTTCGGAGTATTGATCACATATCTGATATATGCGCTGATCAGCACTGCGTTTCTGCGTTGCCAAAAGGATTATAGTGAACGACAAAAATAATTTGTCGTTCACTATAATGCCTCCGGCGGATGCGCACGGATTTTGATTGGAAATTTGCCGCTGAAGCGGCCAAAATCCGGCGCAGCAAACGCCAAAGTAAAAAGAACTTTGTCGTTTGCTATAATTTTGGAGGAATATAATGAACTATATCGTAGAGGTGGAATAAAATGATATTACCTGAAGAAAAATACGAACTGGATGGAAAAGAGATATTGCTTCGCAGCGCAAAGGAAA
>CAMVHB010000099.1 GCA_947167155.1 uncultured Lachnospiraceae bacterium | reverse complement strand
CAAAGGAGCTGCAGCAATGTCCAATAATATCAATACGCCCTATGATGACGTTGGCAGGACAATGATGATCGATGCGAAGCAGATGCTGATCCCTGTTATCAATGAGCTTTATGGCACGGCATTTACAGGCAGGGAGCATATTGAGCTCTTGCAGAATGAGAACTTCTTTGAGGATGAAGAAGGCGATGAGAATAAAAGGGTTACGGACAGCTTTATAAAGATTGTCGATGAAGGATGTGCCAGATTTTTTCAGATAGAGATCCAATCCAGTGAGGATGGGACTATCCTTATCAGGATATTTGAATATGGCTCTCTTATCGCAAGACGGCTGAGCGTCCTTGAAGGCGATACCCTCACTGTGACTTATCCTTACTCGGCAATAATGGCGCTCCGTAGCACACAAAATACACCCGACAGGATGAAGATCGTCATAAAGGTTCCCGGTGGGAAAGAGGTCTCATATGATGTACCGGTCCTAAAAGTACAGAATTATGATATAGATGAGATTTTCAGTAAAAAGTTGTATTTTCTTATACCCTTTTATATCTTCCGGTTTGAAAAGGAGCTTTCAAAGGCGCAGGACAGTGATGAAAAGCTTTCTTCTCTCAAGCAGCATTACAGCAACATCATGTCAAAGCTTGAAGGGCTATGCAAATCAGGAGAGATCGACGAATATGAGAAGTTGCAGCTCAAAAATCTGTCGATGGAAGTGATAGAGGCGATTGCCGCAAAATACGACAGGGTCCGGAAAGGATTGGGTGATATCATGGGTGGAAAAGTACTGGATTATGAAGCTAAGAACATCTATAAAAGAGGCTTGGCTGAGGGAGAGGCAAAAGGAGCAGTTAAGGGCATTAAAAAAGCAAATAACGAAGTGAAAGCAAAGATCAGAGACCTTCAGATACAGGGCTTATCATCGGATGATATCTTAACTAATATAATCGAGTCTCTTTCAAAGTAATCCAATTATCGGAGTGCTAAGTAAGGTGCTCTTGTTTATAGCTGTTTTTCATTGTTTGAATTTCCGGCGGGGCCTTTGTCCCGCCGGAAACAATATAGCCGGAATTTTATGAATTGCACTCACCTCAGAGGAGGATACTATGTCTATCAATGACCTCACAATACAGGAAAAGCGGCTGACAAGGCTTCGCGCATACAAGGAGCTCATCAACATCACATATCATGAACTTGCCGAGCGCTCCGGGATACCCGAGAGCACAGTAAAAAAAGTCATGACCGGGCAGACAAAGTCTCCCCGCAGAAAGACTGTTGAAGAGATAGAGAGAGTTCTTGGGATCACGGAAAAGATTAAGGAGCCTGATGATATCAGGGCAGAACTGATGGATGGTGCCTTTTATAATATGGAGGCGCCTTCTACCTGTCACCAGGCCATTATTTTTCATATGTCAATGCAGATCGGGAATTTCATTTCAAAAACCAAAGGCAATTGCAAGGTATTTTTTGCTCCCCTGAATGTACAGCTCGACTGCGATTATCATACTATACTACAGCCTGACATACTTATTGTTTGCGATAAGGAAAAGCTGAAGGAAAAATGTGTCTTCGGCGCTCCTGACTTTGTCTGTGAAGTACTATCTCCTTCAGACTCTGCAAATCATGTGATGAGAAAGCGGTCAAAGTACCTTGAGGCCGGTGTGCGGGAGTATTGGGAGGTTAATATAAAAAAGAGGACTGTTACCGTATATTATTTTGAAGAGGACAAAGAGCCGTGTACATATACCTTCAATGACGAGGTTCCGGTCAGGATATATGGAGACAGGCTAAAGATCAATTTCAAGGAGATCAATGCGCAGTTGGACTTCTGACTGATGCGGGGTGGAGCAGCATGAACATAGCGATAGTAGATGATGAACCAAAAGAGATCGACTCCTTCCGTTCGGTGATAAAAGAATATTCCCAAATTGCAGATGTGGAGATCAAGGTCCATGTCTTTCACAGCGCTGAGGAATTTTTAAAAGACTACCGGTCGCTTGCATATACCGCCATCTTCATGGACATCTTCATGTCCGGAATGACGGGCGTTGATGCGGCAAAAAAGATCCTTGAAGCTGACCGCCACGCCATCATTATCTTCCTTACTTCAAGCGACGGCTTTATGGGAGATGCCCTCTCTCTCCATGCCTATGATTACATCGAAAAGCCTGCCGAAAAAACGCGTATCTTCAAGGTCATGGATGACGTGCTCATGAAAAAGACAGAGTATGACGCAACTCCCCGGATTTCATTTACAAGCGAGCGGCAGGACTTCAGCATTCCCTTCACGGATATCATGTACATAAGGACTGCGGAAAGGAATTATCTTGAGATCGTGGAAGCTCCGGGCAAGCCATACAAGGCAAGGCTCTCTTTCTCAGGGATACAGGAGGCATTGTCAAATGACAGGAGATTTGTGTCGATCACCCGGGGTATCATGGTAAATCTCGGCTTTGTAAAAAGCGTCGAGGATAATGTCTGCATCACAGAGGATGGAGAACGGTTTCCAATCGCATCAAATATATCCGGCAGCTTCAAAAATATATGGCAGAATTACCAGCTTGACAGCCTGAGGAATGAAAGAAGGCTGAGGAGGAAGGGAAAGTGAATACGACCGCATTTTTCACATCACTTATCACCTGGTATCTCATCTTTCCCTCGTCCATGCTGAGCTTTGCCGCCATGAAAAATCAGATGAGATATGACAAAAGGAAAACCCGCATCATCGTTTTGTCCACGATCCTTACATCTATCCTTATCGTGGCAGTGCTCAAGTCGGTCTTTGTCATCCCCCGAAACGCGCTGATCCCCATTATCATCATCCCTTCCTTTATCGCTTATGCAAAATGCGTCAAAGCACCCATTTACAAGTCCTTGTCCGTCTCTGTGCTCGTCTTTGCCTTTATGAGCTTTTTTGTAAATATCGCAAACGGCTTTGATGCGGCCCTCCATCCAAGCGGAATGCTGAATGACTTTAGCCTGGAAGCAGCCATTTTTCAGGCTGTGATAGCAACCATATTTACGCTGATAGTTTTTGGTCCCGCCTCCCGCATGGCAGCGCAGATCATCGATGGCCTTGATACACCGAGAGTTTACATAGCCTCTGTTTTTGTATGGAGCATCTTCCTTGTTTTCAATCTTCTCATCTCTCCGAGGAAATATGAGACGCTTCATGTAAACCTGATGCAGATGGCATACTGGGGAACGCTCATCCTTTTCTTTACCCTGCTTTGCCTTCTCTGCGCCCTCTTCTACTATATCGTGTCCGACATGATGGAAAAGGCTGCCATGGAGGAGAAAAACAGGATGCTTGAGATTCAGGAAAGCTTCTATCAGGCGCAGATGCGCTACATTGATGAAAGCGCAAGGGCGCGCCATGATTTCAAGCATACGATCGCGACACTCTATGACCTGTCAATGAAAGGGGACAATAATGCCATCAGGGATTATCTCTGCCAGTACAAATCCCTCCAGCCCGAACGGGAGGCCATGAGCTTCTGCAATAATGTTCCTGTCAATGCGATCCTGAATTATTATGCCCATCTTTCCGGAAAAATGAATATCTCTATGGACCTTGAGATAGATATACCAAAGAATCCCGGCATACCGGATGTGGAGCTCTGCAGCCTCATCGGCAATATCCTCGAAAATGCCGTATTAGCCTGCGGCGATGTTCCCGAAGCCGACCGCTTCATAGATTTTGCCCTGCGGATAAAAGGCGGGAGCAATCTCATCATCGTATGCACCAATTCCTTCAACGGAACTCCGCGTATGAAGGACGGCCGGTACCTTTCCACCAGAAGCGGCGGAAGCGGCCTCGGGCTCAAATCCATCTCATCCACCGCCGCAAAATACGGCGGCATCGCAAGATTCAGTCATGAAGACGGTGAATTCTCCTCGGATGTGATGATACCGGTGAGGGAAAATGATGAGTGACAAAAGCCCCGTCCCCCTGTCTTCCCGAATTAAGCAGAGACGCCGATACTCAAAAGATAAAAAGGGACCTGGTCCTTTTCCGTAGCCTGAATGATCTTTATTTCGATATGATGCCGTCCCGTGCTCCCGTGATGCAATACAGGCTGAAGATACAGGCAGTCACCCCAGTCCTGATCAAAATTTCCGTCAAGAAGCCACGCATGTTCCTCATCCCCATCGAGAACGAGGCGCGCCACCGGAGCCGGACGGCGGATAGTCTTTCGATAGACCACCGCGATCCCGCTTCCCTCGATATCGAGGGC
>CAMVHB010000098.1 GCA_947167155.1 uncultured Lachnospiraceae bacterium | reverse complement strand
TCAACAATGACAATGAAAACGAGATAATAGACGATAGCGCGGAGGAAACCTCTTCAGCTCCCGTAAGACTTGGCGATGAGATACAGGAGGTCGGTCTGAAAAAGACCATGGAATCCTCCTATATCGACTATGCCATGTCGGTCATCGCTTCCCGCGCTCTTCCTGATGTGCGCGACGGCCTGAAGCCCGTACAGAGGCGTGTCCTTTTCTCAATGCTCGAGCTGAACAATACTCCTGACAAGCCTCACAGGAAATGCGCCCGTATCGTCGGTGATACCATGGGTAAATACCATCCTCACGGCGACAGCTCAATTTATGGCGCTCTCGTAAATCTCGCGCAGGAGTGGAATACCCGTTATATCCTCGCCGAGGGACACGGAAACTTCGGTTCGGTTGACGGCGACAGCCCTGCTGCCATGAGGTATACGGAGGCCCGTCTTTCAAAGATTTCAATGGCTATGCTCCAGGACCTGAACAAGGACACCGTGGACTTCATGCCGAATTTTGACGGAACTGAAAAAGAGCCTGTGGTTCTTCCTTCAAGATTCCCCAATCTTCTTGTAAACGGAACGACCGGTATAGCGGTCGGAATGGCTACAAACATCCCTCCCCACAATCTTGGAGAGACTGTTGATGCTGTTGTAAAGATAATAGACAATCACATCAATGAAGACCGGGAAACAGACCTCTCTGAGCTTATGGAGATCATCAAGGGACCTGATTTCCCTACAGGCGGCGAGATCATAGGTACCCGGGGCATTATGGATGCCTATACAACGGGACGCGGAAAGATCAGAGTCCGCGCGGTCACTGATATAGAGCCGATGGCAAACGGAAAGAATCGGATCGCCATTACAGAGCTTCCCTACAATGTGAACAAATCCCGCCTGATCGAGAATATAGCGGATCTTGTGAAGGACAAAAAGCTTGACGGTATCACAGCGATCACCGACGAGACCTCAAGAGAGGGAATGCGCGTCACTATTGAGCTTCGCAAGGATGTAAATCCCCAGGTCATGCTGAATCAGCTTTACAAGCATACCCAGCTTCAGGATACCTTCGGAGTGATAATGCTCGCACTCGTAAACGGCGAGCCAAAGATATTGAACCTGAAGCAGATGCTGGACCTCTATCTCGATCATCAGAAGGAGGTCGTCACCCGCCGCACGAAATTCGAGCTTGCAAAGGCTGAAGAGAGAGCGCATATCGTGGAAGGCCTCCTCATCGCCCTTGACAATATCGATGAAGTTATAAGGATAATAAGAAGCTCCGAAAATGTCACGGCAGCAAAGGAAGGCCTGAAAGCTCGCTTCGGGCTTTCCGAAAAGCAGGCAGCTGCGATAGTAGAGATGAGGCTTCGCGCTCTGACAGGACTCGAGCGTGAGAAGCTTGAAGAGGAATACAAGGAGCTTCAGGCAAAGATCGCAGAATACAGGCTTATCCTTTCTGATGAGAAGAGGCTTCTTACCGTGATCCGTACTGAGATCACGGGAATATCTGAAAAATACGCAGACGACCGCAGGACCTCAATAAGCTTCGATGAAGAGGATTTTGAGGACGAGGATCTGATCCCGGATACCGAGACGGTTGTCACATTTACGAAGTTTGGTTATATCAAGAGAATGCCTGTCGATACCTTCAAGGTTCAGAACCGCGGAGGCCGCGGCATCAAGGCGATCGAGACTATAGAAAATGACTTCGTTGTGGACCTCTTCCAGACCACGACCCATCATGATGTCCTCTTCTTTACGAACAAGGGACGCGTCTACAAGCTGAAGGTCTACAAGATACCCGAGGCTTCAAGGACTGCGAGAGGTGTCGCGATTGTGAACCTTATCTCCCTGCAGCCTGATGAAGAGATCACTTCAATGATCCCGATGAAGGATTATCCGGAGGACGAATTCCTCTTCATGGCGACCTACAACGGAACAGCAAAGAAGACGAAGCTTTCGGAATATGCCAATATCAACAAAAACGGTCTTATAGCCATAAACCTCCGTGAAGACGACCTTCTGATCGAGGTGAAGAAGGCGAGAGACAATGACGAGGCCATGCTATTCACGAAATTCGGTATGTCGGTACGCTTCAGGCTTTCGGATGTACGCTGCACGGGACGCGCTTCCTACGGCGTTATCGGAATGAATCTCGGTCCCGACGACCATGTGATAGCGATGCAGCTTGTATCCCAGGGCTCAGCAGTAATGATGGCTTCCGAAAACGGCTATGGAAAATGCACTCTGACAGGGGAATTTCCTCTCCATAACCGCGGCGGAAAGGGCGTGAAATATTACAAGATAACTGAAACGACAGGACCCGTCGTCGGTGTCAAGATGGTCAATGATGATGACGAAGTGATGATAATCAACACCGGCGGCATTATCATCAGGATCAAGGTCCACGATACAAGGCTTACGAGCCGTATAGCGATGGGCGTGAAGCTCATCAATCTTTCCGAAGGCCAGAAGGTCATCTCGATCGCAAAGGTAAGGCAGGAGGCGATCGTGGATCCGGATGATCTGCAAGATAATCCTGACTTGGAGGAGGGCTCAGATAATGCGCAAAATTGACGTTTCTTTGATCACCCAAAAAGTCGCGGAGCTTTTTGAAAGTGTGAATTACAGGCTTTCCGATGATGTTTCAAAGGCTTTGAGAAATGCATCCGAAAAAGAGGAGAGCGCCCTTGGAAGGAGGGTGCTCTCTTCTCTTTGTGAAAATATGGAAGTAGCTGAAAACGAGCAGATACCGATCTGTCAGGACACAGGCATGGCAGTGGTCTTCCTTGAGATAGGCCAGGAGGTGGAGCTTGTTGGGGGATATATAGAGGACGCTGTAAATGAAGGCGTCAGAAAAGCCTATGAAGAAGGATATCTTAGGAAATCAGTGGTTTCCGATCCTCTGGAAAGGGTAAATACAAAAGACAATACTCCCGCGATAATCCATGAAAGGATAGTGAAAGGAGATAAGGTAAAGATCACCGTTGCCCCGAAAGGCTTTGGTTCCGAGAATATGTCAAGGCTCTTCATGCTGAAACCCGCCCAGGGCGTGGAAGGCGTGAAAGACGCGGTTCTTGAGACCGTGAAGGCAGCAGGACCGAACGCCTGTCCACCCTTTGTGATAGGCGTCGGGATCGGCGGGGACTTTGAAAAGGCGGCCCTTATGGCAAAGCATGCTCTCACAAGGGAGATCGGAAGCAAAAACGAAAAGGAAGAGATCAATTCTCTTGAAGAAGAGCTTCTTTCAAGCATCAATTCTCTCGGGATAGGTCCCGCCGGCCTAGGCGGCTCAACGACCGCGCTTGCGGTTTTTATTGAAACCTACCCAACCCATATTGCGGGACTCCCGGTAGCTGTAAATATGTGCTGCCATGTCAGCAGGCACCTCTCAGCCTTCATAGGGGAGGATTGATATGGAAATAAAAATTAATTTACCAACCACAAAAGAAGAAATAAAAAAACTGAAGTGCGGGGATTTTGTTTCAATCTCCGGCGAGATCTATGTCGCGAGAGACGCAGCCCACAAGCGGCTTATGGATCTCATAAAAGAAGGAAAGCCGCTTCCGATCGATCTTGAAAACGAGGCGATCTATTACATGGGACCCTCTCCGGCGCGGCCCGGGCGGATCATCGGCTCCGCCGGCCCCACAACCTCAAGCCGTATGGACTTTGCCGCACCAACCCTTCTTGATATGGGCCTTCTTGTGATGATAGGGAAGGGAAAGCGTTCCCCCGAGGTTCACGAGGCTATCAAACGAAACGGAGCCATCTATTTTGCTGCGATCGGCGGTGCCGGCGCCCTCATCTCCAAATCCATAGAGTCCTCTGAGATCGTCTGTTATGAGGATCTCGGCGCGGAAGCGATCCGCCGCCTCACAGTCAAAGACTTCCCAGTCGTCGTTGCCATCGACTCCAAAGGAAGGGATATTTACAGCCAGCCTTAAGATCTGAAGCCATCACAAATGCAGAAAACAGCATAAAGAGGGACTGATCTAATGCCGTTTTCAAGACCGAAATTCTTCTCTGAGACTCGAAATCTCCGTTGAGACTGTGCGCTTCGTATCGCACAAAGCCCGTAACCATGCGGTTTTTCACGGGCTCGAAAATTGAATATTCCGTAGTTCTTTCCGTCAGTTCTTTCCGAAGGGGGGGATCCCGCCGCAAAAAAGAGGAAAAAACGGGCGAAAAATACACACGGAGGTGTATCGAAGTGGTCATAACGGGCCTGACTCGAAATGCGCGTTGGCAGATAATTCACAAATTAATGGGATTTCACGGCTCAAAGCGCAAAAAGAGCGTCT
>CAMVHB010000097.1 GCA_947167155.1 uncultured Lachnospiraceae bacterium | reverse complement strand
CCGCTGCCTTTTGAAAAGACCCTGCCTTCTTCTCCTGCTGCCTTTTTGATATCCTCTTCGATATCATCAAGCCTTCCCGTGAAGGCTATCACGCTCCGGTCGTGAAGATGTAGCTCCAGGGTATGGGCGCTCTGTGAGATATATTCGATATCGGAAAGCGTCACCTCTTCACTCATCCCCCAGGGTCTCACGGTAATAGAGGGCTCACTGCCCTTCTTTGAAAGCGAGATATCGATAAGTTCCGATATCCCGTCCCTTGTAAGCGGCTTTTCAAGATACCTCACGGCCTTCAGCCGATAGCCGTCGAGGGCATAGTCTTTGCTTGATGTGATGAAGGCTGCCGTAAGCTCGCTGTCGCGCTCCCTTATCCTCGAAAGTGTTTCGACCCCGCTGATGCCCTCCATCATGATATCAAGCAGCAGAAGGTCGTAAAGCCCGGGACGAAAATCCGAAAGCAGTTCTTCTCCGCTCCTTTTCACGGAAAGAAGGATCTCAAGCTCCCCGCCCCTTTCAGCCTCCTCTTTTTCAAAAAAGGCTCTGACCTGGGTTTCGACCACGAGATCATCATCACAGAGAGCTACTTTCAGCAGCTTTTTTTGGTTTTTCAAGGAATCGCCCACTTTATTCCTTCTCCTCAGGCAGGGGACGGTTCGTGATCTCTATCACCTTTTCCCCGTAAACATCCATTTCCTCGAAGCGCTGATCCGAATTGAAATCCCTGCTCTTGTCAAGGACCAATGCGGTCCTCATATCGGAATCGCCAACGAAGACCTCGTCATAGGTCTTGTCGGAGAATATTATCCTGATGAAGGATATGCCGGTCATCCTAAGAGCCGCGTAGCGAGCGTCTGAAATGGCTCTCTTGTATATTACCACAGAAAACTCGCCGGCGAAGCGGTTGTGCTCCATGTAAGGGTCCGTGAAGTCTATATGTACGTCCTCCGTGATATCCACGAGAGAGAGCGCGACTATATCTGACTGCGGCGAAAGCTCAAGTACATTCTTTGTGTCCTCGTCGTCAAATGTATAGGAGCCGAGGAATATGTCTACCTCAAGTATCATGGAGGGATCGTGCGCCCCGTAGCCCATGGGCCAGGAGCCTTTGTTCTGGTATCTAAGCTTTTCAACGTCCATAACAGGTTTTGATAAAAGGATTTTACTTTTTCTCTATACAATAGTTATATAGCGGGCAGTCGCCGCATTTCGGGCTTCGCGCAGTACAGATCTCCCGTCCGAAGCTTATGATCTGGAGATTCCAGAGTATCCATCGATCCTTTGGAAGCTTTTTCATGAGGTCATATTCGATCTTTTCGGGATCTTCCTCTTTTGTAAGCCCAAGCCGCCTTGAAACCCTCTTCACATGGGTATCAACGACTATGGAATCTATCCCGAAGATGTTTCCCCGGATGACATTTGCAGTCTTCCTTCCTACACCGGGAAGCGTCACGAGAAGGTCTATGTCTGAGGGAACCTCGCCTCCGAATCGGGTGAGAAGTTCAGTGGCGCAGGCCTTTATATTCTTTGCCTTGCTTCTGAAGAAGCCGGTGGAGCGGATATCGTTTTCAAGCTCGGAAAGGTCGCAGTCCGAAAAAGTCTGAAGCGAATCATACTTTTTGTACAGGACTTTTGAAACCTTGTTTACTCTCTCATCGGTGCACTGCGCGGACATTATCGTTGAAAAGAGGAGCTGCCAAGGTTCTTCGTACTCAAGGAAGGTCCGTATTTCAGTACCATACATGGAATCAAGTGCAGCGCAGATCTCTTTCGTGCGTTTTGCCACTGCCATTTATGAGACCCGTTCCTTTGCCCACCGAAGAACAAGGAGACACATCCTCCCGTTGTGATAGGGGCATTTCCAGCCGTTTACGAGATCTCCGCCCTCTACCGGGCTCCCGTCCTTGTTGGTATCGGCAAACCATTCGCCGGAGCGTTCATCGATCTGGTTCTCCTTGATATAGCCCCACTGCTTTTCTGCTGCGGTCAGAAACTTTTCTTTCTCCGGTGCCCGAAGATAGGCATTCAAAAAGCCGTTCACGGTCTCTGCCTGGACCCACCAGACTCTGATCTCCCGGACCACGCCGTTCTCAGCCTCCGAAGGAAGGGAGGTGCCGTCAAAGGCCTCATTATAGACTTCCTCCGCCATTTCGTGCGTCACACGGCGGATATAAGGCGTCCACTCACTGTCACCGAGGATATCCGCGCTCATATCCATGAGCCACGAGGTCTCGATATCGTGACCGTAGGAATAGAGGTCTATGAGCGAATTGTAATCATGATCGAAGAAGACGAGCTGCCTGTCCCGCTCCTCGTCATACATATGAGACTTGAATATCCCGTATATCTCCCGAAGCCGCTCTCCCGCCTCTTTGTCCTTTGAAGCGCGGTAAAGACCGCTGTAGCCCTCCATCACGTGAAGGAGAGTATTCATGGTGCGGGTCGCCATCACGCCGTTTTCCGAGAGCTTCTCGTTTGAAGCGGGATGAAAGTCACGCGTGAATGCTTCAAGATAGCCTCCCTCGTCACGCATCCGCTCTTCTATGATGTGAAAAAGCTCTTTTGCGATCTTAAGTGCCTCCTCATCACCAAAGGCCCTGTAATACTCTGACATAGCGTAGATCGCAAAGGCCTGGTTGTAGGTATGTTTCGTCGAATCAGCAGGTTTTCCGTCATATGTCACTGACCAGAAAACGCCGCCGAACTCCTTGTCTATGCATTTGTCCTTTACAAAAGAATAAGCACATTTTGCAGCCGCCTTTATATCCTCCGACGAGTAGTCGTAAGGCGCCATATCATCGTCTGTGATAAGACCGTCCTTTACCGCGATATAGAAAGACGAAAAGAACCAGGTGATACGGCTCATGAGGATCACTCCGCGCTCAGCCTCCGGCTCCTTTGTGAGGTCATACTTTACAACGCCGATGAAGCCGCCGTTTTCCCTGTCCTGAAGCGAAAGCCAGAACGGAGTGATGTGGGAAAGCAGTTCTTTCTTTATATCATTTGAAAGCTCGTTTATCCTATCCATCGTTTTTGTCCTTTCCGGGATAATATGCTACACTTATGTGGTCATACACGAGCAACCGCATAATTTGATTTTATATTTTCCCCTAAACTCTATCACAAAACCAAAAAAAGGAGTAGAAAAACCTTGGCTGAAAAACTTACAAAATCAGATGTTGAAAAGATACAGGCGGAGATCGACGACAGGAAGTATGTGCAGCGTCCGAAGCTCATTGAGGAAGTAAAGGAGACCCGCGCCCAGGGCGACCTTTCCGAAAATTTTGAATATCACGAGGCAAAGCGGGCAAAGAACAGGAACGAGTCCCGCATCAGATATCTTGAAAATGTGCTGAAAAACGCGATCATGGTAGAAGACGAGCACGAGGACGGGACTGTCGGGATAAATGACTCCGTGACCCTTTATTTTCCGGATGATGATATGACCGAGACCTACAAGCTCGTAACTTCAATACGCTCGGACTCCGCCCAGAACAAGATCTCGATAGAAAGCCCTGTCGGCGCCGCCATCAGAGGGAAGAAGTGCGGTGAGACCGTTCATATCACAGTCTCCCCCGAGGTCGCCTATGATGTCATAATAAAAGAGATAATAAGCGGCGACGCTGAAGATGATGATATCCAGCCGTACTGAGGAATCAATTATTGCGGGGTGATCGGATTCATTCCTTCACCATCATCAAGGCTACCACAAGAAGTATCGCAGGGGATATCCATATCGTTCCAATACCAAGCCTTAAGGAAAGGATCCCGCCAACCCCCGCTCCGATCGCAAATATCAGAATAATTCCGAAGAAATGCAGTGATTTAAAAAGCGACCTCTTTTCCTTCGTTCGAAAGTACTGCGACAGGCTTTCCGTAGCACTTCTGAGATTCCCGATGCACATCGTAGAAGCATAGCCGTATCCATGTACCTTCCTGAAAGTCTGAACCTGCATGGCGCAGGAAAACGACACCAGAATGTTTGCAAGCATATTAAGTCGGTACGGCAGAAAGCCGACGACAATGAGCATTAATATCTCTATAAAGAGAACAATCTGCCTCCAGTGGATCCTTGACCCCAGTTTGAACCTGTTCTCGATCCTCTCTGTAAGAAAAATCCCCGCAGCAAAGAACAGGAGCGGGAGCATATATGAAAGTCCCTTCTCCCATGCTCCCTGCATGAAGCTCTGACTCATGAGCACAACGTTTCCGGTCTGGGCATTTGCAAATATGCCGTCCCTCACATTGTATGTATATGCATCCTGCAAACCTCCGGAAAATGAAAGCAGGGCGCTTAAGCGAAAGCTCTCGCTGGTCTGCGTTTT
>CAMVHB010000096.1 GCA_947167155.1 uncultured Lachnospiraceae bacterium | reverse complement strand
TTTGAATGCCTCGCGGAAAAGTGTCCTGAAAACTGCTGTATGGAATGGGATGTGGACATAGACAAAAAGACCGCAGATTATTACAGATCACTTTCCGGTGCCTTCGGTGACAAGCTGAGACGGTCCATGAAAAGAGAGGAGGAGCCAGAGATCCCCGAAGAGGTCCTGAAGGATTCAGAGCTTTCTGCTATAGAAGCTCCTTCGGAAAAAGTTGAGGATGAAGTGCCTGACGACGGCCTTTTTTCAGGCCTTCGGGAGGACACCTTCAGGCTTGACGGGATACGCTGCCCCTTCCTTCAGGAGGACGGGCTATGCGAGATCAGGATAAGGCTTGGCTACGAGAACACACCCTATACCTGCAGGGAACATCCCTTCAATACGGAGGAGTATGAGACCTTTGCGGAAACATCGCCTTCCGTCTCCTGCCCCGCGGTTGCAAAGCTGGTGCTTGAGACTCCGGTTTCAAATGCCTATCCCCCCGCTCCCGAAAATGAGGGGAAGGATCCCGTCCTCCGCCTCCTTTGCAGGAAAAGAAATGCGATACTCTCAGCGTTTGATGAAGGAAAGAGTCTGAACCGGCACGGAACAGAGCTCATGGACATCGCGCAGAAGCTTCAGATAGAGATCAACCGCGTCGCTCCCGACTTCGCCTACGACTTTCCCGGAAGACTCTCCGTGCCGAAGATCAGGGAGACCCTGAAATTCCTTCGCAACGATCTCACGATACTTACGGAACGCTGGAGGATGCAGCTTGACAAGGCCATCTCCGTTTCCATCAATCTCGATGCCTTCAATGAATTTCAGAACCGGCATACGGCGGAGATCACGAGGATGTTTGCCTACTTTGTCTACAGATACTATCTGAAGGCGGTGAATGACTGCGCGATCCTTGTATGGAGCGCATTCATTGCGGATTGTGCCTTTGTGCCCGCTTATCTTTCTTTCATTTCAGATGAGCCGCTTTCAAACACCTACGCCTGGTTTTCAAGAGAGATAGAGCACGACCGCGCGAATGCGGAAGCGTTTCTCGATTATTTTGATGATGTGATCAGAAGGTGACATATGTTAATGAATTCAAGCGAAGCGCAGAATGAATTTACATATGTCCGTACAGGGGCACTTAACGAAAACGAGGCGAAGCCGAAGTTTGAGTTTAGTGGCATCGGAGGTAGGATATGTCAATAATCGCAGGTTTCATGGTGCCGCACCCGCCGCTCATCATCCCTGATGTGGGGCGCGGAAACGAACACGTAGTTGACAGGACCATCAGAAGCTATGAAAGGGTAGGTCGTGAGATCCTTTCGCTTCATCCCGAGACCATTATCATCACAAGTCCGCACGCGATCCTTTACAGAGATTATTTTCATATGAGCCCGGGGAGGAAGGCAGCAGGAGATTTCGCGAGCTTTGGCGCGCCGCAGGTTTCCTTTGACGAAGACTATGACGAGAAGCTTGTCAAAGAGATATCAGAAATAGCCGCGAAGGAGAGCTTCCCCGCAGGCACTCTCGGAGAAAGACAGCCGGAGCTTGATCACGGAACGATGGTGCCATTATTTTTCATAGAAAAAGCCTACAGGGAGGCGGGCGAAAAAAAGGACTTCAGGATAATACGCTCGGGGCTTTCAGGCTTTTCACTTGAACAGCATGTCCGTTTCGGAGAGATCATAAGTGAGGCGGTTGAGAACACGAAAAGAAGAGCGGTCTTCGTCGCCAGCGGAGATCTTTCCCACAAACTGCAAAAAAGCGGACCCTACGGCTTTGATCCCGCAGGTCCCGTTTATGATGAAAAGATAATGGATGTCATGGGACGCGGCGCCTTTGACGAGCTGAAGAGCTTTGATGAGAAGCTTCTTGACGAGGCTGCCGAATGCGGTCACAGATCCTTTACGATAATGGGCGGCGCATTAAAGGGGCAGAAGCTTTCGATAGAGAAGCTGTCCCACGAGGATGTGACCGGCGTTGGCTACGGGATATGCACCTATATGGTTTTGTGAAAAGAGGAGGAGCGGGATATGTCAGCTGAAGCCTATGTGGAGCTTGCGAAAACGGCTGTCGCTTACAGCGTAAGGACAGGAAACGTGCTGCCTGAAAAAGAATATCCCAAGGATATTCCCGATGAGATGAAGGAAAAAAGGGCGGGCGCGTTTGTTTCCATACATGAAAGGGGAGAGCTCAGAGGCTGCATCGGAACCTTTCTGCCTTGTTATTCCTGCATAGCGGAGGAGGTGGCAAGGAACGCGCGTGAGGCATCCCTTCACGATCCGAGGTTTTCCGCCATTACGGAGGATGAGCTTTGCGACCTCGAGATCTCTGTCGACATTCTTTCGGAGCCCGAGCCGGTGAGCTCCGTGGAGGAACTTGACGAAAAGAAATACGGCGTTATCGTGACGGACGGCGTTCGCCGGGGACTTCTGCTTCCCGACCTTGAAGGTGTTGATTCGGTGCGGGAGCAGCTTTATATTGCAAAGAGAAAGGCCGGGATCGCGCCGGACAAGGAAGTGTCTGTGATGAGATTTACAGTGGAGCGTCATAGTGAGTGAAAAGATAGTATGCAATGTCTGCTTCAGGCATTGTCATATTTCGGAAGGCGAGACAGGTTTCTGTCATGTCAGAAAAAATGAAAATGGGGATAATGTTCCGGTGAACTATGGCCTTCTGACATCAATAGCCCTCGATCCCATTGAGAAAAAGCCCCTTGCCCGCTTTATGTCCGGCTCAAAGGTCCTTTCAGTGGGCTCTTTCGGCTGTAACCTCCGCTGCCCCTATTGTCAGAATTACGAGATATCCCAGGCCACGCTCTCTGATTCAAGGGTTATCAGATTGTCACCGGAGGAGCTCGTATCGGCCGCGAAGAACGAGAGGGCAAATGGGAACATAGGCATTGCTTTTACATACAATGAGCCTTCCATCTCCTATGAATTCGTCCGGGATACCGCGCGGCTTTCAAAAGATGAGGGTATGAAGAATGTCCTCGTCACAAACGGCTGCGTTTCGCCTTGGGTACTCCAGGAATTCCTTCCGTACATTGATGCGATGAATGTAGACCTGAAGGGCTTTACGGAGGATTATTACAAATGGGTCGGCGGCGACCTTTCAATGGTGAAGGCCTTCATAGAGGAGTCCGTTGCGGCAGGCGTCCATGTGGAGGTGACGGAGCTGATACTGCCAGGTCATAATGACAATGAAGAGGAGACGGAAGCGCTTGCCGCCTATCTTGCCTCGTTCTCTCCTTCGATAGTCCTTCATATCACAAGATCCTTCCCGAGGTGGAAGGAGCTTTCCTTTGAGCCTCCGTCAACGGCATCGATAATGAAGCTCTGCCGGTCGGCGATGAAGCACCTGAAATATGTCGTACCGGGGAATGTGTGAGATAGTTTGGAATTGTGTATGACAACACATTATATTGGGGTTAGAAAAATTTTTTTTCAAAATCTTGTTGACAAAGTAGAAATGGAGTTTTATTATTCTGTTAGAAATTAGCGAACGTGTAAACACTGGTTGATTCTTTAATGGGAGGGATCCCATATATTTTTTAAAAGGGTGTTAGAGATAAGCGAACACGCAAAACAGATTACAGATAACGCAAAGTTATCAGAAAGCGGGTGAAAAATGACAAGAAAACCTAAAAAACCATTTATACGAGATGTATTTCTTGCAGCTCTCACAAAAGGCGCCAGAAGAACCAGACCGGATGGATATCCAATCATCGAAAAATGGATGATTGCCGAAAAACCGCCAAAAGAATTATTCCAATGGGACAGACGGTACGATGTGAAGGATCCAAAAGAATCAGGAATGTCCTTCTATTGCAATGATCCCGGATTCATACCTATTTTGAACAATCCGCAGGGATATACGCAAAAGCTTAGTGTTTATGAATGCGTTGTTGGCATCGATCCGAGCCCTTATGACAATATGCCGCTGGTAGTTCAGAAAAGCCAAATATATGATAATCTTGCGATTACATACTATTATGGCAAGCAGGGACTTAAGGTCATTCCTAATGTAAGACTCGGAAATAATGATACTATCGGAGCGCTGTCTGCCTATCCAAAGGGAACGCTCATTGCAATCGGAACACATGGGTTTACGAAAAGGCTTGACAACAGAGAGATTTTTAAAAACCAGGTTTCAATTGTTGTTGAAGTGGTTAAGCCTTCGGGTATAATAGTTTACGGACCTGTATCCGATTATATCTTCAAGGCGGCTATCGACAAGGGAATCCCTATTTACCAATATGATTCTTATACCATGAAGCAAAATGCCAAAGACAAGGCGCTGCGTGATATGAAAAAGGCTGAGGAGGTAAAGAATCATGAAGGGATATAATAGCGATTACGGCGGCGGTGGCGGAACTGACGGTTCGGAAAA
>CAMVHB010000095.1 GCA_947167155.1 uncultured Lachnospiraceae bacterium | reverse complement strand
GAATCCGTAAACTTTGATTATCCGAACGCGGGCGGAGAAGCCCTGACGCCCGGAGACGTTTATCTTCCAAAGGATCCCGGCTCAAACTCCTTTATCATGGGCTCGGTTTCATTGGAAGACCCCGGGAAAAAGATAGATTCCTGCATGATAATGTCAGCGGGCGGCCAGCCCTATGTGACGAAGGATTCCATCTATCTTTATAATACAAACTGGCTTTACGAAACGGGAAAGGCTGTGACGGACATCGCGCGCTTCACCTATGAAGACGGTTATTTCAATGCGGTATCAAGCTGCACGGTCGACGGCTCCATAATGGATGAATTCGCAATCCACGAGGAAAACGGAAATCTCTTCGTACTCACAAGCAATCTCGACTTCGGGCGCTCCGGGGACAAGGACAACAGGCTCATCATCTTTGACAGCGGACTGAATGAGATCGGAAGGCTTTCCGGGATCGCTGAAAACGAGATTGTATACGCAGCGCGTTATATAGATAATATCATATATTTCATCACCTACAGGAACATGGATCCCCTCTTTGCCGTGGATGTGAGCGATCCGAAAAATCCTGTGATGCTTGGAAGCCTTGAGATCACCGGTTTTTCCGATTATCTTCATCCGTGGGGAGAAGGGCGGCTCCTTGGGATAGGCTATGAGACTGACCCGGACAGCGGCCGGACTCTTGGCACAAAGCTTTTGATGTTTGATATCACAGATCCCGCAAAGCCCGTGATCGTTGGCGAGAAGGTGACAGAGGGGTCTTATCCATATGACCTTTCACACAAAGCGATACTCATAGACAGGGACGAAAACCTCTTTGGTTTTTCGGTCTACTTTGAAGACGGAAGCAGGGACCTTGCGTTTAGCGCCTACTCATGGAACGAGGGGACGAAGAGCTTTGAAAAAAAGGCGGAGATCACCGATTTCCCGGATTCATATTTTGGGGAGATAAGAGGGCTTCGCATAGCGGATGTGATCTATGCGACCTTCGATTCGGGTATCGCCGATTCAAAAGACAGAGTGCTGAAATTCTGAGATACAAAAACAAAAAAGGACGGGAACCGGATAAAACCGGAACCCGTCCTGATCTTTTCAGTTCTGCGGCTCTTTCAAAGGCGAGATTTTTGTGATCTTTCCGGCCTGCTCATTTTCAGGGAGTTTTTCCAGGATTTCTTCCTTCGTCTTTGTCATTTCGATCTCCGCCTCGTCTGAAGGAAAGAAGTTTCCGAAGATATCAACAGCGGTATAATACACTCCGTATTTTTTCCCTCCAAGAGGAATCCTTGAGATCCCGGGACCGTCATCTTCTATCTCGACCTTTGTGAAGGTCGTATCATTATCTGAATTGTAATCGGGCGGAGTCGGGATCCGTGTTTTTATCAGCTCTATACTGTCTCCGGGGAGGAGAGGGTGCAGGTCAAGATTCGGGAGATTGCTCTCGTCAAAGCCCGACCAGATACCCTCTACGAGGTATAGCCCTTCACCGCTTTTGTCTATATCCTTTAAAAGCCCAAAACGAAGAAAAGTCGTTTGGTTATCTGCGCGCACAGGAGTGATATAGCCGGCATAGGTGGGACTGTCAGTGGACTGAAGCGCATAGATCTCATGCCCCTGAAGGGCGAGCCCTGTACCCTTGAAATCCATGTAGAACTTCATATCGTTCCAGTTCTTTTTCATATCAAGACCTGTAAGCACAGGTGTCTTTTTCCCGTTTTCATCTATTTCATGAAGATAATAATAAATCTGCTTCAGATATTTTTTGCTTCCCTGGGAGAGGGTGATCTCGAAGGCTCCGTTTTCATTCACATGGCCTTTGTCAAGAAACTCTATGGTCGTCGGAGGCACATTGAGATAATAGGTCCGAAGATAATTATTATATTGCTCCGATACTCCGAGATTTATGTAATCCCTTATCTCGCCGTTTTTGTAAAGGATCGGATAGTAAAAGGAAAGGCCGCTTGCAGACCTATCGCTGTCGCTCACGGAATAAAGGATGTAGGAGGAGATATTCTTTTCAACGGCTGAGCGGTCCGTTCCCGCGTAAAGGGTAGCCTTTTCGAGGAAATCATAGAGATCGATCATATTCGATCCGCCCTCAAAAATATTGTTTACGCCGAAATGCTCGCATGCGTCAGCGGCCGCGGTGATCGAAGAAAAATAATCCTTCGTTTCAGTCGCCTGATTGATATATTTCACTGCATCCTCAAAGCTTTGAAGCATTTTGTCATAATTGGAAAGATCGGCGACTGACAGCGTGCAGAAGCGTTCTCTTTTTTTGTCCTGACATTTTTTGAGGTATGAATCGCAGATGACCTTCCCTGTTTCCACCGGATCATTATTTTGAAAGAAGGCAGGTAGAAAGGCGCTGTAATCCCAGCCCCCTCCGGGCTCGAGTTCTTCTGAGGCGACCATATATCTCGCGTAGTCCTTTACAGCCTTTGCGGATTCGAGTGATGCCATAAGGCAGGCGTCAAAGCCTATGATGCTGTATTTTTCGGAAAGCTTTGCGTCAGCAAAACCCTTTTCTATCTCCGTAAATGAGAGCGTATCGTAATTGTAATTTTCATCCGAGCAGACGCCGTAGGCGGAGCCGCCGCCGTGATCCCAGAATATGAACATGCTCTCTTCTGCAGGATAATTCTTCTTCCCCCAGGAGACAAAGTCGGTGAGTGTACTGCTCTCTCCCATATTCTGCATTTCAAGGCTTTCTATGAGCTTGAGTTCCCCGTCTCTTATTTCATAGCGCTGTATCTTTTTCGGGTCGATATTGTGGGAGTGCCACGTTTTTGAGCCGCCGGTCTCGATGATTATCCTTGTATTCGGGTTGGAGTTGACGGAAAGGATCTCGTCTATGGTCTTTCCGCCAAGGCCGTTCTTTGACTCAAGATTTGAGCCGCACATATAGATGAAAAGGGTCTTTGTGGTATCAGAGCTTTTTCCGCAGGAGGAAAAAAGAGGTATGGCGAGGCATAGTGCCGTCACTAATGCAAAAAATCTTTTTTTCATTGGTTCAAGTCTCCTTTTGGAAGGTCAGAACATTTCGAATTTTTAATTATAGCATTTTTTCTCCGGCCTTGTTAAGGCCTCTGCGGGCATAAAAAACCTCCTGTTCTCTGACATAAGGTTGACATAAATAACGTTTTTCGTGGTAGAATGAACGGATGTTATCTGTTATTAGTACAGAGATTGTTTGAAAAGGAGAAGAGTATGAGAAAAAGAAAGATCGCAGGCGCTGCCGCATTGGCGCTCAGCCTTTGCATGACGATTGCGGCCATCACAGGCTGCGGCAACCAGGCTTCGTCTTCGACCAACGCCCAGAATTCCGCCTCGGGGGCGGAGGAGGAGGCCTTCCGCGGCGGCGGAAAGGGCAGGGTGCTCGAGGCATATCTGAAGCAGATCCTTCAGGGAAAGGACAAGGCAAAGCTCCTTCTTGACCAGGGAACCGACGTCACGTTAGAGCCCAATAATGTCGGTTCCGGATCCAACAATAGCTTTGTGATAGTCCGCAGAGTCAAGGATTCAATTGAAAAGGGTACCGCGGAGCTTGGCGCCCTTGAAGCAAACAAAAACGACATCTGGCCCGGCTCCATCATCCATGCGGATTCAAAGCTTGTTGACGGAAAACCAAGTGCTATAGTAGGCGGAGATATCAAAAGAAAGCCGGTGGAGATAAGTGTTGACCTGAACAACCTTACCGAACCTCCGGTCAAAGTGGAAAATCCTACCCAGGGCTCTGTTCAGGCCGCTATCAATACAATAGTCACGAAATGGCTTGATACCGGAAATACTGCCGCCGCAAAGGTGAAGAGTACTTCCAGTATGGTATATTCCGAGAAACAGGTTGAGGCTGATCTTGGCATAAAGGACGCAGATGATAAATTCGGTGTAGATCTGAAGGCTATATCCGAGGGCAGAAAGCAGGAGATGCTCGTGGTCTTCGACCAGATATATTATACTGCGAGGATTGACAGCCTCACTATCTCAGACCTTGTGGTGGACAGCGGGGCTGATGCCGTGACGGTTGATGACCTCAAGGCAAACGGTGTTGATGAATCAAATCCCGGTCTTGCGGCCGTGACCAGTGTTTCCTATGGACGAAAGATAGTAGTCAGATTCTCGACTGATTCAACCTCATCAGATGTCGCGCTGGCATGGAAAGCTTCCATTGCCGGCACTTCCATCAGCAACAATGACAGTATCAAGAATGTCATGGAGAATACCACCTTCAGCGTATACGCTTACGGAGGCTCTACAGCCACAGCCGGTGAGCTTGTAGCAAACACAAAGGATGTCTCCAAGGTGAACGAGATCATAGCGAAGGATGTCAATTTCAACAAGAATTCCGCATCAGCTCTCTTGAGCTACAGCACCCACTTCCTTGATGACGGTTCTCCCGCAACGGTCACGAAGTC
>CAMVHB010000094.1 GCA_947167155.1 uncultured Lachnospiraceae bacterium | reverse complement strand
TTATCATCTCCTCATACTTGAAAAACAGTTTTGAGGAAGGAGAAACATCATGAGTAATTTTTTCAGTGGAATATTCACAACAACAGAACTTGCAACCATTTCAGTCAGCTCGTTCCTGCTCTGCGTTCTGACAGCTCTGGGGATCGGGATCTTTCTGGCTTTTGTCTACAGATATCATGAAAGACCGTCGAAGAGCTTCACACTCACTCTGGCGCTGCTCCCCGCGATCGTATGCGTAGTGATAATGATGGTAAACGGCAACATCGGCGCGGGCGTCGCCGTGGCGGGCGCCTTCTCGCTTGTCCGTTTCCGCTCGGTGCCCGGAAGCGCGAAAGAGATAGCGGCGATCTTCCTCGGCATGGGCTGCGGCCTGATCTGCGGCATGGGTTATCTCGGCTACGCGGTCCTCTTTGCGGCGATCCTCGGCGCGGGAATGTTCCTCTTCACAATGGTATCCTCCGCGGTTGAGAAAAATAATGACCAGAAGATCCTTCAGGTCACGATCCCCGAAGACCTTGATTATGATGGCGTTTTCGATCCGCTGTTTGACGAATATCTCGAAGCGCATGAGAGCCTGTCCGTAAAGACAACAAACATGGGATCAATGTTCAAGCTCAGCTACAAGGTCAGGCTGAAGGCCGGTGCCAACGAGAAAAACTTCATCGATGCCATAAGGACGAGGAACGGAAATCTTGAAGTCGCCCTCATGAAGGAGGATAATTCGCACGGCGCCCTCTGATGGTGGAAGAAAAGCTGATATGTATGTTATCATTATATGGTGTGCCGGCCGAAGATCCTGACCGGTGCACCAAAGATTTTTTTGGAGGGAAAAATATGAGACTTCTTCTTTGCGAGGATGAGCACGAGATGTCGGCGGCCGTTGAGGCCGTGCTGCTTCGGAGCAACTATTCCGTGGACTGTGTTTTTGACGGGCAGGACGCCCTTGATTATATTGAGACCGGGCTTTATGACGGCGTGATCCTCGACATCATGATGCCGAAGATGGACGGGATCACGGTGCTGAAAAAAGCAAGGGCAAAGGGGATAGATGTGCCGGTCCTCCTCCTCACCGCAAAGTCCCAGGTGGACGACAGGGTGGAGGGGCTTGACGCGGGAGCGGATGATTATCTTACGAAGCCCTTCGCGATGAAAGAGCTGCTCGCGAGGGTACGCTCCATCACGAGGCGGAAGGGCGAGGTCACGGACAATGAGCTCTCCTATGAAGACATCAGGCTCGACCGCTTTTCCTACGTCCTTTCCTGCGGCGAGAATAATGTAAAGCTTCAGAACAAGGAATTCCAGATGCTCGAGATGCTCATGAAAAGCCCGGGACAGCTCTTTTCGGCGGACCAGTTCATGGACAAGATCTGGGGCTATGACACGGACACGGAGCTGAACGTGGTCTGGGTGTATATCAGTTATCTTCGGAAGAAGCTGGCAAGTGTAGGCTCAAAGGTGAAGATCGCAGCCACCCGCGGGGTCGGTTATTCTCTTGAAAAGGGCGAAGCATAATGTTAAGGACCTTAAGACGAAAATTCATCGCGGTATCCATGGCCTCCATGGGTGCCGTTCTCGCGCTTATTATCACAATAATGAACATCTCAAATTATATCTCAATGCGGGATACGATGTCGCAGAGAATGAACATCGCGCAGTCCGTGCTGAAGGGTGAGGACCGGATCTTCAAAAAGGACGGTATGGAAAGTCCCGAGGAGTTCCTGCCGCCGGAAGGAAAGAGGCCGGAGGAGTCCATGCCGCCGGATCAGCAGAAAACTCAGGAATCTATCACGGACAAAAACAAATCTCAGGAATCAGTGACAGGCAGGAACAGACCTGAGAATATTCAAGACGGTCTTTTCGGCGGTGGCTTTGGAAAGGTCAATATGGAGACCCGCTTTGACATCAGGTATTTTTCCGCTGTCTTTGATGAGGGCGGAAACCTTTTGTCGGTCGATGTTTCAAATATAGCCTCAATAGGCGAAGAGGGCGCGGGAGAGCTTGCTGCTGCAGCATACAGACAGAAAAAGTCAGAGGCGAGGGAGAGAAATTATCTTTACAGGGTGATCGAAGGCTCATACGGCACCGACGCTCCGGCAGAGGGCGCAAAGACCTATATCTTCCTTGACATAAGCCGCGAATTTTCCTCCTTCCTCTCATATCTCATCATAAGCGTCATAGTCTCTGCGGCCGGAATGCTCATTGTATTCCTCCTCATCCTCCTGCTCTCAAAAGCAGTGATGAAGCCGGTTGCGGAATCCTACGAAAAGCAGAAGCGCTTCATCACGGACGCGTCCCACGAGATCAAGACGCCCCTTGCGATCATCGGCGCGAATGCCGAGGTCCTTGAAATGGACATAGGTGAGGATAATGAATGGATCAATTCGATAAGGCGCCAGATCGGGCGGCTTACGGGGCTTACGGAAAAGCTCGTATTCCTTTCAAAGATGGACGAAGAGGGGAGCGCCCTTTCCTTCGCGCCCTTTGATGTGAGCAGGGCTGTTTCCGAAGCTGCCGATTCCTTTGATCCCGTTTGCGAAGCGAAGGGGCTGACCCTTGAAAAAAATATACCCGAAGGGATAATATATTACGGTGATGAGGAGAGGGTGACACAGGTGGTATCCCTCCTCCTTGACAACGCGATGAAGTACACGCCTTCGGGGAAAAATGTCTCGATAGCGCTTTCGAGCGTGAAGGAAAAAAAGATCCCGTCAAAGAATGCGGCCGCCGATCAAAAAAAGTACTATAGCCAGCTGAAGCTTACCGTCAAAAATAATGCTGACGATATCGAGGCCGGGGACCACGACATTCTCTTTGAAAGATTTTACAGGGCCGACAAGTCCAGAAATTCAAAGACCGGCGGGCACGGGATCGGGCTTTCCGTTGTGCGCGCGATAGCAGAAGCGCATAGGGGGAGCGCCCACGCAAAAAGCGCTGACGGGCAAACGATGGAGTTTACGATCAGGCTGAACTGAAAAAACAGGGGGGATTGACATGGCCGGTCAAAAAGCAAAGGAACGTTACAGCGAGTGGCTTTCGGGACTTTCGGAAAAAGACCCTTTGAGAAAAGAACTCCTTTCCATAAAGGACAATGATGAAGAGATCGAAGAACGCTTCGGCGAGGAGATGACCTTCGGGACCGCGGGACTCCGCGGAAAGCTTGGGGTTGGGACAATGTATATGAACCGCGTCATAATCTCCCGAGTGACCATGGCGCTTGCAAACTGCATTATCGATGAATTTGTAAAAAACGGCAATGAGGATGAGAGGGAGCGCCCGTCCTGCGTGATCGCCTATGATCCCAGGCATTTTTCAAAGGATTTCGCGTTTCTTTCCGCAAGGATATTATCGCTCCACGGCATCATAGCCTATACCTTTTCTGATATCAGGCCGACACCCGAACTTGCTTTTCTCATAAGATATCTTCACACCGACGCGGGCATCAATATCACGGCCTCCCACAATCCCAAGGAATACAACGGCTACAAGGTCTACTGGTCGGACGGCTGCCAGATAAGCGGTGAGGTATCAAAGCGCATCGCCTCCGAAATGGAGAGACTGCCCTATCTCCTGAGTGACACGGATGATGAAGAAACAAGAGAAGTAAACAGGATCATCGTCCTCGGAGAAAATGAGGACAGGGCTTACCTTGACAGGATAGAGGAGCTGTCGGTTTATAGCGCGGATGAACTCGATCTTTCGATGCCCCTTGTCTATACGCCCTTAAACGGCGCAGGTGCTGTGCCGTTTGAGAGGATGCTCATAGACCGCGGCTTTGATAATTATCATATAGTGGAAGAACAAAAGGATCCCGATCCCGATTTTTCATCAGTCGGTTATCCCAATCCCGAGGATCCGAAGGCCTTCAGGCTCTCGGAGGAGCTTGGGATGAAGACGGGGGCTGAGGTCCTCCTTGCGACGGATCCCGATGCCGACCGCTTTGCGATAGAGATAAGAAAGCCTGACAAAACGGGTTACCTTCCGCTGAACGGGAACCAGACGGGATATCTGCTTCTTGATTATATTCTGTCCGGGAAAGCTGCACTCAAAGACGGCACAAAGCCGGCGGTGGTGCGGTCCATAGTGACTTCGCCCCTTGGGGATATAATTGCGGAAAAGCACGGTGTCGCTATGTTTGAGGCACTGACCGGCTTTAAGAATATCTGCGGGACTATCCCCATCATGGAGAAAAACGGCTATTCCTACGTCTTTGGCTGGGAGGAGTCCGTTGGCTACGCGGCCTGCCCCGACATCAGGGACAAGGACGGGATCAGCGCGGGAATGCTGGTTTCCGAGGCCGCGGCATATTACAGGAAGCAGGGGATGTCGCTCTATGACGCCCTTATGGATATCTATGAAAAGAACGGCTTTGTGAACGAGGAAGAGCCCTTCATCATCAAGGAAGGAATGAAGGGAAAGGCAGAGATCGCCTCTATGATGGAAAGGCTTCG
>CAMVHB010000093.1 GCA_947167155.1 uncultured Lachnospiraceae bacterium | reverse complement strand
GAAGAGGTTTCCTCCGCGCTATCGTCTATTATCTCGTTTTCATTGTCATTGTTGATATTGTCTGACATATTATCCTATCCCTTAGATATCAAGGTTCTGGACGAACCTCGCGTTTTCTTCTATGAATTCCCTTCTGGGCTCGACCTGGTCTCCCATGAGTATTGAGAAGGTCAGGTCAACCTCGGACTGGTTCTCGTCATCGATCATTACTTTCTTGAGGATACGGTGCTCGGGATCCATCGTAGTTTCCCAAAGCTGGGAAGCGTCCATTTCACCCAATCCTTTGTAACGCTGGATCTTGACGGAATTGTCGAGACCGATCTCATTCAGTATCTTTTCCTGTTCCTCGTCGTTGTAGGCATAATATATTTTTTTGTTCTTCTCAACCTTGTAAAGAGGAGGCATTGCAAGATATACATGTCCCTGCTTGATGAGCTCAGGCATGAATCTGTAGATAAAGGTCAGCATCAATGTATCGATATGGGCGCCGTCGACATCGGCATCGGTCATGATGATGATCTTGTCATAACGCAGCTTTGTAATATCAAAGTCATCATGTATGCCTGTTCCAAAGGCCGTGATCATGGCCTTGATCTCTTTGTTCTCATAGATCCTGTCTTCGCGGGCCTTCTCAACATTGAGGATCTTTCCGCGGAGAGGAAGGATGGCCTGGGTCGCGCGGGATCTTGCTGATTTTGCGGAACCGCCGGCGGAATCTCCCTCGACTATAAATATCTCGCAGTTCTTCGGATCCTTGTCCGTGCAGTCCGCAAGCTTTCCGGGAAGGGCTGTGGAATCAAGCGCAGTCTTTCTTCTTGTGAGATCCCTTGCCTTTCTTGCTGCAGCGCGGGCACGCTGGGAAAGGATGGATTTTTCGCAAATTATCTTTGCTACCTGGGGATTCTGCTCGAGGAAATATGTGATCTTTTCGGTCACAATACTCTCGACTGCGGTACGGGCGTCGCTATTACCCAGTTTCTGCTTCGTCTGTCCCTCGAACTGGGGATCCTCGATCTTTACGGATATTACTGTTGCAAGACCTTCCCTGATGTCCTCACCGGCAAGGGCTTCGTCATTGTCCTTCAAGATCTTGTTGTCGCGGGCATAAGCATTGAATATCTTCGTGATCGCGCGGCGGAATCCCTCTACATGGGTGCCGCCCTCGGGCGTGATGATATTGTTTACAAAGCCGAGACAGGTCTCGTTGTAGGAATCATTGTGCTGCATGGCGACTTCCACGAGAACTCCGTCTCTTTCGCCCTCGCAGTAGATAACATCGGGATAGAGCACCTGATTTCCTCGATTGAGATAAGTCACGAATTCCTTGATACCGCCCTCATAGTGGAAGATCTTTGATTTTTCAGGCTCAACTCTTTCGTCGGTAAGAGTGATCTTCAGACCTTTTGTAAGAAAGGCTGTCTCTCTTAAACGCACGCGAAGCGTATCATAATCATAATTAAGTGTTTCAAATATCTCTTTGTCAGCAAGGAAGGTGACCTCTGTTCCGGTCTCTTCCACAGGGCACTCACCTATCTCTCTCAAGGGATACATGGTCTTTCCGCGCTCATAACGCTGCTCCCAGATCTTTCCGTCCCTCTTGATATGGACTACGAGAAATTCCGAAAGGGCGTTTACGACTGACGCTCCGACACCGTGAAGACCTCCGGCTACCTTGTATCCTCCGCCGCCGAACTTTCCGCCGGCGTGAAGTATTGTAAATACGACCTCAACGGCGGGAATCCCTGCTTTGTGGTTGATGCCTGTAGGAATGCCGCGGCCGTTGTCACGGACTGTGATGATATTGTCTTTTTTGATAAAGACATTGATCTCTGTGCAGGCGCCGGCAAGCGCTTCATCGACCGAGTTGTCCACGATTTCATAGACCAGATGATGAAGACCTCTCGGCCCCTGGGAACCTATATACATTCCGGGCCTTTTCCTTACGGCTTCAAGACCTTCGAGTATCTGGATCTGGTCAGCGCCGTAATCCGCGGAAACCTTCAGATTTTCTTCGCTTTCAGGCATAAAAAACCTCACTTTACTGCTTTACAAACAACTTATATAGTTTAACAGATTTGAACTTTTCCCGCCACAACTTTGATGACCCGGTCGGTGTGAAATCTCTCGTTTACGAAGTCGTCAAGGCCGGTACAGGTGATCAGTGTCTGGACGTTTGAAATGGATGAGAGAAGCAGGTTCTGACGGTTCCTGTCAAGTTCTGACAGAACGTCATCCAGAAGAAGTATTGGATCCTCTTTGATGAGAGTCCTTACAGTCTCTATCTCCGAAAGCTTGAGAGAGAGAGCGGCTGTTCTCTTCTGACCTTCAGAACCAAAGACCCTGATATCCTTTTTTTCTATCATGAATTCTATGTCGTCCCTGTGCGGTCCTACGGAGGTTATGGCCATCCTCTTGTCCCTGTCACGGGCCATAAAGAGCCTTTCTGAAAAATCCTGCTCTGAAACATCCGGTTTGTATACTACAACCGGCTCTTCCCTGTTTCCGGATATTCTTTTGTGTATTTCTGAAACTGTTGGAGAAATGCTTTTGATGAATTCACGACGGCGCTTTATTATCTTTTCTCCAAAGGAAACAAGCTGGATATCCCATGTATCAAGGGTATCTGCATTTTCTGATCTTGGATCGTCTATTAATTTTTTCAAAAGGGAATTTCTCTGCTCAAGAACTTTTCTGTAAGAAAGAAGGTCGTTTAAATATATCCTGTCAAGGCGGCAAAGTTCAATATCCATGAACCTGCGGCGCATATCGGGACCTTTTTTTATTATTTCAAGATCTTCAGGAGAAAATAATATGATATTGCAGACTCCAAAGAGATCAGACGCTTTTTTGAGAGGTATCTGATTCAAGGCAATGCCTTTTTTTGCGCCTTTTTTTAGATGAATGTCTATTCTTTCGTCTGAGTTTTCTTTTGAAATGACGGTTTTGATATGGGCTTCATCTGCACCAAATCTGATAAGTTCGTTGTCGCGGCTTCCGCGCGGAGAACGGGCAGAAGCACACAAAAAACAGGCCTCAAGGAGATTCGTTTTTCCCTGGGCATTTTCCCCAAAGATAATATTGTTTCCCGGAACAAACTCGATATTCAGACTTTCGTAATTTCTGAAATCCTTTAGTTCAAGGCTTTTCAGTATCATCTGACGCCGATATTTATCGGAAGGACGACATAATTGTAATTTTCATCTGCATCCTTGATGATAGCGGGACTTCTTGAATTGAGGAAATAAAAATCTATGAAATCCTCATCTATAGCGCGTATCGCGTCCATCAGGAATTTCGGATTGAAGCCGATCACCATATCATCCCCTTCTTTTTTGATCTCAAGCTCTTCATTCATCGAGCCTCTGAAGGAATCAATGGACATTCTCACAGTCTGTCCCTCTATTGAGAAGACTATGGGCTTTTTGTCGGTCTCATTTGACATGATGGAGAAACGATCAAGAAGATCCGAAAGCTGCTTCTTGTCACAGCTCATCTTTGTTATGAAATCCGGGGATATCATTTTGTCTATCATGAAATATTCACCGGAGATGAGATCTGAAACGACAGTGGTCTTCTCATATTCAAAGATAATATGATTTTCCGTAATGTAGATACTTACCATATCCTCGGCTCCGCCGTTCATTATCTTTGAAATTTCATTTAAAGTTTTCACGGGAATGATGGCTGAGCTGTCCTCAACAGGCTCTTTGAGATTGATATTTCTGATAGCAACCCTGTTCCCGTCAAGTGCAACTGCCTTCAGCCTGTTTCCTGAAATCTCGAAATATTCGCCTGTCATGAGCTTATTGTTGTTGTTCTGGGCGGCAGCGAAGGAGGTCTGTCGGATAATATCCTTGAGCCCAAGCTCAGATATAACGATAGGATTGTTTCTCGCGACTATAGGGATATGTACAAAGTCCTCTGCTGATTTTCCGGAAACCTTGACCTCCGCCTTTTCACAGATGATAGTGGTATGAAATCTGTCATCAGTATCAATGGTGACTTCGTTTGAAGGAAGTTTCCTTACGAGTTCTCCAAGGAATTTCGCCTCGATACCGACGACACCGGGTTCTATTATATTTCCTTCGACTATGGTCTCTATTCCAAGCTCTATATTGTTTGCTGTAAGCTTGATCTCGTTTGCGGAGGCATCAATGATGATACATTCAAGTATCGGCATTGTAGTTCTGACAGGAAGTGCCTTTGAAACGATATTCACTCCTTTGAGAAGTTCGGATTGCTGAAGGGTAATTTTCATCAGGTGCCTCTTTCAAAAAAAAATATAAATATTATTTTATTATTAGTATTATAGGCTGTTGAAAAGTTCAAATATTACTGAAAGCCTTTGTTTTCAAGGGGTTTGAGGTGTTGGTCAGCTTGTTTAAGAAGGGCGGATCTTTTTCTTTATCACGTCGATCTGGCTCTTCAAGTCCTGGTCGATCTCGTATTCATCAGCAATTTTTTGAACACCGTGGATAATCGTAC
>CAMVHB010000092.1 GCA_947167155.1 uncultured Lachnospiraceae bacterium | reverse complement strand
TGAAAGCAGCGCCTCAAGGCTCAACAGATCTTTTTCAGTCATTACATCCTCCTTTTTTAATGAGCCCCCGGGACGGAGTCAACGGCTCATTGTACGGTTCCAGATACAATGAGCCCTTGACTCCGTCCCCAGGGCTCATTACAAAAGCAGCAGATTTTTCACTGTGCAGTTTGCAAACAATATCGCTATGAAGATCCACACGAAGGCGAGGTAAAATCTCGGGCGGCGTATCTTCTTCAGATGGTGCTGTGAGATCGCGTAGGAAACTCCCCAGACCGCATAGAAAAGCAAAACCCCTGCGGCGTAGATCACCGCAGGGTTGTATAGAAACGAGATAATGGGATGACCGGTGATAAGGGCGAGAAATGCCCTCGTTCCGCCGCAGCCAGGGCAGTAGAAACCGGTCAGTTCATGAAAAATACAGGGCATCGAAGAATCCCCGGAAAACCTGAAAGAGATCAGTCCTCATCCGGGAGGAACTTGTCATGGACAGCGCGCATTGCGCGATCAGTATCCTCAAGGTCTATAAGGACCGTGATCCTGATCTCGGAAGTGGAGATCATCCTGATGTTCACTCCGACATCATAGAGCGCTTCAAACATCTTCGTAGCAACACCTGAATTGGACTGCATCCCGGCACCGACTACAGAAAGCTTTGCGACATTGACCTCATCCTCAATCTTTTGGATGGTAAGGCGTTCGCGGTTCTCCTTCAATACCTCTACAGCGTTCTTCGCTTCCTCCTGATCTACCGTGAAGCTTATATCCTTTGTGTCATCGCGACCAACAGACTGAAGGATCATGTCTACATTGATATTCTTCCTTGAAAGCTCGTCAAATATCTTGAAGGCCACCCCGGGCTCATTCTTCACGCCGATCAAAGCTATCCTCGCTGCGTTCTTGTCGCAGGCCACTCCGCTTACAAGCATCTTTTCCACGTTATTCACCTCCCTGACTAATGTCCCTTCGGATTCATTAAGGCTTGACCTAACGACGAGCGTGACACCATACTTCTTCGCCATCTCGACGGAGCGGTTGTGAAGAACCTGCGCCCCGAGCGTCGCCATCTCAAGCATCTCATCATAACTGATCTCTTTGAGCTTTCTCGCGTTTTTCACGATCCTCGGATCTGCCGTATAGACGCCGTCCACATCGGTGAAGATCTCGCATTTGTCCGCATGCAGCGTCGCCGCGAGCGCGACAGCAGTTGTATCTGAACCTCCGCGTCCGAGAGTCGTCACATCATCATATTTGTTCACGCCCTGGAAGCCTGTCACTATAACTACTTTTCCGGCGTCAAGCTCATGTACGAGCCTATCTGTATCTACCCTCTTAAAGCGGGCGGCCGAATACGCGCTCGTCGTATGCATCCCGACCTGGAAGGCATTGAGTGAGATAGCCGGCACACCGAGACTATTCAGCGCCATCGCCATCAATGCGACCGACTCCTGCTCCCCTATCGAGAGCAGCATATCCATCTCCCTCTTCGGGGCGTTTGGATTGATATCATGAGCCTTTGCTATAAGGTCGTCTGTTGTATCACCCATGGCGGACAGCACGACAACAACTCTGTTTCCGGCGCGGTAATCCTTTTCACAGCGCCTCGCGACATTCATTATGCGCTCCTTGTCGCGCACGGATGAGCCGCCGAATTTCTTTACGATAAGCATCTTTTCTGTTTCAACCTCGTTATCTTAAAGCAGCCTTATGAAACGATCGCAGTCCTTCCCTTCCCCGGAAAGAAAATCATGCTCCTTCATCATACCGGTAATGCGGCATTCTGTGCCCTTTCTGACATAATATCTGAAGCTCTGTTCGTTTGGATCAAGAAGCTTCACCTTAGAAGGTTCCCAAGTGAAGTCCACATGCTTGTTTACATGCCGCGCCTCTTCAACAAGGTCCCCGACCACTGCGCTTGCAGTTGGAAGGCTTCCGGCTCCGCTTCCGTAATACATCGAGTCGCCAAGCATATTCCCTCTCACAAGTACAGCGTTCATTACTCCGTCAACCGCAAAGAGCGGGCTCTCCTTCGATACGAGGAAGGGCGCAACCCTTACAAAATAAGAATCCCCTGACTTGTCCATCGCGGCTATGAGCTTTACCTTCATGCCGTTTTCCTTCGCAAAAGCAATATCAGCCTTTTCTATCTTTGTGATCCCCTCCGTCGGGAAGTCCTCAAAATCAACCTGTCGGCCGGCCGCAAGCGATGTGAGGATCGCGATCTTTCGTGCCGCATCAAAGCCTTCCACATCAGCGGTGGGATCCTTCTCGGCGTATCCAAGGGACTGGGCTTCCTTCAATACCTCGTCAAAGGATACGTCTTTTTCCGCCATTGCGCTCAACATATAATTCGTGGTCCCGTTTACGATGCCGTAGATCGACTCTATCTCATCTCCGGTCACGCATTTCAGGATGACCCTGATTATAGGTATCCCGCCGCCGACGGAAGCCTCGAACATGAAGTTCACATTATTTTCCTTCGCGGTAGCTATGAGCTCGGCCCCCTTTGCCGCCACAAGGGCCTTGTTCGAGGTCGCGACATTCTTTCCTGCCCGAAGCATTGCATCTACGAAGGTATAAGCAGGCTCAACCCCGCCCATGGTTTCCACCACGAGCTTCACCTCGGGGTCGTCCACTATCACCTTGTAGTCGTGAACTATCTTTTCATTGATGGGATCGCCGGGAAAATCGCGGACGTCAAGGACATATTTGAGCTCGATATCATCAAGGGCGTGGGCCTTTATGATATCCCTGTTTTCGGAAAGTACTCGGGCGACTCCGCTTCCGATGGTCCCGTATCCCATTATCGCTGCTTTCATAAGCTACTCCTTTTTTTTCGAATATCAATCCACGTCTGAAACGCCGCGCTTCGGCTTTCCAAGCGAGAGCCATTTCAGATATGCATTCATGAAGTTGTCAAGAGCTCCGTCCATCACTCCGTTCACATTCGAGGTCTCTTCGCCTGTCCGAAGATCCTTCACCATTGTATAGGGCTGGAAGACATAAGACCTGATCTGGTTGCCCCAGGATATGCCTGAAACATCACCCCTGATCTCGGCGCGGGCTTCTTCATTCTCTTCCATCTTGAGCATCAAAAGCTTGCTCTTCAGCATCTGCATGGCCTTGTCCTTGTTCATATGCTGGGAGCGCTCATTCTGGCAGGTCACGACGATGCCGGTAGGAAAATGCGTGATCCTGATGGCGGAGGATGTCTTGTTGATGTGCTGGCCGCCGGCGCCGCTCGAGCGGTAGGTGTCGATCCTTATGTCCTCGTCCTTTACCTCTATGTCTATATCATCCTCGATGTCCGGCATGACGTCACAGGAAGCAAAGGATGTCTGCCTTTTGCCGTTCGCGTTGAAGGGCGAGATACGTACGAGCCTATGAATGCCCATCTCTGACTTGAGATAGCCGTAAGCATTCTCACCATTGACTTCAAAAGTAACGGACTTGATGCCGGCCTCATCTCCCTCAAGAAGATCGAGCATCTCAACGGAATAGCCATGGGCCTCTGCCCACCTCGTATACATCCGATACAGCATCTCGGTCCAGTCGCAGGCCTCTGTACCGCCTGCACCCGAATGAAGCGTCACAATGGCATTTTCAAAATCATATTCACCGGAAAGTAATGTCTTTATCCGAAGTGCCTCAAAATCAGAAGTAAAGGTCTCAAACTGCGTGAGTGCCTCCGATGCTATCTCGGGATCGTTTTCCTCATTTCCAAGCTCGATATAGTCAAGAATATCCGAAAACTGGCTGTCGAGGGAATCGATCGCCGAAACATCATCCTTCAGGCTCTTCAGCTCCTGTGAAAGCTTTCCGCTTGCCACGGGATCGCTCCAGAAATCCGGAGCCTCCATCTTTTTTTCGAGCTCCTCGATCCTGTTCTTCTTTCCCTCTATGTCAAGAGACTTCCTAACCTCGGTAAGGGGCGCCTTGTATTCGTTTAATTTTGTTTTTAATTCTTCAAGTTCAAGCATGAGATATCCTTTATCATTTTTCAGTGAGGATAGAATACGCCTTGTTCAGCTGGCTGTCGCCAAGATAATCCGAAACGGTATATTCGTCCTCGTACTTTTCCTTCAATGCTTCCACATCCCCTGTGTAGGAGTAATCCACCTCTATATCCGGCTCTATCCCCTTGCCGTGGATATCATTGCCGTTCGGCGTGAAATACTTCTGCTGGGTGAGTTCAACCCTGCTTCCGTCGGAGAGTGGATAGATGAACTGCACTATTCCCTTGCCGTAGGTCTTCTTCCCGACTATTGTGGCTGCCTTGAAATCCTTCATCGCCCCGGTAAATATCTCTGAGGAGGAAGCTGATTTTTCGTCGACGAGGACCACTGAAGGTATGTCGATCACATGCTCGTCATCAGAGACACGATCCTCTCTTTTGCCCTTGTTGTCAAGGGTATAGACCACCGTCCCCTTCGGAAGGATCTCGTCGAGCACCGCCACTACCTCATCCACAAGTCCGCCGGGATTCTGTCGAAGATCATATATAATGGAGGTCATACCGCTTTCTTTCAGCTTACTGATCGCCTCCCTGAAGGAT
>CAMVHB010000091.1 GCA_947167155.1 uncultured Lachnospiraceae bacterium | reverse complement strand
TCAGAGCTCAATCCATATCGTCAGGAGATTCTTTCCTTTCCTGCCAGCCTTCAGGCAGTCTGATGCTGACCTTTTTGATCCTCTTTTTGTCAGCGGTCTTCACCCGAAGCAAAACTCCATCCTTTGTGACATAGGTCTCGCCTTCAGAGGGGAAGTGGTCAAAAAGCCCTGTCAGATAGCCTCCCAGAGTGTCATAGTCTTCAGATGAGAAGTCAAGATCGAGGGCGGCTGAAAGATCGTCAAGGTTCGTGCTTCCAAGGACGTCATAGGTCATCTCGCCCGTCTTTTCTATATCATCCTCCTCATAAGTATCATATTCGTCCCTGATCTCACCTACCAGTTCTTCAAGAAGATCCTCCAAAGTAATCATTCCAGCGACCGCGCCGAATTCATCCTTTACGATGGCAAGGGGGATGGAGTTCAAACGCATTTCATCAAAGAGCTCGGCAGCCTTCTTGTGCTCGAAGGTAAAGAAGGGCTCCCTCATATAGCGACTTATAGTAAAGGGCTTGTCCTTGTCCCTTGTGAGAAGATCCTTCATATTGATGATGCCGACTATGTGGTCGGAGTCGCCTTCATAGACAGGAAGCCTTGTGTACATATGCTCGGCGAAGATCTCTATCAGCCTGTCATAGGACCAGGTTACGTTCACTGAGGTCATATCGATCCTAGGGATCATGATCTCCCGAACTTTTGTATTTGAGAAATCAAAAATGTTGTGGATGTAGTCCTTTTCATCCTCCTCGATGGTCCCGCTCTTGTGCCCAACATCGACAATGGTCTTGATCTCTTCTTCCGTCACGGCCTTTTCACGCTCTTTCGAGCTTACTCCGATCAGAGAAAGGAGTCCTTCCGAGATCTTTGTAAAGAAAAAGACGAAGGGGGTGAGGATGATCATAAGAGTCCATATTATCTTTGCGTAGCGAAGTGAGAGCTGAAGCGAGCGGATCGTCGCAAGGCTCTTCGGTGTGATCTCTCCAAGGATCAGGATCAGGAAGGTAAGGATACCCGTGGCGATCCCGGCACCATAGCTGCCCACGAGACCTACCGCGAGCATAGTCGCAAGCGAAGAGGCGGAGAGGTTCACGATATTGTTTCCGATGAGGATGGCAGTCAGCATTTTCTGACGATCAGATATTATCTTCAGAACGAGTTTTGCCTTCTTCTGGAGGAGGGACTCGTCATCCTGCGCGATCGTCATTAACCTTATCCTGTTCACCGTCGTAAGAGCGGTTTCCGCGGAGGAAAAGAAGAAGGAGAGGGCAAGCAGTACGATAAGGATAATGGCTTCTATTATCAGTTTTGTGGTTTCGTTCATAATTCTCAGATCGTTGACGCGTTGATATAAGCTTCCTGCTCCGGAGTCAGTTTGTCGATCGAGATACCGAGGAAATCGAGTTTTCGGTTTGCGACCTCAAGATCCACTTCTCTCGGAACCTTGATCAGCTTTTCTGAAAGCTCTTTTCCGTGCTCGATCAGATATTTCGCGGAAAGCGCCTGGATGGCGAAGCTCATGTCCATGATCTCTGCCGGATGTCCGTCGCCGCAGGCAAGGTTTACGAGGCGGCCTTCCCCGAGGACATAGACGCATTTTCCGGGAGAGACCTCATAGCCTGTGATATTCTGCCTCTGCTCAAATTTCCTGATGGAGTTTTCGTTCAGGTCCTTCATGTCGATCTCAACATCGAAGTGGCCGGCGTTGCAGAGAACCGCGCCATCCTTCATTACGAGGAAGTCTTCGTGAGTGATGATGCCAAGGTCTCCGGTCACGGTTACAAAGAAATCACCTATCTTTGCTGCCTCATGCATCGGCATCACGGAAAAGCCGTCCATAATAGCTTCAACAGCCTTGATGGGATCGACCTCGGTGACTATTACTTTTGCTCCGAGACCCTTCGCGCGCATGGCGACGCCCTTGCCGCACCAGCCATAGCCTGCCACGACTACATTCTTTCCGGCTACGATGAGGTTTGTGGTACGGTTGATGCCGTCCCAGACGGACTGGCCTGTGCCGTAGCGGTTGTCAAAGAGGTGCTTCATGTCCGCGTCATTAACCATGACCATAGGGAACTGAAGCTTTCCCTCCCTGTCCATTGCGTGGAGCCTCATTATCCCGGTGGTAGTCTCCTCGCAGCCGCCGATGACATATTGCAACTCGTCAGTAAGCTCTGTGTGCAGCATATGAACGAGGTCACCGCCGTCGTCGATTATGATATTGCAGTGGTGCGAGAGGACCGCCTTGATATCCGAAAAATAATCCTCCTCGCTGCAACCGTGATGAGCAAAGACTGAGAGTCCTGAATGCACGAGGCTTGCTGCCACATCATCCTGCGTGGAGAGCGGGTTTGAGCCGGTTATGTACATCTCTGCTCCGCCCGCCGCAAGGACCTTGCAAAGGTAGGCTGTCTTCGCCTCAAGATGTATTGAAAGGGCTATAGTCTTTCCTTCAAAGGGCCGTTCCTTTGAGAAGTCCTCTTCAAGAGAGCGAAGAAGGGGACAGTTTTTTCTCACCCAGTCGATCTTCAGATCTCCGGAGGGGTAGAGGCTTTCATCTTTGATCCTGCTTTCCATATATCTTTCCTTTCAAAAGTAAATTTGCGCGACATTCAAAGTATAGCATTTTCCATGGCGAAAATGTATACTGTTCGGGGCAGATTGGATGGAAACCTTTCTGCGATCAGTTTAAGCCATTGTGCTTTTTAGATCGTATATGAAAAAAGAATTTGATTATTTTGAAAAAGCGCTCTTCATATCTCCCGAGGAGGGAAATCCGGGAAAGAAGCCGCCGAAGGAGGAACTCGGAAATCCTGCCGGCTATCTGAAGAAGACCTTTTTTGCAAAAAAAGGGAAGGCTTATATATTATATATAGCTGTTCACGGTGTTGCGGAGATATATATAAACGGGGAGCCCGTGACTTCGGATGTACTGTTTCCGGGACCCTTTTCTTATTATTTTGAGATCCCGGTGGGAGTCTTTGATATCACGCCGCTCATACATGAAGGCGAAAATGAGTTTTCCGCCGTACTTGGAAACGGCTGGTACAGAAGCTTTACGATCCTTGGGAACAGGAAGAATTTTTTCGGGACCGATCTTTCCATCATAGCTTCGATATATTCCGGCGAGGAGTGCGTACTTTTTACGGATGACAGCTTTGAGGCTTCGGTAAACGGACCGATACGCGGAAATGATATCGTACTCGGCGAATGCTATGACGCTACGCTCTCTCAGGTCTTTTATGAGAAAAAAGCACGCATAGTAAAGCTCATGAAGGACGAGTCTGTGATCTCAAGGCTGGAAAGCTATTCCAGGATAAGCGCGCACGAAAGCGTCATTGCAGAGAAGATCGGTGAGAATCTCTATGATCTCGGGCGTTATGTTTCCGGCGCCCTTTCTTTTTCATTTTCCGGAGCGCAGGAAGGAAGCGTCATTACTTTTTCATTCTTTGACTGTAAAGATCCTGAAGACAGGAAGAATGAAAGAAAACGCTTTTTCAAATACAAAGCCCACGCGGGAAAAAACTTCGGGAAGTCCCATTTTTCAATATTTGAAGGAAGATATATTGAAGTAGAAGCCGATTTTCCTGTTGAAGGGCTATCGGTCTCTGTGATCCCTTATTATTCTGATATGGAGGAAAGGGCTTCATTCCACTGCGATGATGAAAGATTAAACAAGGCCTTTCAAAGATGCCTTGACGCTGAAAAGTGCTTCTTTACCGGAATGTTTTCAGACGGCTATTCATCTTTGGGGCACGGCGCGGGAAGGACCATCGTTGCGTCTGCTTCTTCCTTCGGGGCGCTTTCTTTGATGACTGCGGAAGGGAACTTTTCGTGGTTTTCGCGCTGCGTTTCAAAGTGGCAGCACAAGAGCGGGAAGATAAGGAATCTGATCCCGCCAAACGCGCTCCCCTCAATGAAGCAGTATGAGGCTGCGCAGAGCACGGGCTGGGGAGATGTCGTCATAGATCTTCCATACATTATCTATTCATTTACAGGCGATGCTTCGATACTCAAAGCAAATTACAACGCGATGAAAAAGTGGTATCAGTCGCTCATCAGAAGGGCGGAGAAGCGTCCGTTTTCAGGAAAGATAACAGCGCCGGTAAGAAAAAAGAATCCTTACGAAAGAACCATTATAAATAAAGGCTTTCCGCTTGGAGACTCTGCCGAGCAGAATCCCGCCCAGACAGAGAGGCTTCATATCGCTGATGTATTCAAGGATATGGGAACGGCTTATCTTGCGCATTCCGGGCTTCTTATTTCAAGGATAGCTTCGATCCTTTTAGAAGACAAGAATATCGATAAGGCTGCGAGGGCTTCCCTCGAAAAGGATGTTGAGTTTTACAAGAAGCGGGGGACAAAGGCGCTTGCGGCCTACCGTTATACCTTCGCGGACGTGAAGGGGCTTTTGGACTGCTCCGCGGATTTCCTTATCAGGGCTCTTTACCTTGATCTCCTTCCCGACGAAGAGGGCGGGATAATATCCAAAAACAAGGCGGCGGAAAGGCTGAACGAGCTTGTGAACGGGCCTTCGTTTGATGTTTACGCTCTTGGACCGCTTGCGCTTTCATCTCTTTCATCGGTGCTCGCCGACAATGGCTATATGGACAGCGCCATAGATATTCTGATAAAGCTTTCGGAGAAGGAAGGACCTCTTTCTCCTGAATATCTTTCCGC
>CAMVHB010000090.1 GCA_947167155.1 uncultured Lachnospiraceae bacterium | reverse complement strand
AGAGTTCCGTTTTCCTTGTGCTCACGAATGATGTATTCCATGATTAGGGAGCCTGACATATTTCCGGTGAAGGAGTGCCATTCGCCGGTCTTTCCGTCCTTTGCCCAGACACCGAGCCTGTCGGAATCGGGATCTGTCGCGAGGATAATGTCGGCATCCTTTTCCTTCGCGAGCTTGAGCGCAAGCTCATAATTTTCCTGAAGCTCAGGATTCGGATAGGGAAGGGTCGGGAAATTCCCGTCAGCAGCCTCCTGCTCCTTCACCACATAAACATTGTTGAAGCCTATCTCCTTCAAGATGCGGCGTACGGAAAGATTTCCCGCGCCGTTGAAGGGGGTGTAAACGATCTTCAGCTTGTCCGCCATCTCACGGACGACCTCGGGATGGATCTGCTGCTTCTTCAGCTCCGCCATATAGGCGTCATCCACCTTTTCTCCGACGGTGATGTAGAGCCCCGCCTTCTTCGCATCCTCCTTTGACATGGTCTTCACGTCGGAGAATGATGTGACCTTCTCTACGGCAGCCATTATCCCTTTGTCATGGGGAGGCGTGATCTGCGCACCGTCCTCCCAGTAGACCTTGTAGCCGTTGTATTCCTTGGGATTGTGGGAGGCCGTGACATTGATGCCGGCGATGCAGCCGAAATATCTCACGGCATAGGACAATTCGGGCGTGGGGCGAAGAGACTCGAAGCGGTAGGTCTTGATCCCGTTCGCGTTCAACACAAGTGCAGCCTCCGTCGCAAATTCCGGAGAGAAATTCCTCGAGTCAAAGGCTATGGCGACCCCCTTTTCCTGCCCCTTCATCTCGATGATATAATTCGCAAGTCCCTGTGTAGCCTGGCGGACAGTGTATTTGTTCATGCGGTTCGTGCCCGCTCCGATCACTCCGCGAAGGCCGGCCGTGCCGAATTCAAGGCTCCTGTAGAACCTGTCGTTGATCTCGGCATCATCTTTGGCAATGCCCCTCAATTCCTCCTTCGTCTCCTCGTCAAAATAAGGATCTGAAAGCCAGAATTCATACTGTTCTCTTGCGCCCATGGGAAATCTCCTTTCAAAGACCTGACAATAGCTACATACAATCCGTTCAATGATAACACAACACTTCCTGCGTTGTCATATTTATTCTATGCTTTGAAGGACTTTTGAAAGGTCTTCCAAAAACCCGCCAAAGCGTTCTTGAAGCGCTTCTGTCTTCTCTTCCTTTGCGAGTGCTTCTATCTGCGCAGCCTTTTTTGAAAGTTCCTTCGCCCCTATGGTCCTTGCGCCGCTTTTGACGGTATGTGATATGACCTCGATATCCTTTATCTTCCGCTCTTTGAGAAGATCCGGCAGTTTCTTTTCATACTCCCTGTTCTGGATCACGAATGAGGATAATATCTTTTTCAAAACCTCTTCATCGCCGCCCGCATAGCGAAGGGCCTCCTCGTGATCGATAAGTGAAGACTTCGGCATTTCTTTGGGAGGTTCTTTCTTTTCTTCGGGAGGTAGATCCTGCTCCATGATGATCGTATCTCCCCTGCCTCTTATCGCAGAAAGCAGTTTTTCTTCAAGCTCTTTTGGATCCACCGGTTTTGAGATATAGTCGGAAAAGCCCACGGAAAGGTACTTTTCCTTTGCCCCCGCGACGGCATTCGCGGTAAGGGCGATTACGGGAGTACTTTGGTTTTGATTTCCCTCTTCACTTTGAAGCATACGGAAGGTTTCAACTCCGTCAGGCTCAGGCATCATATGATCCATGAGGATAACGTCATATTTTCCCGCACGTGTGAGTTCAAGCGCCTCAGCCCCGCCTTTTGCCGTATCTATAGCCATTTCTGTCCCGCTCAGAAGTTCCTTGATAACAGTGAGGTTCATCTCATTGTCATCAACCGCAAGGATCCTCACATCAGGCGCTTTGAAGAGCGGTCTGTAAGGCTTTTTCTTAAAGCCCCTGCCTTTCTTCGAAAGCTCTCCCATCGGAGTATTGTCAACAACCTCCAGAGGGATCGTCACGGTAAAGACCGAGCCCTTTCCTACCTCGCTTTCAAAAACGATATCGCCTCCCATGGAAAGCGCAAGATTCTTTGATATCGCAAGCCCAAGACCCGTCCCCTCGATATGGCGGTTTTTGACGGAACCGACCCGCGAGAACTCCGTAAATATCTTCTCTCCGTCTTCTTTACTGATCCCGGCGCCGGTATCGCTTACGGAAACTGAAAGGCACACCTGTCCTTCAGTTTCCGGGAGCGGCGCGGCATTGGCCGACAAGGTGATGCTGCCCTCGGATGTGTATTTCACGGCGTTTGTGATCAGGTTCATTATTATCTGGCGAAGCCTCACATCATCCCCGACAAGAGTTGCCGGAATATCCGGTGAGATATCAAGAGAGACCGAAAGCCCCTTCAGTGGTGCCCTCTCGTCAAGAAGCGATACGGCATCGGAAAATAGAGATAATGTATCAAAGGGCGCGGGATAAAGCTGCATCTTCCCTGCCTCGATCTTTGAAAAATCAAGGACATCATTGATGATCGATAGCAGCAGCTTTCCTGAATGCTCGATATCCCTTGAATAGCCGGAGATCTCATTATCTTTGCTCTTTCTGCCTATCATCTCGTTCATGCCGAGTATGGTATTGATGGGAGTCCGGATCTCGTGACTCATTGAAGAAAGGAATTCATCCTTTGCAGCGCTTGCTTTTCTTGCTTTTTCCTCCGCTGCCACGAGCCTTTCATTGCTCTTTTCTATCGAATGGACATATTCCTGCTCGCGCGTGACGTCGAAAAACTCGATGATGAAGCCCTTCTTTTTTCCTGAGGAGTTACGGAAATCCGTGATATTCGTCCTGAAGGAGTGCCCGTTGATATCGCGAAGCTCCCTCTCCCTTGCCCCGGCATTATTTACATTGTCTTCGGAAACCGCCTTGATGAAGGATTTCAGCATCGGATCCGCAGCGCGTATGGGAAGGTCCACGTCTTGAAGTGAAAGCTCCGGAAAATAAGTCTTTGCAAGGGCATTCGCGCCGATATAATTCTTCTTTCTGTCAAGGACTATATAAGCGTAGTTTTCCATCTTTTCCCAGGCATTCAGTACAGTGGTCGTCATATCGTACATCATGGTCCTCGAGGCGATGGAAAGTATGAGAAACTCAGACAGGACATAGGTTGCGGGAAGGAGCTCTATCCCAAGCCTGCCCGCAAGCCCCAGAAGATAGGTCGCGATGTTTAACGCCATGACGATCACGTAGACTATCGAAGTCTTGTAGGAGGCCCTGTTCTGGTGAAACACAGCATATATCGTGATCCCGATGATGAGTATGAACCAGATCAGAAGCACTGCATAATAGACTTTATGGAGAGGTCCGTACTCCTTCACAAGGTAGGTGGCGCCCAGGTGGTGGCTTAAGGTGACATTTTTGTAATAGACACCGGAATACAGCGGCGTGCAGGCAAGGACAAAGACTAAGGCGCAAACTACAGTAAATACACTCTTCAGCGCATTTCCGATCTTCACCCCGCAAAGATCCGCTCCTATGTAAAAGATGAACATGGGAAGGAAGCATTCGCCAAGATAACAAAAGGCGCTTCCGATAAGGGCCTGCTTCACATTCTCCGACACCGCAATGGCAAGATAACCGGCATTTGCGCAGAGCACGGCAAGAAGCGTCATCATTATATTGATGTTCTGCCGGATCCGCTGCATCATTACAACGGAAAAGACAAGGAAAGAAATGACAAAGCAGATAAGATAATAATATAAAGCCATTTTGCGCTCCCCCGGTATACAAAAAGAAAGCCGGTCCGCGGAGACCTTTCCCCGTGAACCGGCAATCATTATAACGTATTTTTCAACTGGTTTCCTTAATCGGATACCTTTTGTCTTCTCATTCCTTTACGGACTTGAATGCGCCTATCACATAGAGAATAGACAGGACAAGTGCAAGAAGACCAAGAATGCCGATAAAACCGATCAGGGGGACAAGAGGCAATACTACGAAAAATCCAAGACTGAATATGAAGTTGATCACTGTAAGTACAAGGACGATGATACCAAGAACCTTGCAGGCTGTTAGAGAGTTGCCTTTGAAACCAAGGAAGCCGATGATGACGTAGAGGGCTGCAAAGATGATGGTGAAGACCATTAAGCCTCTTCCTATTATGCTCATGGCGATACTCATCAAAAACGAAGAACCTCCTAAGCCGGCCATTTCTCCGAGGCTTCCGATGAGTTCAAGACCCTGGCCCAACAAAACAGTAAGAGCGATCCCGTAAATAAGGTCTACGATCCCGAGAATAAGGAAGCAAATGCCGCCGACCTTCAGAAGTTGATTTCTTTCTTTCATTTTCATTCTCCTTTTCTTAAGCTGAAACAAAAGCCCGAACCTTTTTCGAGCCCTTATGGTGAAAATCTACACCATGTCGGCTGACTTATAAACTGCCGAAAATGAAAGAGGGATTGCAAAATCCGTACTTGACAAAAGAAGAAAGATGTGATTCATTCGCCCCTTTGCTTCAGAAAAGCGTCTTTCATCGCACAAAAATCCTCCCTCCTGATATGGACTGGATCTCCGCATTCCATCCTGAAAACGCAAAACTCCTCGTCTATATCATCAGCCCAGTCAAGGTTTGCGATGAAGCTCTTGTGGCTCCTTACAAAAGAAAATCCGCTGCCTTTTGAAAAGACCCTGCCTTCTTCTCCTGCTGCCTTTTTGATATCCT
>CAMVHB010000089.1 GCA_947167155.1 uncultured Lachnospiraceae bacterium | reverse complement strand
ACGAGCTCTCTCTGCTCGTTCATGACCTCGTCATATTCAAGGAGGTTCTTTCTGATGCCGAAGTTGTTCTCCTCGATCTTTTCCTGGGCGCGCTGTATCGCGCTTGTAAGCATCTTGTGGTGGATCCTCTCACCCTCGGGAACACCGAGTGCCTCGAAAAGCCCCATCAGTCTTTCGGAACCGAAGAGCCTCATCAGATCGTCCTCGAGTGAGATGAAGAACTGGGATTCACCCGGGTCTCCCTGACGGCCGGAACGGCCTCTGAGCTGATTGTCAATACGTCTTGCCTCGTGGCGTTCCGTTCCTATTATCTTCAGCCCTCCCGCGGCACGTGCTTCATCATCGATCTTGATATCGGTACCACGACCTGCCATGTTCGTCGCTATCGTCACGGCACCATGGATACCGGCCTTTTCAACTATCGCAGCTTCCTTCTCGTGGAACTTCGCATTCAATACGGAGTGCTCTATGCCGGCTCTGTCAAGCATCTTGTCAAGAAGCTCCGACACATCAATGGTAATGGTACCCACAAGAACGGGCTGACCCTTTGCATGAGCCTCTTTCACCTCTTCCACGACCGCCTTGTATTTCTCGGCCTTTGTCTTGTACACGGCATCATCATGATCCACCCTGATAACGGGCTTGTTCGTAGGGATCTCTATAACGTCCATTCCATAGATATCGCGGAACTCCTGCTCCTCGGTGAGGGCGGTACCGGTCATTCCGGCCTTCTTTTTGTACTTGTTGAAGAAATTCTGGAAGGTAATGGTAGCAAGGGTCATAGACTCCCTCTTTACCTTCACGTGCTCCTTCGCCTCGATCGCCTGGTGGAGACCGTCGGAATAACGGCGCCCCGGCATTATCCTTCCGGTGAAGTCATCGACTATCAGGATCTCGTCATCCTTTACGACATAATCCTGATCGCGGTGCATGAGATTGTGCGCGCGAAGAGCAAGGATCACATTGTGCTGGATCTCGAGGTTTGCGGGATCCGCAAGGTTCTCTATCCTGAAGAACTGCTCAACCTTCCTCACGCCCTCAGCGGTAAGACTTACGTTCTTGTCCTTCTCATCTACTATGAAGTCTCCGGTCTCCTCCCTCTCAACTCCCATGATGGCGTCCATCTTGGTATATTCAGGAAGATCGTCGCCTCTTTGAAGCTGGTTTGCAAGTATATCGCACATCTCATAGAGCTTTGTGGATTTTCCGGACTGACCGCTGATGATGAGCGGCGTCCTCGCCTCGTCGATTAGAACCGAGTCGACCTCATCGATGATCGCGTAATTCAGTCCTCTCTGCACAAGCTGCTTCTCGTAGACAGCCATATTATCTCTTAAGTAATCAAAGCCCAGCTCGTTGTTTGTAATATAGGTAATGTCGCAGTCATAGGCCTTCTTCCTGTCGGAAGGACTCATGTCGTTTAAGACGACGCCAACCTCAAGCCCGAGGAATCTGTGTACCGCGCCCATCCACTCTGCATCACGCTTTGCAAGATAATCATTTACGGTAACGATATGGACTCCGTTTCCCTCAAGTGCGTTGAGGTAGGCGGGAAGCGTTGCGACAAGCGTCTTTCCTTCACCTGTACGCATCTCAGCGATACGACCCTGATGGAGGATGATCCCGCCGATCAGCTGGACCTTGAAATGTTCCATATCAAGTGCCCTCTTTCCGGCCTCACGAACTACTGCATAGGCCTCGGGAAGAATGTCATCGAGCGTCTCCCCCTTTGAAAGCCTCTCTTTGAAATAAGGCGTCTTTGCCCTCAGCTCCTCATCCGAAAGCTTCTGCATATCGGGACGAAGCGACTCTATTTTTTCAACTATCGGTGCTATCCTTTTCAGCTCGTGCTGGCTGTGGGTACCGAACATCTTCGTGAATAGGCTCATATCTTACTCCTGTCTCTATACTACCATCTATCCTGATTTGCACATACGGAGTGCATTCTACCACCAACAACATCTATTTGCAACGCCCTGCAAGAGGAGAACGGCTACTCCTTAGAATGGTCCCAGGGGACGGAGTCAGGGGACCATTTTTTGCACGATTTTGGTAGCGTCGTAGAGCAAGCCAAGGTGAAATGTTTGCTCTTGCTGAACGAAGTGAAGATAGAGAAACCGGTAGTTTTTGGTCCCTTGACTCCGTCCCCTGGGACCATTTCCAAAGGTGTAATTATCAGACTATTTGTACATCTTTTGATATTTAATAGAATATTTATTGTATTTTCATGTATTTTTCAGAAATTGGGGTTGACATGATCAAAATTGCCTGTTATTATGTGTTCATCACAAGCAAAGAGACATGAGATAGCACCGAAGAAGCTGTTCCGGGAGCCTACGAAGGGATACTTCAGATTGAACATGAGAGGTTCAGAAGTCGAACGGAGGGGAGGCGGCGAAAAGCTTCGGGAGTGCCGAGAAAGGCAAGGTGGAGCCACCGGGAACTTAAGTTTTTCTTAGGAGCCGCGCCGGTCGGTGAGTATCATACCGGCAGAGTTGTCCGTTTAGCAGGTAGCAATCTTTTCAGACGAAGGCTGTTTGAGCCGTGAAGGAAAAAGAAGAAGATGGTGCGAAGAGCGAAGCAGGACGACAGTAGAACGGTGTAGACGGTTTTGGCGCACAGGACTTTGGGACTCGTCCGGCAGACCGTGAAAGGCGGGCTGTGGAGTCGGTAGGAAAAGGAAGAAAAGTATTTATCTTCAGTAAACGGAGGGATTTTTTTAAACGGTACCCCCTTCGGATATAAGGGATGGATACGGACGGGCGGTAAGTCATTGAGGCGCGTGAAGGATTTAGATGGATCGGAGGTATGGTCCGTTGGACACAGCAGTTGAAATAGAACATGTAGGCTGAGGCGAAGCGGGGTTCGAAAGAAGCGCTTCGCCTTGGTCTTTTTTTAGATCATTTAGCGGTTGTCCACTCTCTCGGGATAGAGATCGTGGTTTGAAAGCCGTTCAATTGCGACCTTATCCCAAGGCGTGCCGGGCTTTCCGTAGTTGCAGTAAGGGTCAATCGATATCCCGCCCCGGGGCAGGAACCTCCCCCACACCTCTATATATTTCGGATCGAGGAGCTTTATGAGATCATCCATGATGATATTCACCACATCCTCGTGAAAATCCCCGTGCTCCCTGAAGGAGAAGAGATAAAGCTTTAGGGATTTGCTTTCCACAAGCCTCTCATCGGGCACATAGGATATCGTGATATTCGCAAAATCCGGCTGTCCCGTGATCGGGCAAAGTGTCGTAAACTCAGGACAGTTGAATTTCACAAAATAATCCCGTCCGGGATGCTTATTGGAAAAAGACTCGAGAAGCCCGGGATCGTAGTTTGTGGAATACGTCGTCTTTTTGCTTCCAAGCTTTGTCAGATCTTCTTTTTCTCTCATTATTTTTCTCCTATTTCTCCCAAAGGAATTATCTTTCTCGAAAGGTACATAAAGGGCGTATCAAGCAGCGCTACTATCGCTTTGAAAAGATATGTCGTGAGCAGGATATTGAGGAAGACTTCCATGGGATAGACTCCCGCAAAGGCGATAGTCACAAACATGACCGTATCTACTGCCTGGCTTATCAGGGTGCTGCCGTTGTTCCTGAGCCAGAGCTTTGACCTGTTGTTTCCTGTCTTTTTCCAGATGAGATGGTAAAGAAAGACGTCTATGCTCTGGCTTACGAGGTAGCCCACAACGCTTGCGATCGTGATCCTCGGTACAAGGCTGAAGACTGCCTTGAGGCTCCCGCTCACAAAATCACTTTCGTTTGGCGTGAACCAGAGTATGAGCTGGGTTCCGAGGAGCCAGAGGAGCATCACGGAAAAGCTGTACATGACTGCCTTTTTCGCCTCAGCCTTTCCATACTTTTCGGAAAGGATGTCAGTGACAAGAAAGGTGGATGCGTAAAGCACATTTCCTGCCGTTGTCGCGACCCCGAACATATCCACATTTTTGCAGACCGCTATATTTCCAAGTATCGTCGCAAATACTGAAAAAACAAAGAGTCCCGTCTTTCCGAAGAGCTTATAGAAAAGAAGCACCGCGAAAAGGTAGATTAAAACATTCAATAAAAAAATGATCTCATTTGGCACTTTATCTGCTCTCCTGCTCGTATTCTATCGGATCCTTGATCCCGTTCAATGAAAAGGCCAGAAGCCTGTCCCTGCAGGTCCCGCAGAGACCGCAGGCCTTGTCCCGCCCTTCATAGCAACTCCAGGTGAGCTCGAAGGGAGTACCCATTTCTATCCCGGCAGCCACCACATCGGCTTTGGTCTTTTCTATAAAGGGGGCTGTTATAGTGATCTGGTTTCCGCTCCCTATCCTGACTGCCTCGGCGATCGCCCGGTTGAATTCTATGCTCGTATCCGGATATGCGCTCCCCGCGCCGTCATCTGCATGGGCGCCGTAATATATCTCACTGCAGCCGTGTGAAAGCGCGATCGCCGCAGCGCTTGAAAGAAAGAGTCCGTTCCTGAAGGGCACATAGGTATCTACCGGCTGTCCTTTTGCTTTTTTCACCTGCTCGGAATAGTCTTCATGCGCGATCTCTTTGCCTGAGCCCTCAAGAAGTGAGCAATCGCTTTCCGCAAACAGCTGAAGCAGATCAAGCTTTTGTAAGCTCACCCCATAGAAGGCCGCAATCTTTTCAGCCGCCGAGATCTCTTTCTTGTGCTTCTGGCCGTAAAAAACGCAGAGCCCCATTACCTCGTCTTTACCGTATTTTTTCACCGCAAGGGAAAGACAGACCGAACTGTCAAGCCCGCCGCT
>CAMVHB010000088.1 GCA_947167155.1 uncultured Lachnospiraceae bacterium | reverse complement strand
CGGAGAGAGTGGGATTCGAACCCACGCACCGGTTACCCGATGACCGCATTTCGAGTGCGGCTCGTTATGACCACTTCGATATCTCTCCATCGAACATGTTTTTTCACGAATGTCGTGACATCGGACTTGTTTTTTTGTTGCCGCTCTTTCTTAAGAGCGAGGGTTATGATACAATAATTCCGTGTTTCTGTCAAATGATAGGAGGGGTTATTATGTTCAAAGATGTGATCAAATATTTCAGGCAGATATCCATGATCCCACGGGGATCCGGAAACGAAAAGGGTATCAGCGATTATCTTGTGACCTTTGCAAAGACCCACGGGCTTTCCTGTACACAGGACAAGAGCCTCAACATTATCATCAAAAGACCTGCGTCTGACGAGTGCAGGGAAAAGGAACCCGTGATACTTCAGGCGCACATGGACATGGTCTGCGAAAAGACGGAAGACTGCGCGAAGGATCTTTCAAAGGACCCCGTTGACCTTATCTTTTTCAAAAAGACAAAGGACGGGAAGTGTAAGACCATAGATCCGGATGATTTTGAATCCGTTTCAAAGGCGCTTTCCGAGAACAATCTCTTCCTTACCGCAGGCGGCACAACACTTGGCGGCGATGACGGGATCGGGGTTTCGATAGCGCTCGCCCTCCTTTCGGACCAGGAGCTCAAGGCGCCGGCAATTGAATTCGTCTGCACCGTAAGCGAAGAGGTCGGCATGGTGGGCGCTTCAAAGATAGACCTTTCAGAGCTTGACGGAAAGAAACTCATCAACCTCGACTCCGAGGATGAGGGCTACTTCATGCTGGGCTGCGCCGGCGGCGGACTTGTGAAGGTGTCGCATCCCGCCACGAGGACCTTCCCCGACACGGAGCCTACGGACCTTGAGGCGCTGAGGGTCACGCTTGACGGCCTTACCGGAGGACATTCCGGAAACTGCGCTGCATCGGGAAGGGCGAATGCGATATATGAGCTTTTCAGGGTTCTGAAAGACGTGATCAAAGAGGCGCGATTCCGTCTTTTGTATCTCACCGGAGGCGGAAAGGACAATGCCATCCCGCGTAGTGCAGAGGCTCACATAGTCTTTCGGCACGAGAACAGGGAAAAGATCGTGGCTGTCATAGAAAAGGACGCTGAAAAGCTCAAAGAGAGATACAAAGAAACCGATCCGGGTCTTGATCTTCGATATACTCACGAAACCTACGAGGTGCATCTTGACGCGAAGTTTGGCGGGAATCTTTTGAACGCGCGGCTCATCACAGACAAGGGCAAGACCGCTCCCGTTCCGGAGGAGGTGCTCACTCCCATACTTTACGAGGATACGAGGGATTTCATCTCACTTGCGCTTGCGCTTCCAAACGGTCTGATCTCAATGATGAAGACTGACAATCCCTTGATGAAGGACCTTCCCGAGACCTCTCTGAATCTCGGGATACTTGAGCTCACAAGGGACAATTTCTCCCTGAGCTACTGCGTCAGGAGCCAGTCGGACAAGGGCTATTCCGCCCTGAAAGCGCAGATGAAGGAGATCGCCATGAGCGCCGGCGCTGCGTTTTCGGCCTCCGGGGAGTATCCCGCCTGGGAATACGAGGGCGATACTGGGCTTTACAAAGAGCTTGCAGCCCTTTACGAGAAGATGTACAAAAAGAAGCCCATACCTGTTGTGATCCACGCAGGGGTTGAGTGCGGGCTCATGATAGACAGGATATCAGAATGTGAGGCTGTTTCCATAGGTCCTGACATGAAGGATATCCATACGACGGAGGAAACGCTTGACCTTGCGTCGTCAGAGAGGGTTTATGACTTTGTGAGGGCTTATCTTTTGGGAGAAGACGGAGAATAATGAACACGCGTTGCGTCTTCTGGATATACAGGGAATGACACGCGGCGCGTATGCCTCAGGCGTGCGGATGGCACGTGGCGCATACCCGAATGCGGCAGCTGAGGGCGCGGGCGAATTGAACAGGGCGTATTGACATGGGACATAATGATACGGAGCGTTGACACGCAAAGCGTATTTATAAATAAAGGAGGGGAAGAAAATGAAGATCGGAATGCTGACCAGCGGCGGTGACTGCCAGGCTCTGAATGCCGCGATGCGCGGCGTTGTGAAGGGGCTTTCTCACAATGTGAGGGATCTTGAGATCTATGGCTTCTTCGATGGCTACAAGGGGCTCATCTACGGAAATTACAGGCTCCTTACATCAAGCGATTTTTCGGGGATACTGACCCGCGGCGGCACCATCCTCGGCTCATCCCGCCAGCCCTTCAAGCTTATGAAGGTGCCGGATGAGAACGGACTCGATAAGGTTCAGGCCATGAAGTCGAACTATTACAAGCTGAACCTTGACTGCCTCGTGATCCTGGGCGGGAACGGGACCCAGAAGACCGCGAACCTCCTTCGTGAGGAGGGGCTCAACATTATCCATCTTCCGAAGACCATCGACAATGATATCTACGGCACCGATGTGACCTTCGGTTTCTATTCCGCGATAAATATCGCAACGGACGTCATCGACTGCATCCATACCACGGCTGCTTCCCACAACCGCGTATTCATCGTGGAAGTAATGGGACACAAGGTGGGCTGGCTCACGCTCTATTCCGGTGTGGCTTCCGGCGCCGACATTATACTCCTTCCCGAGATCCCTTATTCTCCGAAGAGCATATTGAAGGCGATAAAGGCAAGAGAGGAAGCCGGGAAGGGCTTTACCATCCTTGCGGTCGCTGAGGGCGCAATTTCAAAGGAGGATTCGAAGCTTTCAAAGAAGGAGCTTGCAAAGAAGCTTGCAAAGGAGTCGCATCCTACGGTTTCCTACAAGCTTGCGAACATGATCACGAAGGAGACCGGTATCGAGTGCCGTGTCACGGTTCCCGGACATATGCAGCGCGGCGGCTCCCCCTGCCCTTATGACAGGGTGCTCTGCTCACGTCTCGGCTCTGCTGCGGCAGGCGCCATCATGGAAAAGAAATACGGCAATATGGTCGCCATGGTGAACGGCTCCACAAAGCTCGTTCCGCTTGAGAAGGTGGCAGGAAAGCTGAAGACTGTCGATCCCAAGGGACAGATGGTTGAAGAAGCAAAGAGGATGGGGATCTCCTTCGGAGACTGAGAATAATAATGCCCTATCTTGCGTTATACAGAAAATTCCGCCCCCGCACCTTTTCGGATGTAAAGGGACAGGATCATATCGTCCGCACTCTTGTAAACGAGCTGAAACTTGACCGCATCGGTCACGCCTACCTGTTTACGGGGACAAGGGGGACGGGAAAGACCACGGTGGCAAAGATCCTCGCAAAGGCCGTAAACTGTGACCACAGGGATGAGAACGAAGACCCCTGTAACGAGTGTGAATTCTGTCAGTCGGTGAACAACGGTTCCTCGATGGATGTGATGGAGCTCGATGCCGCCTCGAACAACTCGGTGGAAGCCATAAGGGGCATTATCTCCTCGATGGAATACCCTCCATCGGTAGGGAAATACAGGGTCTACATCATAGACGAGGTCCACATGCTCTCGACAGCTGCCTGGAACGCTCTATTGAAATCGCTCGAAGAGCCGCCGTCCTATGTGATCTTTATCCTCGCAACAACGGAGCTTCAGAAGATCCCGCAGACCATACTTTCGCGCTGCCAGCGCTATGAATTTCACAGGATCTCGATAGATACGATAAAGGCGAGGCTCCTTGAACTTACAGAAAAGGAGGGCGTGAAAGCCGAAGACAAGGCGCTTTATGCGATAGCAAAGGCGGGAGACGGCTCCATGCGTGACGCGATCTCGCTTCTCGACCAGTGCATGGCCTTTTATCTCGGACAGGATCTGACTTATGATAATGTCCTGTCAGTCCTTGGCGCGGTTGATACCTCATTATTCTCAAGGCTCTTTAACGCAGTGCGTGTTGGAGATTCCAACGCGGCTCTTTCAGTCATAGATGAGGTGCTTGTCGAAGGACGCGAGCTTACGCAGTTTTCCGACGACTTCGTCTGGTACTTGAGAAACCTCCTTCTTGTGAAGGGCGGCATAGCGGGAGAAGATATAGTCGGGATCTCCTCGGACAACATGAAGGAGCTTGAAAAGGAGGCGGCTGATGTTGACGACGCTGTCCTGCTCCGCTATATCAGGGTGATCTCGGCGCTTTCGGACCGTCTCCGCACGGCGGTGCAAAAGCGTGTTGTGACGGAGGTCGCGATCATCAAGCTCTGCCATCCCGAGATGGAAAAGGACACCGGTTCGCTTTCGGAGCGTATTTCAAGGCTTGAGGAAAAGCTCTCATCCGGCGCGTTTTTGGTGCAGGCTCAGGGGATGCCGCAGGCAGATGCCGGTCCTTCAGCGGTTGCAGTGGCTTCGGTACAGAAGAAGGCGCTACCCGAAGCGCTTCCGGAAGATATACAGACAATAGTTGAAAATTGGGACCAGGTGATAAGGCAGGTTACAGGCCTTCTTCGATCAAGTCTGAGGGAAGGCATGGCAACTCTGTCAGACGACGGGAAACTGCTCATTGTTTTCAATGAAGAGCAGCAGGTCGCCTACAACCTCCTTTCAACAGAGGAGAACAAAAAGCGGATCGAAGAGATCCTTTCCGGGATAGCAGGAAAGGAAGTGCCTGTACTTTTTAAGATAGAGGATTCCGGGAAACGCCGTGAAGACGAACACGAGGACATCATACAGAAATTTGCGCGCGACAGGGGTGTCGAGATCACGGTGGAAGATGACTTTGATGATGACAACTGATTTTGAAAGGAAGTAAAGATGAGCAAGGGACGCGGCGGCTACGGCGGAATGGGCATGGGAATGGGAATGCCCGGCAACATGAAAAACCTGATGAAGCAGGCAC
>CAMVHB010000087.1 GCA_947167155.1 uncultured Lachnospiraceae bacterium | reverse complement strand
AGCTTTCTTTTGATCTATATCATTCTTTCGGTGACGTTTGGATTCACGCTCATGGTCGCAGAGATCTCAATAGGCCGAAAGACAAAGCTTTCCGCGATAGGCGCCTACAAAAAGCTGAACAAGAAATTCGCCTTCGAGGGCGTTCTCTCGATGATCGTCCCCATGATAATCCTGCCCTATTATGCCGTGATAAACGGATGGGTGCTGAAATACTTCGCAGCCTTCATATCCGGGGAAGACAAGGCGGCAGCAGCCGACGGCTACTTCAACGCATTTATATCAGAGACCGGAGAGCCGCTTGTCTGGTTTTTGATCTGCCTTGCGGGGGCTGGAGTGGTAGTATTCCTTGGCGTTACCCACGGGATCGAAAAGTCAGGCAAGATACTGATGCCGGTTCTCCTTGTTCTGATGGTAATAGTTGTCGTCTTTGTCTTAAGCCGCCCCGGCTCCCTTGAAGGGGTGAAATATTATCTCGTTCCGAATGTAAAACATCTTTCGTTCAAAACTTTCCTTGCTGCGATCGGCCAGCTTTTCTACTCCCTCTCGATCTCGATGGGAATACTGATAAGCTACGGCTCCTATATGAGCAAAAAACACAATCTTGAAAGCTCGGTCCATCAGATAGAATTTTTTGATACCCTGGTCGCTATCCTCGCAGGGCTCATGATAATCCCGGCGGTCTTCACCTTCTCAGACGGTGCAGCACTCTCCTCAGGTCCCTCACTCATGTTCGTGACCCTCCCGAAGGTCTTTGCCTCAATGGCGACGGGAAGAATCGTGGGTACTGTCTTTTTCCTGATGGTATTTTTCGCGGCGTTGACTTCTACGATCTCACTGATGGAAGCGGTCGTTTCGAATTTTATAGATGCTTTCCATATGAAGCGTTCAACTGCCGTTTTGATAACACTTGCCTATTGCGGAGTCCTGGGCGGACTTGCTTCACTCGGCTACGGACCGCTCTCGGGTGTTACGATATTCGGGATGCATATCCTCGACTTTATGGACTTCATCTCAAACTCTGTACTGATGCCGGTCGTCGCCATCATCACCTGCCTCTTCGTAGCATTTGTGATCAAGCCAAAGACCATAATTGAAGAGGTCGAGGCCGAGGGCAGCGTCTTTCGCGGCAAAAAAGTATTCTCTTTTATAATAAAGTTCGTCGCACCCTGGTTTATGATCCTTATCCTGATAAGCTCGATCATGCAGGCTCTTGGTCTGTTCAAGCTCTGAGGAGGAACTATTTGAAGATCATGCGAAGCATGATCTTCAAAATGGAGGTCAATGTATGCTTTCAGTATGTCTTTTGTTCGTAGGTATAGTCCTTATAAATAATGGTGTCTGCACTCTCCTGAAGGTTGAAGCGAAGGCAGCCGCCATAATGAATCTCTTTACCGGCGGGCTTTCCGTCTTCATAAACTTCGTGAGTATAATAAGGGGCGACTACTACGCAGCCGCTACAGGCCTGCTTTTCGGCTTCACCTATCTCTTTGTGGCCTTCAACAACCTCCTCCATCTTGATACTCGCCCCTTTGCAGTATTCTCGGGCTTTGTGGCTATAAACGCGATCATCTTCGGCATCGTTGAGGGCATCACGGGAAACGTGACTCTTGGCATTATCCCTGATATACGATGGCTCCTGATCTGGTGGCTTTGGGCAATTCTCTGGGGAAGCGCGATCGTGACCGACCTCATGAAAAAAGACTTAAAGAAATTCGTGCCCGTTCTTCAGATCATAGAGGGCGTCATCACAGCCTGGGTTCCCGCAGTCCTTATGCTCCTTAACCTCTGGTGAACTTTCTTTGAAACAAACGTTATTTTGCCGTGTAAAACCGGTCTCTTTAATCGTATAATAATATAGAATATCCTCTTTGATCGGAGTTTTTTGATGGACGAAGAACGAAAGCTTGAATATTTAAGGCTTTTTGAAAATATGATAAGCAAAATGACCTTCCCTGACCATTTCGTCAGGGAGGAGTTCATAGACGCACTCAGGGAGCTTTCCATATTTTTCCGCCTTTCAAAGGGCGTAACAGAGTATTTCAGGAGCGTTTCCGATGAAAAGATCGGAGTCGGGGATGAGATCGTCGACTATGATGAGGGACCTGCTGATGTCATCGCTCATCAGCGAAGGATCGTATCTGCTGCCGGAGCCGTATGCCGCGTCACACTTTATATGTCAAAGGATGAGAAGCCGCTATCTGAAGAGGAATTGACCCATCTTGACGTGGTAGCCCGCTCCCTCATAAGCTTCATCACAAGGAATCGGCTTGCGACCACTGTTGAGCGTCTGAGTTTTTATGATGAGGACAATTTCAGGAATCTTCGCTATTTCTTCCGGCATATAGAACGGCTCATGGACGAAAACGCCCTCTTTGGCAATACCCTCATTGTAATAAACTGCCGCCAGTTCTCTCTCATCAACAGGGACATCGGAAGAGCGGCAGGCGACATTGTCCTTCGAAGATATTTTGAGCTTTTTGATGATACACTTGAAGACCATGGACTCATATGCCGGGTCGGTGGGGACAATTTTGCCATCATATGCGAAAACAATATGGTCTCAGAGATAATAAGGCTGATCGAAGGCGTTCCCGTGACATATGACGAGGAGCATGAAAAAAGGGTAATGCTCTCCTCCTGCGCCGGGGTTTTTACTCTTCCGGCTGATATAAGTCCCGAACACCCGGGTGAGATCTTTGGTCCTACCTATGCTCTTTCACAGGAAGCAAAATTTGAGCCTGAGAATACCATACTCTATATGAGCCGTGCGCTCTCCGAGGAAAAGGAAAGAGCTGCCCATGTCAGGCACCGCTTCCTTGAAGCTCTTGAAAAAAAGGAGTTTCAGGCTTATTACCAGCCGAAGGTCGATGTCACGACCGGACGGCTTGCAGGTGCGGAAGCGCTCTGCCGCTGGTATGAAAATGGCAGGCTCGTCCCGCCGGGCGATTTCATCCCGGTACTCGAACAGAGTATGGATATCTGCCTTCTCGATTTCTACATGCTCGAAGCCGTATGCCATGATATCAGAAAATGGATGGATGAAGGGAAGGACATAGTAAGGATCAGTGTCAACCTTTCAAGGAAAAACCTGATAGACGCAGATCTTCTGCAAAGGATAGTTGATCTTGCAGACTCCTACAAGGTGCCTCATGAATATATAGAGATCGAGCTTACCGAGACAAAGACGGAGGTTGAGTTCAAGCGGCTTAAAGATGTAGTCACGGGACTTCAGCGTTCAGGGATCAAGACCGCAGTCGATGACTTTGGTGTGGGCTATTCATCACTCAACCTGATCCGCGAGATTCCCTGGGATGTGCTCAAGATAGACCGCTGCCTGCTGCCCGTAAAGGGTGATGCAGAGGAAGTCACAAGGCTCATGTTCTGCCACGTGGCTTCGATGGCAAAAAATATGGGTCTTGAATGCGTGGCTGAAGGAGTTGAGACAATGGAGCATATTGATCTGATGAGGGAAAACGGCTGCAATATCGCACAGGGCTTCTACTTTGACCACCCTCTTCGCATAGAAGAATTTGAAGAACGCCTTGTTAATAACGTATACGAATTGGAGAAATAATGAAAACAAAGGATTTCAAAACAAACGGAACCTGCTCAAGGAGCATACATGTCGAGATAGATGATAATGGCATCATCCAAAACCTCTCTTTTGACGGAGGCTGCCCCGGAAATACACAGGGTGTGGCAAGGCTTGCAGTTGGAAGAGACGCAAAAGAAGTAGCAGATCTGCTTCGAAATACCATGTGCGGCGCAAGAGGAACCTCCTGCCCCGACCAGCTTTCAAAGGCGATCGATGAGATGCTAGTATAGCAGAGGCCTGAAGGATTGCCTCAGCCTTCCTTTGAGAGTACACCTTTTTCCATTCTGAAAATCTGATCCGCATATTGAAGCGCATCATGTTCATGCGTGACTATCAGCACGCTTGCGCCTTCGTCAGCTTTCTTTCGAAGAAGTGAAAGGACGAGGCGCGTCGTATCATCATCAAGGTCGCCCGTCGGTTCGTCAGCTATTATTATCTTTGGAGAATTGATATCGTCCGCAACATCCTCGATAGAATAGCCCTCAGCTACTTTGATGAGCACTGCGGAAGTCGCGGTCTCTATATCCACGTCCTGAAAGGGACTCGTTTCAAGAAGGTTGGCGGCGTTTTTTGCCATTTGCCGGACGGTGGTCATATTTGTATAGATCGCATTGTCAAGTCCTGTTCCCGTTTTTTCCAGTCTTGCCGCAATTCTGTATTCCTGCCCGTAGAAGGTGATCAGACCGCTGTCATAGCCGTTGATCTCTGATCCTACGACGACATCCCCGTCTTCTATCTCATTCGTATAGCTTTCTGAGATCCATGGCTGGATGGAAAAATCCGTCTTTGGGTCAAAACCTATGATCTGAACGCGCGCGGAGCAGCAGCTGGCCTTTGCAGATGTAAGGAAAAACTGCCTTGTGATCGAAGCTATCCCTTCTGTTGATGCAACCTTTTCAAAATCCTTTCCTGACATATAATAATTCCCGGTGATGCCGGAAAGTAATATATCATCTACGGAGCCGTGCCCTCTTGCGGAAGAAGGGGTGACGACTATGTCCGCCCCAAGCCTTGACTGATAACACTCCAGCCCGTTTCGAAGGCTTATTATCACAAACGCACCGGAAAAGAGCGAAAATGCGATGAGAAGCACGAGGGCAAAAAGGAGTGTCGCGCGAAAAGGCTTTCTCTTGATATTTTTTTTCGATATACCGGAAGCAAAACTCATGCTTTTCCCCCGACCGCTTTTCTTCCATGCTTTTCCTTTGAAAGAAGAGAAAAGTAAAAGACAATATC
>CAMVHB010000086.1 GCA_947167155.1 uncultured Lachnospiraceae bacterium | reverse complement strand
TTTTTTCGAGCGATAGACGGGGCTCGAACCCGCGGTCTCGACCTTGGCAAGGTCGCGCGTTACCAACTACGCCACTATCGCATTTGTCTTCGCCTTTTTCAAAAGACGAATGACATTCTATCGAAGTTATCCTCTCTTGTCAAATGTTTTTTCAATCCATGGTATATTCCGTTCCAAGATCGGTATTGAAGTCGTCAAGGGGAGTGACATCGACCGGCACCTGCTCTACCGTTCCGGCCTTTGACGCCTGATAGGAGCGGTATGCCGAAAAGCCTATCCAAAATGCGACAAGGGCTATGACCGCAATGAAGACCACTGCCCAGAGGGCATTTGCGAGCTTCCTCTTTTTGACAGCGCCCTTCATATTCTTTTTTTCCTGCTTATGAAGATCTACCTTTTGCTGACTCATCTTAAAAACCTCTTTTTGATTTTTGGCGGCACACTTTGCCACACGAAGGATGATTATAGTTTAGTTCATTTTTTATTTCAAGGATTATTATTCTCTTCCCTCTACAACCCTGTAGGTAAAGAATATATCGGCTTTTTCGGCGTGCGCGTTTTTGCCTGTCCTCTTCAAGGAATCGTTCACTGCCAAAAGCCCGGCGTCAAAGGCGTAGGTCTTGCTGCTTGGATCGACAGAGGTTGAGCCTGCCTCCGCCCGCCAGTGGTAGAGGACCTTTTTGATATGGGAGACCTTTTTCGCGCGCTCCGAGCAGCGAAGGACGAGGTCATAGTCCTGGGCGCCGTTGTATCTGGAATCAAGGAGACTCTCCCCGTCAGAAATGAGGCTCCGCTTCACTGCAAGGAAATGGCAGATATAATTGTTCGTATAGAGAAGGTCCATGTCAAAGTCCGCCTTGTAATGGGGCTCGAAATATCTGTCACCGTCCATCTTGTCTTCATCGGTATAGACCATTTCAACGTCGCTGTCCTGCATCGTCTCAACCATGCGGTAGAGGGCGTCGGGTTCGAGCACGTCGTCGTGGTCAAGAAGCGCTATCCATTCCCCCTTTGAAAGCTCCATTGCGCGGTTCGTGTTCTCCGCTATGCCAAGGTTTTCGGAAAGGACCTTTACCTTCACCCGGGCGTCCTTTTTGGAATAATTCTTTAATATACGCTCCCTCTTTTTGTCCCCGTCGCAGCTCGCGTCCGCGATGCAAAGCTCAAGATTTTTGTAGGTCTGTGAGAGGACCGAATCTATCATCATTGACAGTTTTTTGGGATCGGTCTTGTAGACGGGAACGAGGATGCTTATAAGGGGCGCGTAGGAAAATCGCTCCTGCCTCTGCCGTGAAAGCTCCTCCTCTGTTGCTTTCTCGCTCTGTCTTTTTTCTTCATACTCCTTGTCGTCATGGATGCCCGTGATCCCGCGGTAGAGAAGGGTCCCTCCGGCAGTCGAGAAGGAAAGCTTGATATCATTTTCCGCCCCCTTCCCCTTTTCAAACGAAAGGGAGAAGCCGGCATTATATTCTTTTGAAAGCCCGGGATAAACCACATCCGCCCTCATATGCCGGGATAGCGTGCTTTCAATTGGCTTTCCCCTGAAGGAAGCCTTTATGTCCACCGGGACAAAGGCGCCCTTTTCATCCTTTTTTTCCGCGAAGGCCCAGCCCCTTACGGTCCAGACCTTCTTCTCAAATACCGCGCTGTCAAGGGCGAGGAAGATATCGTCATCTCCTGTTGTTTCCATCTCACCTTCAGGAAAATGATCCTTAAAGAAAACTGTCTCATTCCCGTTTGAAGATCTGTATGAAAGCTCTATCAAAGGGCGTTTTTTGCTGTCTCCTGAAAAAGGGGTTTTTACGATGAAGCCGGTCTTTTTGGGATCAGCCTTTGAACCCATGGCATCGACCACATCCTGCCTTTCGACGAATGAGAGCTCTGCCTTTGAGCTGTCATTATCAGCTTTGGCAGAAAGGATTGAATTATCATCATCAAAAAGCGCCCAGCCCTCAACGCATGCCTGTGTCTCACCGCCCTTTGCTTCAAGTCGGAAGCTGTCGATGCAGTATGTAACATTATCTTTCTTTTGTACGGAGTGAAGCTTAATCAATTATCTCTCCCCCTTCTCTTTTGTTCCAAAGCTCGTCTTTTTTGAAAAGCCCGTGTATCATGCCCTGCTTTTGCCTGTCAAAGAAAAATTCAATATGATAGGAAACGGCGCCATTTGGCACGATCAGATGAAGCTGCGGATCCATGTCCATCAGGAAAAGCCCGTTTTGAAGCTCTCTACCGTTTGTTTTTGGATATACGCTCTCCTTTGTCCCGTCTCCATGAAGGAACACGGACTTCTTCAAGCAAAACATCACCGGAAGCTCTCCCGGGTCAAGGCGAAGGGTCTTCACATCTTCTTCAATTTCTATGTCAAGTGAAAAGGTCTCGCCCCGGTTTCGAAGATATATTATCCTTGAATCAGCCTCTGAGTAGCCCCCTCCCCGCCCGAAGAATATCTGAAAGCGTTCAGGCGTAAGGCTTTGCGACATGATATCTGAAAACGTGTAATTCCGCCCGTCTGAAGAAAGAGGCAGCCCCTCTTCATTGCCTGCGACCGTTTTTTGGAAATGCTCCTCCATCGCGGCAAAAAGCCTTTCCTCCTTCCGGCTTATCTCAAAAAATGAAAAGAGCTTTTTGAGAAGCCCGCTCTCCGACCATGAATCCTGCCTGTCAAGGGTGAAGAAAAGGGACGCCCTGTAATAAAGGTATTTGATCGGGATGAGAAAATCAAAGGTCCATTCATAATCAATGACGGTCCACTTCCTGTCATCTCCCCTTATCAGGTTTTCAAAGATAAGGTCGATATCAAGCCCCCTCACGGAAGGAAGGCTTTCATCGGGAAGATTCCCTCCAAAGAAACGGGAATAACCTTCTTCTATTCTGAAAGGCTCCTTTTCTTTGTATATGCCCTCAACCATATCGCGGTATTCAAAGAGGGCCTCAAAGAGCGCTGTCTCTCTTTTTTCGCTTTTCTGTAAAAGTCCGGAAAGCTCGGATGAGAAGGTCTTTCCGGAAACATGTTCAAAGAAAAGCTCATCTCCATCGCCGGAAAGAGCGTTGATGGAAAGAGAAAAATCCTTCGTCTTTTTTGAAAGAATATCGTATGAATTTCTGATGAAGGAAAGCTGCTCTTTGCCTCTTTCCCCGCAGGGGCGCTTGATGACGCTGCGGCTCCCTCCAGGTCCTTCCTCTATCACCGTTCGAAGTGCAAAGGCCTCATCCCTTGAAAGCGCGTATTTTGAATAAATGACATGGGATCTTTCTTTTTTTGGATCCTTCCGTATAAGGAGGATATATGAGCTTGAAAACCTCTCAAAAAGGCCGTTTGAAACTATCCGGTCGATCACCTCATAGTCGTCGAAGGCAAAGACATGGTATCTCTCATCTATCCATGAATACTTTGATTTGAGCTCCCTCTCTCCCGGCAGCACGCTCTCGGAATAGAGGAGGGTACAGTTTTTCCTGTTTGGGAATGGATAATAAGAGAATACGAAAAAGCCCTGATCCGTGAGCTCCTGCTTCAGCCTGCAAAGTCCTGCGTAGTCTATCCTTCGTTTGGAGTCGTCGTTTGCGAAGGTTGAAAAGGGAAGAAGCCCCTCATTATCCCTGTAGCCAAGGAGATATTGAAGGCCGAGGGGGTTGTCCGCGGCGGCTATCAGGCATTCATCCTTCGAAAGGGCTGCGGCAGCCTTTTTTACGGCAAGAGAAAAGCTCTGCCCCTCAGTGAGGGTCGAGCCTTCTATGACGGAAAAAACCTCCCCGCACGCAATGTCGGAAGAGACAAGGTCAAAGCTTTGAAGCCTTCTTTCTTTTTCAGTCATATCAGCCATCAGCAGTCCTCCGGAGATTCATAATGTTCAATAATAATGAACCCGGGGGACTGAGTCAAGGGCTCAATGCTCCCTTGACTCAGTCCCCCGGGTTCTCATTTTTGAAACTCCCCGGGATAATGTCTATTCTGTCAGTTTACACCTGTTCGACCGTTTTTTTTGCTACGCCATACCAGCCTATATCTTCAGCTCTCCAGCCAAGTCCCACAAGCCAGTCATTCTCCTCTTTGTAAGCAGTATAATTATGAGTTCCCGTTATCGCATTGGGATTATACTGCCTGTAAAGAGGCACCGTCTTTTCATCATCCGAATACCAGCCTATGCCTTCATCTCTCCAGCCTGCCTTGATAAGGTTGTCACGCTCCCTGATGCTTGTTGTATAAAGATGATCTCCGACATTTGCGTTGTAAAGCCTGTAGACCGGCGTATCAGAGATTATCGGAGCGATCCAGCCAATGCCCTCATAGTTCCAGCCGGCCTCTACAATATTATCCCTTTCTTCTTCATTTGCGGTATAGAAATGCTCACCTGAGTTGGGATTGTAAATGCGGTACATTATCACAGTCTCAACAGGATCGGGTTCGGGATCAGGCTCAGGATCAGTCTCTTTTTCTTTATCTTCTGCCTCACCTGTGGCATTGCTCTCTGCTGTATCGTAGACAATGGCATATTCAGAAAAATGATTGAGGCGTCCGGTGACCCACCCGTCAGCGCAGGTAGTAACGAACCGTTCCACCGCTCCGGTGGGGTTCAGATAGAGCATATGCACAAACCGCGCCAGCTTCCCTGAAGGAAGATCGTATTTGACAGATACCCTTGCCGTACCGCCCTTGAAGTCATGGATCCGGCTTCCGTTGCTCTCAAAATATGCTTCAAAGGTGGAGACATCCTCGTAGCTCTGGATCGCTTTCCTCTGTGCGGTATTCAGGCTGCTCTTTTTGTACATGTCATCCACCACCAGACGGATATCATTTCCTTCCGCTTCCTCCGAGACGGCCTGCAGGGTGGCTGCATCCAGCTCTACCCTCGCGTTTGTCAGCCGGATCGTAACGGTGTCCACGCCGTTCCCGCTGTCTGCCGCAGTATCGGCAAGCCTGTCCACGGTGTCCTTTGTGAGCTGAACGCTGTCTACCTTCTGTT
>CAMVHB010000085.1 GCA_947167155.1 uncultured Lachnospiraceae bacterium | reverse complement strand
TTAGTACAAGGCTGGTCCTTTTCTGTATCAAAGTGATCGTGTTCATAATAAAACTCCTTGAAAAAATAACAGATAATTTTTGCGTATGCGGACAAGGGGACGTTTCCCTTGTCCGGATCATTTTATTATTATCCTGCCCTGACCGTATGGATCGGAATAATCCTTGCCAATGTTTCCTTTTTGATCGATTGTAATGAAATCAATAAGCGCCTGATTGTCGACCATGATCCGGTCCTTTACAAGCTCTGCTTTGTCAAAAGCCGTAAAGCCGTCACCGTGCTTTAAGAGCGTATAGGAAAGCCCTGCAACAGTATATTCTTTTGCGGGATCGATGGGCGTTTCACCAACCCTGACATTTGATACGCGCCTTTGCCCGGCTATTTCCGTGAGCATTCCCGATGAATCTGACTTACAGCCGCTTGGAATAGATGAATCTACTTCATATTTGAGACCTGATACATGAAGGAAGGCACCGTCCTCACCGGGAACGCCCTTAACTCCCCACTCCAGAGCATCAAGTATCTGCTGCCCCGTGGCTTTTATCACACATATCTGATTTTCAAAGGGAAAAACATTTATTATATCTTCGAATGTGATATCCCCTTGCTTGATACTCTTCCGGATCCCTCCTCCATTGACAATGCCGATGTCTGTATCACCCGCTTTCCTCACAGCGTCGGCACACAGATCACCGAGATTTGTCTCTGCTCTTCGTACCATCCTGACAGGATTTCCACTTGCATCCTTCTCCTTTGGATCATTGATGGTAAGCTCCACATCTGTATGCGCCACAACCTCTTTCAGTTTGTTATTGATTTCCCCCATCACATTTTTGATATTGGCACTCATTTCATTCTCAATGGAAAGAAGCTCCGGCGCGCTTGTTTTGTTCGGCCAACTCCAGATGCCTGTATCGCTTATCTTACCATCAGGGGTGATCAGGCTGTAGCCTATGGCATTAAGCTTGGTCCCGCAGGAAGAGCGGACGACCGTCTTTCCGGAGGCATCCTTCATAGACACCTGTTCCGTATCATGGCTGTGGCCATCAAGGACCACATCTATCCCCGTGGTATGGGAAATAATATCCGCATAGGTCCAGGGTCTGCATACATCTTCATCACCCAGGTGGCACATGGCATATACGAAATCCGCTCCTTCAGCCCTTGCCGCATCCACACTCTTTTGAACGGCTTCATACAGCTTTTCTCCCGTCTCATCCTGAAGAAAGCCATATATGAAATTTCCTTTTTCATCCATGAAATGCGCCGGAGTGGATTGTGTAAGCGTTGTCGGAGTTGTTATTCCTACAAAAGCGATATTCTTCCCTGCCTTGTTCAGGATAATATATGGCTTTAAGAGTAACTCTCCGGCTTTGTTGAAATTGCAGCTGATCACAGGAAATTCAGCCATATTCACAAGTTCAAAGAAACGGTCCATCCCGTAATCAAATTCATGATCTCCCGGGATCGAAAGATCATATTTCATCTCGTTCATAAGCCGCACAACTGCTTCACCTTTGGTAAGGGTTCCTGCTGCCCCTCCCTGTATGATGTCGCCGTTGTCTACAAGAACAGTCTCATAGCCTTCGGATTCGAGCCTGCTTCTGATCTGCCAGAGTCCGGCAAAACCGAAACCTTCATCAAACCCGCAGTGGACATCATTTGTAAAGAGGACATATATGCCTTTTCCGGAAGACTGCTGCGTCGAATTGGCACTGCTTGTTGAAGACGACTGGCTGTCCGGATTGCTGCTGCTCCCGGAAGAAGACTGCTGCGCCTCATTGCTGCTTTCTGATGAAGATTGTTTGGGCGAATTCCCGCTGCAGCCCGAAATGATAAGCATAGCCGACAAAACCAGCAGAGTCAGGGCTTTGAATCTGTTTTTCTTTTCAGATAATCTTTTTCTCATGATCATGACACTCCATATCTAATCTTACAAATCTTCCCTCGGGAAGATCGTCAGGAAGAGTGAACTCTCCCATTCGTAGACGCTTTAAAGAAGTTACTGTATGGCCAAGGGCCATAAACATCCGCTTGACCTGATGAAATTTTCCTTCGCGGATAGTGATCTTCGCCTCATATTCAGACAATATATCTAGCTTTGCCGGCAAGCAGGTGAAATCTGAAAGCACTATTCCGTTATTGAAAATCATTTTTTCATTTTCTGAAAGAGGGGTATCGACCGTGACGTGATATACTTTGTCGACATGCTTCTTCGGTGAGAGCAATTCATGCGCAAATTCACCGTCATCGGTAAGGAGAAGAAGCCCCGTTGTATCCTTGTCGAGGCGACCGACGGGAAAAAGGCCTTTGGGGATCGGATCAAGACCTGCCTCTGAAAGAACATCAAGAACAGTCCGTTCCCTGCTATCCTCCGTTGCCGAAACACAGCCCGCAGGTTTGTTCAAAAGAATGTAAGTTGGGGAATAAGAAAAAACTTTTTCTCCCTTGAAGCATACTTCATTTTTTCTGCCATCAACCTTCATTCCGGGATCTTTGGCGATATTTTGGTCTACGGTTACAAGACCTGATCGCACATATTCCTTTACCTCTTTTCGGGTTCCGATCCCGGCATTTGACAGATATTTATCCAATCTTTCCATAGAAATATGATCTCATGCTGCCCTTCTTTCAACCAGCACCTTCACTGTAGCGGTGATCGGCTGGTGGTGGATACGGGTCGCATCAAATTTCACTGACAAAAATGCCGCCTGCATGATAGGACCTGTTGCAAAAGCACATATTATCGTTCCTATACCAACAGGGCCTCCAAGCAGCCATCCTGCGAGTGTTACGACTGCAAGCAAGGCTATGCTTATTAATCCGATCGGGATTTTTTTTATCCTTTTTGCAAGCGCGACCAGCAAAGTATCTCTCGGACCGCACCCCAACGCGGCACTCATATAGGTAAACTGTGTATATGCCATGATCACAAGCCCGACCAGCATTACAGGAATGCCTGAGACCGGAGATCCACACTTTGGCACAATATTGATCCTGTTAAAAAGATCCACAGACTTTCCTACTACTACAGCATCAATGATCATGGCGATCCCGATCGGTTCCCTGAGCGCAATATCGATTCCCAATATCCCGCACGAAACTATAACTGATGCTGTTCCGTACAAAATCCCAAAGGTTTTGGAAAGACCAAGATTCAAAACATCCCAGGGGCCTGCTCCTATATTTGCCTGTATTGTAAGATAAACCCCAAAGCCGTTTACGAAAAGACTGACCGCTGCAAGGATCATATTTATGATGATCTCTTTGACAGTACGATTGTCTTTCAGCCGCTCTATCCTGGTCAAAAACGAAACGCTCTTCATGTTAAATCAGCCTCCAAAACGCAAAACTCGCTATATCATACACGAAGAGATCTATATTTACAATCGGTTGTTTCAATGAATCTCTGCAATTCCCATATCAAAGATCAATCCTGAGTCACAGAGCGTGCCCCAGCTGAATATCGTTTCCAATTGTCCGCTCCCGCCTTTGAGGTTCAGGTCACCTACTACCCACGGGGCAGTGATCCCATAATATCCAAACCTGCTGTCTACGGTATGTCCTGCTGCCCTGGCACCATCATCTATATTGTCAGGACCACATACTTCATCACGCTTCAGCCACGCAGCCTGATCCGAAATGAACCGCTCAGCGATTTTGCTTTCGTATCCCATACCCGTCAGTTCGGACAACCGCTCTTTTTCATCTTTTCCGTTCGTGACGATCTTTGCAACGGCATTATACCGGTCCACATCGAGGGTTCCCGTACGGACCTTGGCAGAGGTCTTCGGGACGCTTCGCTGAGAATCATTCGGATAACTTCCATCCGCGTTTTTGCCATAAGACATGGAATGCCCGCCATCACCGCCGTCCCGGCTGACATCGAGTTTTCCTGTCAGATCGCCGATCGAGGCAATGCTATCAGGCACAAAGCCACCGTAGTGCGGCCATGCCAGATTGAAATGAAGATCCCCGTTGTTGTGGTAGAGAACTATCGTCTCTTTTGCATTGTTGGGTGAAATCAGGTCATAGCTTGTAACCGGCCAGTTCTCTTCACTGTCTGCCACCAGCTTGTAGATCTCAGGTCCCGTCATCCTGTTGAATGCTTCGGTCTGCTGTTCTGCAGTCAGTGCCTTGAACTCCTGATAGGACATTGCCGACTTTTTTTTCGTCAGATTTATCGCAAGTAATATGCCAACAACGGCTACGATAACCAATAGTACTATAATGATCCATTTAGCTTTCTTTTTCACAATAAACCTCCAACTATTCATCAATGCCACGGACAAGAAAAACGTCCCCTTGTCCGGATTATATCTCTCCGACCTTTCTTTCTGCACCGATCTCAAAATGACATCTTACGATGCCAAGATCGACCTGGCTGAAAACGCCGCCTTTGTCAATGAAGTCGACTGTCCCGTCCGGATTGAGACGGATCACAAATTTCTGCTGATTGATCGCTGTGGGCGCAAGAAGAGCCATCTCTATGCCTTTGTCAAACCATGCCGGTCTGTCGGTGCCCGCTTCCATTATCTGATCAGCGGTCTTTGATTTATGAGGCTTTCCATTATCCTGTCCGTATCCTATTGCGATCGATATGACCAGTCGCTCATTGTCAGAGACTTTCGCACCGATATTCTTTTTGTTGAATGTTCCTGCCCAACAGGTATTTAAACCAAGCTCCTGCGCATAGAGGACCAGTTTCTCGCCATAATATCCGATCCTCTGCTCCAATGTCGCATCATCCGGACCCACGCAGGCGATCACGCTTGGCGCGGAACCAAGCCCCATCATCCTGTTAAGCAGCTTGTTGTAAGTATTTCCTGCGTCCTCGATCATCTGCAAATGAAGCCTGCCCTCTGAATTAAGTTCCGCTATCTTTTCCTTAAGCAGATCCATTGTTTTTTCCTCAATCCTCTCGGGCTTGTAATTCCTTACGGAATGCCGCTGTTTGATCACATCTGTTTCTGGCATGATATCGTCCTCCTTACAGTTATAATTCTTGCCTATTTTTGTTTTGATGTTGTCGACTCTGCCTTCTTTACTGTTTCTCTCATCGCTTCGTTGGCTTCCTCATCCCAGACCGTTCTTTCCGGTCCGAGGGTTCCGTACATGGTATTCTCAAAGG
>CAMVHB010000084.1 GCA_947167155.1 uncultured Lachnospiraceae bacterium | reverse complement strand
CCAAAATGGTATAATAAATCAATTGTTTTTCACGGAGGTTAATGCGATATGAAAGTTGAAAAAAAGATAGGGATATGGATGAGCATTTTGATGGGAGTCACTATGAGCTTCGGGCTCTCGCTTTGCGGAAATCTGTTTTCGGGACAGTTTACCATGCAGGGCTTTCTTTTGAGTTTCCTCGTAAGCACGCTGATAAGCCTTGTGATAGGCTTTCTCGTGCCGATGAAGAAAGTCGGCGACGCAGCAGTAAGGAAGGCCGGCATCAGACCGCGCTCACTTGGCGCAAACCTGCTTACAGCATTGATATCAGATCTCATCTATACTCCGGTGATCACCCTTGTGATGGTAATAATGGCATATGTGAACGCCACCTCCCACGGTGCGCAGATACCGTTTCTGCCAATGTTTCTTCGCTCGCTCCTTATAAGCCTTCTGGTAGGCTATGTGCTGATATTCATATTCATGCCATTGTTCATGAAGCTTTTGCTTAAGGCGTTTCACATAAACGGTCCAATGGGTCCAAACGGTCCAATGGGTCCAAACGGTCCAATGGGCGGTCCGCAGAACGGACCTCAAAGGGGATTTGAAAGATAATATAAGACACCTGCAGGAGTATTATTTTTATGAATATTATTGAAAAACTGAACGGCAAAAGAGTGCTGCTCTGGGGCTATGGCCGGGAGGGGAAGTCCTCGGAGCGCTTCATTAATGAGCATTGCAGCGTCAAGGAATTGAAGATATTTGAGGGAAAGCAGGAGGAACTTGATGATGAGAAATGGGATATCGTCATCAAAAGCCCCGGTGTTCCTGCGGAGGGACTTTCTTCAAAATATACTTCGCAGACCGAGCTTTTCCTTGAGGAATTTCGAGACAGGACGATAGGTATAACAGGCACAAAGGGAAAGAGTACGACTTCATCCCTTCTTTATCATGTGTTTTATGACTGCCTTTCTGTGCCTGTCTTTCTGGTTGGGAATATCGGAAAGCCCTGTCTTGATATTTATGATGAAATCACTTCTGACAGTGTTATCGTATTTGAGCTTTCATGCCACCAGCTTCGAAGCAGTTCAATTTCTCCACATATTGGGGTATTTTTGAATCTTTATGAGGAGCATCTTGATTATTATAAGACACTTGATAAATATTTTGAAGCAAAGAGCCATATAGCACTGTTTCAAGACGTTGGGGATTTTTTGTATGTTGGATCTGATGTCCCGCCGCTTCCCGGAAACGGAAAAAAGATACTCATTGAAGCGCCCGGGGAGACAGAATTTGAGCTGAAGCTCCGCGGGGAGCACAACCAGTTCAATGCGAAGGTCGTCTATGAGATCGCAAGGGAGAGGTTTTCCTGCGATGATAATGATATACGGGAATCAATGAAGACCTTCAACGGTCTTCCTCACAGGCTTGAATATGTGGGAAAGGTCAACGGGGTGGATTATTTTAATGATTCGATCTCAACGATCCCGGAGGCTACGATCCAGGCAATAAAAAGCATAAAGAATACAAAGACCGTGCTTATTGGCGGAATGGACCGGCATATTGATTATGATATATTGGTTGATTTCATAAAAAATGAGCAATCGCTGAATTATATCTTTTCTTATGAGTCGGGGAAGAGGATATATGATGAGGTGAGCGAGCTTTCGTGTTGTTATTATGAAGAAGATTTAAAGTGTGCGTTTCGTCTTGCAAAAGAGATCACGCCCGATGGGGCTGCTGTCGTGCTTTCTCCCGCAGCGGCTTCGTATGGTTATTTCAAGAATTTTGAGGAGAGAGGGGATTATTTCAGATCGCTTGTGAAGAATGAGACTGGCGGAAAGGAGCGAGTCTCTTTTGCCTTTACCGGTGACATTGGTTTTGACAAATATATGGACAAAAAATGGGAGGATAATGATCTGATATCGCCGGAGATCCTTTCATTCCTTCATGACAGCGACCATGTTGTGATAAATGTCGAGGGGCCGCTTTCCGATGCTTCAAAGCAAAGTGTTGAAGGTTCTGTGCAAAGCCTTCTTCATACCATGAACCCGGCAGCGGCTGAGGTCTTTAAAAATATGCATGCCGACATCTGGAATCTCAACAACAACCATATGATGGATGCCGGGGAAGTTGGAGTTTCGGACACTCTTGCTGAAGCAAAAAAAGCGGGGGCTTTGACCGTCGGAGCCGGGATGAATATTGATGAGGCCGCCCGTCCATTATTTTTTGATGAAGCCGGAGGGATCGGGATATTTTCAGTCGGCTACAGGAGAGGTTGTAAGAGCGCCGGAGAGGACCATGCCGGCTGCCTTCTCTGGAACGAGATGGAGATCATCAAAAAGAATATAGAAGAGATAAAAAAGACCTGTCGTTGGTGTATTATCATTGCGCACGGCGGAGAGGAATTTACATCCCTTCCTTCACCCTATGTGAGGGACAGGTATCTTGAGTATCTGAAGATGGGGGCGGATATCATAGTCTGCCACCATCCGCACGTGCCGATGAACTTTGAGCTTTTCGAAAATAAGGCGATTTTTTATTCTCTCGGGAATTTCATCTTTGATACGGATTATCAAAGGGCACAGTTCAATACCGAAAAGGGTGTCGTCCTTCGGCTTTCTTTTTCTCCCAATGACTTTGAATTCGAGGCTTTGGGGATTTTGATAGACAGAAATACGGAGCATATTGTAAAAGCCGATCTTCCGAAGATATTTGAAAATGTGCCCGGGGATGAATATGAGAAACTTATTCCACTTTCGGAAAAAGCCTTTGTAGAAGCTCACAAAAAAAGACAGATCTTCCTTGAGAGCGAAAAATACTCTTCATATAGCGAAAGTGAATGGGAAGAGCATTTCATGGACGAGAAACGTCCCGGAAGAGTTCCCGGCGAATGCCTTGATTTTACTATTGCATATCCGCTATCGAAGAAGGCAGATGAGTCGGACTATATGAGCAGCAAGCTTCCCGGAGTCAGGAAGTACATTCAGGATCAGCTGTAAAAAGGGTTCAGAAAATGGTCCCAGGGGACGCATGATTTCTCTTAGCGTAGGGACGAGCTTAGAGAAATCGGTACAGGGGCACTTGGCGAGCGACAGCGAGTCTAGTGCCGTCGTAGAGTCGAGGGACCATTTTTGAAAACATACAGGGCGCCTCCCGGTCGCGTTGAATAGCAGATCAGGCAGAGGGAAATTTCATCAGGCTGACTATTGAAAGTACAGAGGCTTCTGACCTTAATGAATCCCAGCAGGAATCCATCGAACTGTTTGATTCAGCCACGCCCTTCAGAGCAGCAATTGAGAGCGACGGAGAAGAAATCCATGATCTGAAAGGCGGAGAGGCGAGAGTATATCTCATGTTCTATCCGAAAGAAGGACAGGATGAAAGATATTATCATGTATTATATCTGTCTGCGAACGGAGAGATGGAGCGAAGAGCAACAGAATACACAGATGGCTGGCTTTCATTTGAGACATCGCATTTTTCTGATTATGTCATTGTATATGACGAGACTGTGCCAAACAGAGATGTAAAACCCGTAGAGATGCACAGGCTTTATAATCCAAATGCAGTGATGGCCGGGGCTCATCATTATACCATTGATGGATTTGAGCGGGACTATCTCGTAGATGTTGGTTGGAGTGAGGAAGGCATCGCTTGGTACGGAATGTAATTCAATACTATGATTTCATCCATCACAGAGCTGAAATACTCAAATACAAATACTTATCTTATCAAAGGGGAGGCAGGCACACTCCTCTTTGATACCGGTTGGGCCGGGACGTTCCCGGCTTTTCGGGAGCTTATGAAGCAGCAAAAAAGGATCGTGAATGAGATCGATATTATTCTGATCTCGCATTATCATCCCGATCATATGGGGATCGCCCAGGCGATAGCTGATTCTGCAGGCGCAAAGATAATGGTTCTTGATGTGCAGCTTGAGCATATTCATGATGCCGATATTATTTTTGAAAAAGAAAAGAGGACAGATTTTGTTCCGATAAGGGATGAGTCTGTGGAGGTCGTTTCCGAAAAGGAAACGAGGGCGTTTCTTTTGGATCATGGGATTGAAGGCGAAGTGATATGCACACCGGGGCACAGTGATGACAGCATCTCCCTTCTGCTTGACAGCGGCGAGCTTTTTGTTGGAGATCTGAATCCTCTGTATGAACTTCCTCTCCACAAAGGTACAAAGATTTATGAGAGCTGGGAAAAGCTCCTTTCAAAAAAGCCCAAACGCATCTATTACGGGCATGCGAAGGCTGCTGTGGCAGATGCGGTGAATTTGCCAAAAGCAGAGAGTGCGCCTGATGTAGAGTTGATCCTGAAATATACAAAAAAAGGTTATGACATAGAAAAGATATCAAAAAAGACCGGCGCGCAAAAAAGCTTTGTCGAGGATGTTGTAAGGCTTTATCTCACGCATCCCGGGGTGAGTCTGCAGGGAATCCTCGACCGGCTCGACATAAAAGGGAGGTAATGGTCCCTCGACTCCGTCCCCAGGGGTCATTTTCAAAAACGAGGAGGTAATGTGATGTCAGACAAAAAAGCCCTTATAGTAATAGATATGCAGAATGATTATCTTTGGGAAAAAAGAAAACCCATGTTTACATATGATACGCAAAAGCTTGTCGGGAACGTGGATTTAGCGATCGACTCATATCGGGAAAATGGATATGACATTATCTATATAAAGCATATTTTACCCAAAGTAATGTGGGGCGTGGGTTTTTCGATCAAAGGTACTGAAGGAGCAGAGTTGTACGACGGGCTTCATGTTGTATCCGATCTGATCTTTGAGAAAAGTCATTCTGATTCATTTACTTCCAAAGCCTTCCGTGAGCATATGGAAAGCGAAGGATACAGCGAAATAGTTCTTGCGGGACTTGATGAATGCGGATGTGTGGGAGCTACGGCAAAAGGGGCTGTCGAAAAAGGGATAAAAGTAATGATGTATGGAGATTGCATAGGGACCAGATTTCCGGAAGACAAAGTTTCAAAAATGAGGTCACAATTGAAAAGCATAGGGGTTTTGTATTTTTAATGGTCCATGGGGACGGAGTTAAGGGACCATTTTATAAATATTTGACCCCATGACTCCGTCCCCTGGGACCATTCCCTGGGACCATTACAAAAAGTTCATGTTTTAAGTCCAATCTCCTGCTATAATATATTATTGTGATCTTGCCATCAAAGAAAGGCACTCATTTT
>CAMVHB010000083.1 GCA_947167155.1 uncultured Lachnospiraceae bacterium | reverse complement strand
TGCTCGATAGTCATCCCCGTTGATGTCGACGGAAGGGAGGAGGATTGGCTTCTCAATTTCAAGAACGAGACTCACAATCATCCCACAGAAATAGAGCCCTTCGGAGGCGCAGCTACCTGTCTCGGCGGTGCCATAAGAGATCCGCTTTCGGGGCGCACTTATGTCTACCAGGCTATGAGGGTCACAGGTGCTGCTGATCCTACCGTATCAGTAAAGGAGACCCTTCCCGGAAAGCTTCCGCAAAAGACGATCGTTCGTGAAGCGGCGCACGGCTATTCATCCTATGGAAACCAGATAGGACTTGCCACGGGACTCGTGAAGGAGATATATCATCCCGATTATGTTGCAAAGAGGATGGAGATCGGAGCGGTGCTCGGTGCCGCGCCTGTTTCTGCTGTAAAAAGAGAAAGCCCCCTTCCCGGAGACCGGGTCATCCTTCTTGGAGGACGCACCGGACGCGACGGGATCGGCGGAGCCACAGGCTCATCAAAGGCGCATACCGAAAAGTCCACGCAAGTTTGCGGGGCTGAGGTACAGAAAGGAAATCCTCCTACCGAGAGAAAGCTTCAGAGGCTTTTCAGAAGAAAGGAAGTAAGCTCGCTCATCAAAAAGTGTAATGACTTCGGAGCGGGCGGCGTTTCCGTTGCGATAGGAGAGCTTGCTCCGGGGCTTCTCATCGACCTTGACAAGGTGCCGAAGAAATACGCCGGGCTTGACGGGACAGAGCTTTCCATATCAGAGTCCCAGGAGCGTATGGCGGTTGTCGTTTCGGAAGAAGATGAAAAGAAATTCCTGTCCTACGCCGCCGAGGAAAACCTTGAAGCGACAGAGGTTGCGGTAGTGACGGAAGAAAAGAGGCTTCACCTTACCTGGCGAGGGAAGGATGTCGTAAATATAAGCCGCTCCTTCCTTGATACGAACGGAGCCCATCAGGAAGCCTCTGTAAATGTTGTGCTTCCCGATGAGAAGAATAATTATTTTAAAGAGATACACGGCAAGGGCGTTTCTGAGGCGCTTTCAAATAATGATATAAAGTCTGCATGGACGGCTTCTCTTTCAGACCTTAACTCTGCAAGCCAGAAGGGGCTCGTTGAGATGTTTGATTCTTCGATCGGAGCAGGCACCATACTAATGCCTTACGGAGGGAAGTATCAGCGCACGGAGACGCAGGCAATGGCCTCATTTATTCCGGTGGAGTACGGGAAGACAACTACGGCAAGCCTTATGTCATACGGCTTTGATCCTTATCTTTCAAGCTTCTCGCCTTATCACGGCGCAATCTATTCCGTCATCGAATCGATAGGAAAGATCGTGGCAGCAGGAGGGGATCCGAAGAAGATCAGGTTTACTTTCCAGGAATATTTCGGGAGGATGTTCGGCGAAGCGCCTGAAAAGTGGAGCCCCGCATTTCTCTCGCTCCTTGGAGCGTTTGAAGTTCAGATCCGGTTCTCTCTTCCCTCGATAGGCGGAAAGGATTCGTCAAGCGGGACCTTTGAAGATATTGATGTTCCGCCGACCCTTGTCTCCTTCGCCGTCGATACCGCGAAGGAATCCGATATCATCTCGCCGGAATTCAAAAAAGCAGGAAATCGGATAGTCAGATTTCGCCTCGCCCGTGACAGCTACGATCTGCCGGATTATGATGAGGTATGGGCGACATATGGCCTTGTTTACGACCTTATACAAAAGAAGATAATAAAGTCGGCATATGTCCTTACAGGATACGGAGTCATCCCGGCCGTTTCAAAGATGGCCTTCGGAAACGGCTTTGGCGTCACGATCGATTCCGATATCTCAAAGGAAAATCTCTTCCTGCCGCAAAACGGATCTATCATCGCTGAAGTGGAAGAAAATGATATGGATGTCATCTGGAATGCGGCCAGAGAACTTGGGCTTTCCGACTTCATCAGAAAGATTGGAACTGTCACGGATGACTCATTATTCTCGTATCTTGATATGAAATTGCCCGTTGATGAGGCGCTTTTGGCCTGGCAGGGAACGCTTGAAGGGGTCTTTCATACGAAGACAAACGACTCCGACGAAACGCTCCCCGATGAGATATATGAAGCGAAGAATGTATATGTAGGGAAGTACAAAAAGGCTATCCCGAATGTCTTCATTCCTGTATTCCCCGGGACGAACTGCGAATATGATTCCGCACGCGCCATGAAGGATGCGGGCGCCGCGGTAAATGTCCATATCTTCAGAAACCAAAATGAAAATGATATCGTATCATCCGTTCATGAGTTTGAGACTGCGATCAGAAAGTCGCAGATCATCATGTTCCCGGGCGGATTCTCCGCAGGGGATGAGCCGGAAGGATCAGCAAAATTCATAGCAGCGGCATTCCGGAATGAAAAGCTTAAAGAGGCTGTGATGGACCTTGTCGAAAAACGGGACGGACTTGTACTTGGTATATGCAACGGTTTCCAGACGCTGATCAAGCTCGGCCTTGTTCCCTATGGAAAGATAATAGAGCAGGAGAGCGACTCTCCAACACTTACGTTTAATACTCTCGGGCGCCATATCAGCCATATGGCATATACCAAGGTCGTATCAAAGAAGTCGCCCTGGCTCAAAAACGCTGAGCTTTCAAAGGTATATGCTTCTCCTGCGTCGCACGGCGAAGGCCGCTTTGTCGCGAGTGAGGAATGGATCAAGAAGCTCTTTGAAAACGGACAGGTCGCGACTCGCTACTGCGATCCCGACGGAAAGATCAGGACCGGTGAGGAATGGAATATCAACGGCTCCTACTTGGCGATCGAGGGCATATGCTCGCCTGACGGAAGGATACTTGGAAAGATGTGCCATGTTGAGAGAACAGGACATGGTGTTGCAAAGAATATATACGGAGAACAGGACATGGGAATCTTCAGATCGGGGGTGGAATATTTCAAATGAAAGCGTATCTGATACTTAGTGACGGAACGGTTTTTTGCGGAGAGAGCATAGGCTCGGAAAAGACCGTGATATGTGAGGCAGTTTTCAACACCTCAATGACGGGCTATATAGAGGTTTTGACGGATCCCTCCTATGCGGGGCAGGGCGTCCTTATGACTTATCCTCTTATTGGAAATTACGGAGTGACTCCCGATATGGAGTCTGACCGCGCCTGGGCTTCCGGTTACATAGTCCGCGAGCTTTCCCGACTTCCTTCGAATTTCAGATGTACGGGAAGGATACAGGATTTCCTCAAGGAACAGGATGTGCCCGGAATAGCAGGGATAGATACGAGAAGGCTTACAAAGATACTTCGTGACAAGGGCACCCAAAATTGCATGATCACAACAGACGAAGCCATCGCGAAGGATGTCTCAAAGGTACTTGATGAGATCAAGGCTTACAGGGTAGGCGATGTAGTAAAACGCGTATCAGTTGAAGAAAAGCAGGTGCTTCCCGGTCCCGGAAAGAAGGTAGCCCTCCTTGATCTTGGAGCGAAGAGGCACATTCATATAGAACTCAATAAAAGAGGCTGCGAGGTCACCATATATCCTGCATTTACAAAGGCGGATGAGATAATAGCATCGCAACCTGACGGCATCATGCTCACAAACGGACCCGGAGACCCGAAGGAGGTTCCGGAGATCATTGCAGAGATCAAAAAGCTCTATGACAGCGGTATCCCGATCTTTGCGATCTGCCTTGGACATCAGCTCATGGCGCTTGCGACGGGCGCAGACACCCACAAGCTGAAATACGGTCACCGCGGCGGAAACCACCCCGTGAAGGACTTAAAGACAGGGCATGTTTATATCACATCCCAGAACCACGGCTATGTGGTGGACGAGGCTACTCTTGATCCTTCGATCGCGGAAAGCGCTTATGTGAACGTGAATGACGGGACGAACGAGGGTATTATCTACAAAAAGAAAAACGTGGTGACGGTGCAGTTCCATCCGGAAGCCTGCCCCGGACCGCATGATTCCGATGACCTTTTCTTCAACAGATTTTTGAATATGATGGGGGCCTGAAAAATGCCGAAAAATGAAAGCATCAAAAAAGTATTGATGATAGGATCCGGTCCTATCGTGATAGGTCAGGCTGCGGAGTTTGACTACGCAGGAACGCAGGCCTGCCGGGCACTTAAGGAGGAGGGCATCGAGGTCTGCCTCGTGAACTCAAATCCCGCCACGATAATGACCGACAAGAACATCGCAGACGAGGTCTATATAGAGCCTCTTACCGCAAAGGTCCTTGAAAAGATCATTCTCAAAGAAAAGCCGGACTCAGTCCTTCCCGTTCTCGGCGGGCAGGCAGGGCTGAACCTCGGAATGGAACTCTATGAATCGGGTTTTCTTACAGAGCACAATGTAAAGCTCATAGGCTGTACCTCAGAGACCATCAGAAAGGCAGAGGACAGACAGGCCTTCAAGGACACCATGGAAAAGATAGGAGAGCCTGTTCCTGCTTCACTCGTGGTTCATGATGTGGAAAGCGGAGTCAGGTTCACAAATACCATAGGCTATCCCGTGGTGCTTCGGCCCGCTTATACTCTTGGCGGCTCGGGCGGCGGTATCGCAAATGACGAAAACGAGCTTCGTGAGATACTTGAAAACGGCCTTCGTCTCTCAAGAGTGCACGAGGTCCTTGTGGAGCGCTGCATAGCGGGCTGGAAGGAAATAGAGTATGAGGTGATGAGAGACAGTGCCGGAAACTGCATCACTGTCTGCAATATGGAAAATGTGGATCCTGTCGGAGTTCATACCGGAGACTCGATAGTAGTCGCTCCCTCACAGACCATGTCCGACAAGGAGCATCAGATGCTCCGCACGGCATCCATCAATATCATCAATGAGCTTGAGATCACGGGGTCCTGCAATGTCCAGTTCGCTCTGAAGCCCGATTCGTTTGAATACTGCGTGATAGAGGTAAATCCGAGAGTCAGTCGCTCATCAGCGCTTGCTTCAAAGGCGACCGGCTATCCTATCGCAAAGGTGGCTTCAAAGATAGCTCTCGGCTATACCCTTGATGAGATAAAGAATGCTATCACAAAGAAGACTTATGCCTCATTTGAGCCTGCTCTTGACTATGTGGTCGTAAAGATACCGCGCCTTCCCTTCGACAAGTTCATTACCGCAAAGAGGACGCTTACAACGCAGATGAAGGCTACCGGCGAGGTAATGTCGATAAGCGACAACTTCGAGGGCGCCCTCATGAAGGCTATAAGGTCACTCGAGCAGCATGTGGACTGGCTCGGAAGCTACGACTTCTCCGGACTTTCCATGGATGACCTCAAGAAAGAACTGAAGATAGTTGACGATCTTCGTATATTCAGGATAGCAGAGGCCATCAGACGGG
>CAMVHB010000082.1 GCA_947167155.1 uncultured Lachnospiraceae bacterium | reverse complement strand
TTCAATTCTGAGACATTTCAAGCGACCTTCTTATCGCAGCATCTATGCCTTCCATTATCGCTTTGCGGAAGCCCTTTTCCTCCAAAGCGCGCACGCCTTCGATCGTAGTTCCGCCGGGGGAGGTGACCTGATCCTTCAATTCCCCGGGGTGCTTTTTGGTCTTAAGGACCATCTCTGCAGAACCCTTCACCGCCTGGGCCGCGAAGGTATAAGCCTTGTCGCGCTTCATGCCGTGGCGCACGGCTTCATCTGCCATGGCTTCTATCAGCATATAGATGAAGGCGGGGGAAGAGCCGGAAAGCCCGGTCACTGTATCCATGAGTCCCTCGTCCACTTCTTCAGCCACACCGAAGGAACGGAAGATTGAAAGGACCTCTTCCTTTTCCTCATCTGAAAACCTGTCATTGAAGCAGACTGCGCTCATGGCCTCGCCAACAGCCGCGGGGGTGTTTGGCATGGCGCGGGCTACTTTAAGTTTCCCCGCGACTTCCATGGAAAGAAGGGCATTGTCAATTTCCGAAATGCTCTTTCCGGCAGCTACCGAGACTACTATGCTTCCGGCATCAAGGGATTCCCTGATATCGGGAAGGATGTCTGAAAGCTGCCCGGGCTTTACCGCAAGTATAATGACATTACTCTCCTTTGAAAGAGATGCCGCATCCTTTGATCTTTCTATCCCGAAGCGCTCCTCTATATTTTTTGCGGAATCCTCATGGGCGGTCACAAAGGTAATATCCTTTTTTTCAGCGAGTCCGCTTTCAAGGAGACCGCTTATCATTGAGCTTCCCATGTTTCCCGCGCCTATGAAGCCGTATTTGTATTTCTTTGACATTTTTCCCGGGATCTCCTTTCTCAGGCGGTCAATGTTTTGAGGTAAGCAAGCCTTGCGCAGACAGCAAATATCTCCGAGGCTTTTTCAAGCTCTTCAGGCGTAGGGAAGGAGGGCGCGAGGCGGATCCATTTGTCATCGGGATCCTTTCCGTAAGGGAAGGGCGCTCCGGCACCGGTCAAGACCACTCCGCAGTCGGATGCGAGTGAAACGGTCTCCTTCGCGGTGTTGTCGGGACCTTCAAAGGCTATGAAGTAGCCGCCCTTCGGCTTGAAATAGTTTCCGATACCCCGGGAGAGAAGCTCATTGTCAAGTGTTGCTTCAAGAAGCTCGAACTTCGGGCGTAGTATCGCCGCATGCTTTTTCATGTGCTCGATCACATTGTCGTGATCCTTCAGGAATCTCGCGTGACGGAGCTGGTTCATCTTGTCATGGCCAATAGTCTGGACGGTAAGCGTCTTTTTGATATCTGCAAGGTTGTTCTTTGAAGAAGCCATTGCTGATATTCCGGAGCCTCCGAAGGTGATCTTTGAGCATGAAGCGAATTTGAAGACCATGTCGGGATGCCCCGCCTTCTCACATTCCGAGAGGATCTCGGGGATGAAGGGGTGATCGTCGTCATAAAGGAAATGGACGCAGTAGGCATTGTCCCAGTATATTCTGAAATCAGGAGCGGCAGGCGAAAGCGCCGCAAAGGCAAAGACCGTCTCGGGAGAATAAACTATGCCTGTGGGATTTGAAAACTTCGGAACGCACCAGATACCCTTTACTTGCGGGTCATTTTCCACAAGATCCCTTACCATATCCATATCGGGACCGTCAGCGTTCATCGGGATATTTATCATCTCGGCGCCAAAGTATTCCGTGATCTTGAAATGCCTGTCATAGCCGGGCACGGGACAGAGCCACTTGATCTTCTCCTGCTTTGAGAAGGGGGGATTGCCGCAGATGCCGTGGGTATAGGAACGGGCCACCTGGTCATACATGATATTGAGGGACGAATTTCCGAATACGAAGACATTCTCCGGATCGTCCTCCATTAGTGAACCCATGAGGCGCCTTGCTTCGGGTATGCCTACCGGAACTCCGTAGTTCCTGCAGTCCGAGCCGTCCTCGCAGACCATGTCCGCCTCGCTGTGAAGGGTGTCCATCATCGGCATTGAAAGCTCAAGCTGGGCAACAGAGGGCTTTCCCCTTGCCATATTCAGGGAGAGGTTCATCTTTTTGTATTCCTCCAGGGCGTGAAGGAGACTTTCCTTTTCCTTCAGAAGCTCTTCCTTTGACATTTCAGAGTATTTTTTCATGTGCCATCCTCCTTGCTTTACTATACGTAATGCTTGAATTTTAAGGGTTTTCGGATAGAATATCAAGTTATGGAACAATTATCTTTATTTGAGAACAATTCAAAAAATAATCTTATGGCGCAGCCTCTTGCTGCCCGTGTCCGCCCCACTTCGCTCGATGAGTATGTAGGGCAGTCTCATCTTCTCGGGAAGGGGAAGATCCTTCGGAACCTTATAGAATCGGACTCGGTTTCTTCGATGATACTCTGGGGACCTCCGGGAGTCGGAAAGACGACACTTGCGAGGATCATCGCGGAGCGGACCAAGGCTGCTTTCATCGATTTTTCCGCGGTCACGAGCGGGATCAAGGAGATCAAAAAGGTAATGGAGGAGGCTGACGAAAACCTCCGCTACGGAAGCCGCACCATCCTTTTTGTGGACGAGATCCACCGCTTCAACAAGGCGCAGCAGGACGCTTTCCTGCCCTTTGTGGAAAAGGGGAGCATCATCCTTATAGGAGCTACCACGGAAAATCCTTCGTTTGAGATCAACGCGGCTCTTCTTTCCCGCTGCAGGGTCTTCGTGCTGAAGGCTCTGACAAAGGACGATATCGTATATGTCTTAAAAAATGCCATAAATTCCGGAAAGGGCTTTGGAAGCCAGCGCGTTGATATTGATGACGACCTGCTTGAAAGGATAGCGGTATTTTCAAACGGGGACGCAAGGAATGCGCTGTCAGTCCTTGAGATGACGGTATTAAACGGCGACATGCGAGGCGACGGCTCTGTCAAGGTTACCGCCGAGACGCTTTCACGCTGTACCGAAAAGAGGTCACTCCTATATGACAAGAAGGGAGAGGAGCATTACAATCTGATCTCCGCCCTTCACAAATCCATGAGAAATTCCGATCCCGATGCCGCGGTCTATTGGCTTTCAAGGATGCTTGAGGCGGGGGAGGATCCGATGTATGTGGCGAGGCGAGTGACGAGGTTCGCGGCAGAGGATGTGGGGCTTTCGGATCCTTATGCAGTGACACTTGCGGTATCCTGCATGCAGGCCTGCCATCTCATCGGAATGCCGGAGTGCACGGTCCATCTGACCGAGGCTGTCATATATATGGCGCTCGCTCCGAAATCAAATTCGATGGAAGTCGCATACAATGAGGCAAAGGAAGACGCACTGAATGAAATAGACGAGCCTGTCCCAATGAACATAAGAAACGCGCCGACGGGACTTATGAAGGATTTAGGCTACGGAGAGGGCTACAAGTACGCGCACAACTATGAAGGCCATATCACATCCATGCAGTGCCTGCCCGATTCCCTTCTGGGGCGTACCTACTACGAGCCCTCGGAGGAAGGGAAGGAAAAGGATTTCAAGAAGAGGCTTTCAGAGATCAAAAAGTGGAAGAAGGAGCATCAATGAAGATAATACTTGCAAGCAAATCCCCCCGCCGCACCATGCTCCTTGAAAACGCGATGATAATGCATGACTGCGTTTCCCCGGCGGTGGATGAAGAAAAGATCGTACAAAGGCTTTCGGGTGAGCCCCCGGAGAAGCTTGTCGAAGAGCTTTCAAGGGCGAAGGCATCTTCGGTAAAAGAAGCCTTGCAAGACGGTGATATAATAGTGATAGGAGCGGATACGGTGGTGTCCGTGGACGGGGTCATCTTTGGGAAACCAAAAGACAGGGACGACGCGAAAAGGATGATAAAGCTGCTTCAGGGCAGGGAGCATGACGTATATACGGGCGTCACGGTACTGTCTGAAAAAGAGATGATCTCTTTTCACGAGAAGAGCGCGGTGTCTGTTTTTGAGATGACGGATGAAGAGATAGAGGCATATCTTGAAACGAAAGAGCCCTTCGACAAGGCAGGAGCCTACGGGATACAGGGTTATTTTTCAAGGTTCATTCAAAGGATAGAAGGAAGCTACGACAATATAGTCGGGCTTCCGGTTGCAAGTACATACAGAGCGCTATTAAAAGCAGGGGCATTCTAAAAGGAGATGACAGAATATGAACATCAAAAAATTCACTCAGAAATCGCTTGAGGCTGTAAACGGCAGCGAAAAACTCGCAAACGACTACGGAAATCAGGAGATCACGGAGTCGCATCTGCTTCTTTCCCTTCTTAAGCAGGAGGATGGCCTGATCCCCCGCCTCATCGAGAAGATGGAGATCAAGCTCGATTATTTTGAAAACGACATAGAGAATATGGTCGCATCGCTTCCGAAGGTTTCGGGTTCCAGCCAGAACTTTGTAGGGAAGGACTTGAACAATGTCCTTATCCACTCGGAGGATGAGGCAAAGGCCATGGGGGACAGCTATGTCTCTGTCGAGCATATCTTCCTTTCCATCATCAAATATCCCGACTCAAAGATCAAAGCAAAATTCAAGGAGTTCGGGATCACAAGAGAACGTTTTTTGACCGCGCTGCAGTCAGTGAGGGGAAATACGAGGGTCGATACCGACAACCCCGAGGATACCTATGACGCACTTTCAAAGTACGGGACCGAGCTTGTCGAAAAGGCGAAGAACCAGGAGCTTGACCCGATCATAGGGCGCGATACCGAGATCAAGAATGTGATAATGATATTGTCCCGGAAGACAAAGAACAATCCGGTCCTGATCGGTGAGCCCGGGGTAGGAAAGACCGCTATAGTTGAAGGCCTTGCCCAGCGTATCGCGGACAATGATGTTCCGGAGTCCCTCAAAGACAAAAGATTATTCTCGCTTGATATGGGCGCTCTTGTTGCGGGCGCGAAGTACAGGGGGGAATTTGAGGAGCGCTTAAAGGCCGTTCTTAATGAAGTCAAGAACTCAAACGGCGAGCTGCTTTTGTTCATTGACGAGCTCCATACCATAGTAGGTGCCGGAAATGCTGAAGGCTCCACCGATGCCGGAAATATGCTAAAGCCCATGCTTGCCCGGGGCGAGCTTCACTGCATCGGGGCGACGACCCTCGATGAATACAGGAAATATATCGAAAAGGACGCGGCACTTGCGAGAAGATTCCAGCCTGTGCTCGTGAACGAGCCCTCCGTAAAGGATACGGAGTATATACTCCGGGGACTGAAGGAGAGATATGAATCCTTCCATCAGGTGAAGATCACTGACGATGCGCTGGTTGCGGCTGCGAAGCTTTCTGATCGTTATATCTCGGACCGTTTCCTCCCGGACAAGGCGATAGACCTCGTGGATGAAGCCTGTGCTGTCGTAAAGACGGAGATGGATTCGATGCCGGATGAGCTTTTTGACATGAACAAGAGGCTCACCCAGATGAAGGCGGAAAAGTCCGCCCTCGAAAAGGAACAGGA
>CAMVHB010000081.1 GCA_947167155.1 uncultured Lachnospiraceae bacterium | reverse complement strand
CACCGGTCGGAAAGATAGCTTACAGAACGCTTGAAGAAGAAGCAGAAAAGGAAGGTGAAGCTTGAGAACCGCAGGATCATCACCCAAATACAAAAGGAAATTTGGAGACCGGCGTTACGGCCGCCGCGTAAAGGCTCCCGGCCTTCAGACGATAATGGCTTATCTCCTTCCAAAAAGGACGGACTGCGAGGTCTGCTGCTTTGACAAAATAGATGTAACGGAGGTCGTGAAATATCTTGAAAAGAAAAACGCCTCCCATCCAAATTACAAGACCACGATCTTCCACTGCTTCGTCACTGCGATCGCGCGGCTCATAAAAGAACGTCCCCTCATGAACCGCTTCATCCAGGGCTATAGGATGTATGAAAGGTTTGAGATATCGATCTCCTTTGTAGCAAAGAGAAGATTTGCGGACGGTGCCGAGGAATCTCTGATGTTCTTCATCCCGGAGGATGATGACACCATAGATTCCATAAGCAAAAAGATATACGGAGATGTCGGGGAGATGAGAAAATCAGAGCATTCGACCGGAGGAGTGGATGAACTTCTCGACAAGTTTGCTTCTCTCCCCCGCTTCCTTCTGATCCCTATCATCAGGATAATAAGGTGGATGGACTTCTGGGGAAAGAACGCGAAATTCCTCACCGAAGGGGATCCGAATTATTCAACCTGCCTCATGAGCAATCTCGGCAGTATCAAGTGCCCCTCCGTCTATCACCATCTCAACAATTACGGAACGAATTCCTTTATGGTGACGATAGGCACCCTCCACAAGGAGGAGGTCCTGATGGAGGACGGCACGAAGCAGATCCGGGATGTCATTGACATTTCCGCGACCCTTGACGAAAGGATAGCGGACGGCTTTTATTTCGCAAAGAGCCTCCGCCTCGTGAAGCATATATTCAAACACCCGGAGCTTCTGGACAAGCCCCTCGGGGAGACGTCGGGGTTTGATTACGATACATAGTTCGCCAGCAGCTCCTTGACACGCTTCATGTCAAGGGGCTTTGTTATGTAATCATTCATCCCGCTTTCGAGGGCGTGCTTCTTCGCCTCCTCAAAGACATCGGCAGTCATCGCAATTATGGGGATATTTTTCGCGTCCTCTCTGTCAAGCGCCCTTATTGCCTTTGCAGCATCATAACCGTTCATGAGAGGCATCTGGATATCCATGAGGATAATGTCAAAATATCCTTCCTCTGACTTTTCAAATAATTCGACTCCCTCTTCCCCGTTCCCTGCGTGGATAGCCTCCATTCCGACAGTAGAAAGGATACGAAGAGCGATCTCCGTGTTTATGAAATTATCCTCGAAAAGGAGCGCCCTGCCTGAAAGAGAGACTTCGGTCTCAGTCTTGTTCTCCTGCCGATCATCCTCACTTTCCGATGATAAGGCAATGTCTGCGGGGATCCTTACTGTGACACGCGTTCCCTTTGAAAGCTCGCTCTCCACTTTAACAGTTCCGTCCATGAGCTCGGTCATTCTCTTTACTATATAGAGTCCGAGTCCGGTGCCGCCGCCGAGTTTTCTCCTCTCCGCATTTGTATCGTCCTGGCGGAATGGCTCAAAGAGATGCGACATGAATTTTTCCGACATCCCGATTCCGGTGTCCTCTACGGTAAGGATGATCATTATCCTCTTTTCCGTTATCGGCTCGCCCTTTACGCTGATAGAGACGGTTCCGCCGGATGGTGTATATTTCATGGCATTCATTATAATATTGAGTGCCACCTGACGGATCCTTGTCGGGTCTATCATCACCTTGATATCCCTTTTGCTGTCCTCTACCTTCAGGTTGATTCCCTTGTTCTTTGCCTCTGTCCTGACAAGCGGGCCAAACTCCTCCCTGCAGCGCTTGTAACTGTAAGGCTCGGGATGAAGCTCGGTCTGTCCGCTGTCAAGCTTTGATACATCAAGTATGTCATTTATCAGGCTGTTTAAGAACTCTCCTGAATTCTTGATATTCGTAAGATCGTGCTTCAGCTTCTCCTCATCGCCTATATCCTGAAAAGCAAATTCGGTCATGGATTTCACTGCGGAAAGCGGTGTCCTGATATCATGGCTTATCCTCGAGATAAAGTCGAGCTTTGCCATATTTGCTTCCTCGGCGACTCTCAATGCCTCCTCAAGCTGAAGGTCCTTGAGATAAGTATCAGTGATGTCTGTCATTATCATGACAGCCGTTCTTCTTTTGCTGTCAAGGGGCGCAAAGCGAAACATCTTCCTGACAGTGCTGTTTTCAGGTTCTTGCATTGTGAAATCAAAAACAAAGGTCTTTTTGCCTTCTTTGAAAAGCTCCTTCTCAAGAAGGACAGGGTCGAGCATTTTTGAAAACCTCTCAGTTTCCTCCTTCTTACTTAAGAAGCTTTTGACCATTCTGCCGCTGAGGTCTGCTATCTGAAGGCGTCGTTCAACGGGTGTACCTTCTATTCCCTTTATAAACCAGCTGCCATATCGAAGCTCGGCAGTTCCTTTTTCAAAATCAAGAAGTACTATGAAGTCATTTTCGGATAGAGCGGCCTCCTGAAGGATGCTGTTGTTTGTGGAAAGAGCCCTCTTCAGACTCTCCTCTGCCCTCTGCTGATCGGTGACATCCTGGGTGATCCCGAACATCCCCTTTACTTCACCGTTCTTGTCCTTTTCCGGTATCACCGTGATCATAAAGAAGAGCGATTCATCAATTCCTTCAAGGACGAACCGGATCGTTGCGGTCTTTGACTCCCCGTTGCAGGCAGCTTTGTAAAGAGTCTTCAAGACTACCTTCCCCTCATTATCTGTTCCCCTGGAAAGATAATCTATCGGGTTCTCCATCTTCGTCACATAGCCCCTCGTTTCCCCGGCGGCTATCTTGTAATAAGCATTGTTCAAAAAATCTATCTCCCATACGAAGAGGCCGGAGTTTGCCATGATGATCTCGTTGAATTTTCGAAGGCGCTTGTCCTCGTCCCCCATTCTCTCTGTAATGTCGAGATAATTCACTCCCACAAAGCCTTCTGCTATCTGGAAGCATTGCACACTGAAGAGGTGCTCACCGCCTGAGCCTATGTTGACCTCCGGCATTATCGCATTTTTGTGACCGCCCTGATACGCAACAGGTCCGTAAAGATCCATCCAGGGCTGAAGATAGAATTTCGAGGAATTGCTTTTCGACATCACCTCGGTGTAGGTCTTCCCGATGAGACTGCTGCGGCTGAGCCCGGACAGCTTTTCAAAGGCTTCGTTTACATAAACAAAGCTGATATCCTCAAAGTTTCCATCCTTTGTCATAGTGATCTCAAGGATGTTAAAGGCCTGGGGATTTCTCTCATAAACCTGCACATATGGTCCGATGTCAAAGGGATAAATTTCGTATGTCATATCATTTTTTCCGGCTCATAAGCCTGTATGTAAGCTCCAGAAGAAAATCATTGCTTCTTTCAAATGAAGATAATATGGCTATGGCCTCCTCCGTAAGACTTGCCACCCTTGCCTTTGCTTTTTCCCCGCCTTCCAATGTCACAAAGGTAATCTTTCCCGGCTTTTCCGTCTTTTCATCAAGAAGGTCGTCCCTGATCTGAAAAGCGTGCCCTACCTTTGAGGCTGCATCCCCGACCTTTTTCACATCCTCCTCAGATGCCCCACCGAGGATGGCGCCGTCCATCATGGCAGCCTCGATCAAGGCAGCGGTCTTGTTCTCATAAATAAATAAGAGCTCGTCCTTTCCGATGTCCTTCCCCTCGTCGCATACATCAGCGGTCTGCCCGCCGATCATGCCGTGGATCCCGGCCTTTTGTGCCGTAAGTGAAAGTGCCCAGGCAACCCTTTTCATATACTCGGCCTCATTCGTCCGACCGAGCAGCATGCAGGCTTCGCATATCCTGTCTGTCTCAAAGCCCTTTGCCATCATCTCAAAGGCGTAGTTCAAAAGCGCGTCTCCGGCAAGTATGCCGAGAGCCTCACCGAATTTTTTGTGGGTGGTCTCCTGACCGCGGCGCATATCATCATTGTCCATTGCGGGAAGATCGTCGTGAACAAGAGAATAATTGTGTATGAACTCGATCCCCGCCATAAAGCGGTGGAGTACAGGATTCTGGGGGATCTGCACAGTGCGTCCTTTTTCATCCTCCCAGGGAAGCGCAAAGAGCTTGTAGGTCTCCGCCATCAGTATGGGACGTATCCTCTTTCCTCCGGAAAGAACGCTGTAATTCATCGCGTCCGTCACAGGCTTTTGAAAGCTCACCTCCGTCGGAAGGAAATTCTCGATAGTCTCCTCCGCCGCAGCGGTTGCCATCTGAAGCTCTTTTTCAAAATCCATTATTCTTCTCCCCACTCACAACCCACATTCCTGACTATCCAGGTATCGATGAGATCCTTTTTCCCAAAATACTTTTTCCTGTAAAGCTTCACTCTCCCGAAGCCGGTGCCGCCGTTCCAAAGTTTGTTGAATTTCTTCTCCCCTTTCGGCGTCTCATAATTTACAAAGAGCATTTCCTTCTTCGGGCACTTGATCTCCGTGACATGCACAAAGAAAAGATTTTCCTGCCTTACCTTCCAGACTATGTCCGTGTCAGTTTCATAACAGTCGAAGTAAGTCCTCGTGAAGGTCCAGAACTTTGAGAAATTGAATTCAAGCGGCGTTCCTTCATAGCAGATCGCAGAAAGGAGCTTTCTATTGAATCTGATATGAAAAGCCTTCGGACGCCCGCCTCCGATATCAAAGGCGGAATTCTTCAGCACCCTGCCCTCTTTCTCACTGTAGATATGGTTCGATGAAAGCCAGAGCCAGGGAGTCGTGAAATCAGCTCCCCAGTTCTTGTCAGCATAACCAAAGGAGCTTTCCTTCTCAACCGTGAACTTCTTTCCGTTTACGGTGACAGTCCCAAAATAGGCCGTCTTCATTCCGGACACATGCCAGTACATCTCAAAGGCCTTCATTTTCCGAAAGAGACTGCTTGTGCCGTAGCCCACATTGAAGGGGAGATGCTTCTCGATCTTTAAGTCAAAGGTCATGGTCCCGGCATCCGTCATCCTCGCGGGATCTTCCGCCTCATCCTCCGAGATCTCAACTGTCCCTTTCAGAGTATCCTCGGTCAGAATGCAGTCCCCGGCTTTGATGCAAAGGGTCTTTTCATCCATCTTTACATCCTTCCAGGGAAAGAATTTGTGAAACTGGAAATGCCTCTTCCCCCAGCAGCCGCACTTGATCATGAGATAGGAAGGCTTCTTCCCGCTTTCTTTGTTTTCGGGATCCTGCCCGAGCACCACCTCATCTTTTGAGAGCGCCGGATTCACGGTAAAGAACTCGATGAAGAAGGCCCTCTCCTTCCCGGTCTTTTCACTCTTCCCGGTGAAGCTGTGCCACCACCAGTCATATCCGCATTTAGCAAAACTCCCGTCAAGCTGCGGAAGGTTCTTTTTCGGATCTACTTTCAAAAAACTCATGTATCTTTTCTTTCTATATACATCACCCAACAAACCTCACGAACAAGCGTAGCATAGCTGCTCCGC
>CAMVHB010000080.1 GCA_947167155.1 uncultured Lachnospiraceae bacterium | reverse complement strand
CGAACAGAACTGCATTTTGCTTACGGAACTATTGTGCGTATCGCCTCGGCGAGGCGCTTTGCGACGGACGGACGGTTCATGGTATAAAGATGTATGCCGTCGGTCCCTGATGCGATGAGGTCGATGACCTGACTTGTCATATAATAGAGACCGGCGTCAAAAAGGGCATCGGGCCTGTCCTCGTAGCGGTCCATGATCCGCCTGAACCTGGCGGGTATGGAGGCTCCGCAGAGAGTGGACATCTTTTCAAACTGGGCAGAGTTGATCACGGGCATGATGCCCGGAGTGACGGGAATATTGATCCCTCTTTCATCCAATCCTTTTTTGAAGTCATAGAAGAATTCGTTGTCAAGAAAGAGCTGTGAGATGAGAAGTTCATCTCCTGCATCCACCTTCTTTTTCAGATTGTCCATATCCTTTTTTCGGGAGCCGCATTCGGGATGCCCCTCAGGATAGCAGCCTCCCGCGATGCAAAAGTCCCATTTCGACTTGAGATATGCAGTAAGCTCGGAAGCATAGGCAAAGTCCCTCTTCGGCGCCTCGCCTTCTCTTCTGTCGCCGCGCAGAGCAAGGCAGTTGTCGATACCGTATTCCACCATCATAGTGGCGTATTCGTCGATATCTTTTTTATTATAATTCAAGCACGTCATGTGGACCATTGGTTCAACATGGTATTTTTCCTTGATCAGACGGGCTATCTCGATCGTCTTGTTGTTTGCTACCGATCCGCCCGCACCGAAGGTGATCCCGATGTAATCAGGCTTGAGGTCCGCCATTATCTCAAGTGTTGGCTCAATATCGGAAAGAAAGCTGTCCCTCTTCGGAGGGAAGATCTCAAATGAGAGACCCGGCTTTTGTTTTTTGTAAAGTTCTGAAAGCTTCATTTTTTCGTTCCCTCAAAAGAATTCAAGGTGTTCAGCGCATCAGTCAGGGCGATACGCATCTTTTCCCATTCGTCTTTGTGTACCGGATCCATGTACTGCATCCTGATGAATTCAGCCACAAGGTCGTCAAGCCGCTTTCTGATCTCTGATGTTTTCATTTGCTACCCCCCGTTATCATTTAATAAGTCCGGTTCCCAGCATGATGAGAAGCTGGGCAGGAATGTAAGTTATCATAATGAAGGCTGCCTCCCCGGTACCGCGATTCCTTTTGAAATTGTGAAATGCAAGTACCAGATCGCTTACGACAAAGAGCACTGAGCCCGAAAAAGTGACAAAGGCGGAAAGATAGCTCCTTGTTGAAAAACGAAGGAAGGCGCATACGCTCATTGCTATGATCACGAGCATGTATATGACAATGCCCGGCACAAGCTTTTTGTCCCAAAGGAACGGGATGAGATTCTTCTTCACAAAAAGGATCACAAGGATGTAAGGCAGTATCACGAGAAGAAGAAGCCACGAGGTTCCAAAAAGCCTTATATCACGGGCAAAGGTAATGATATAAAAAATATGTCCCGCGAGAAAGGCAAGAAGTCCGAAGATGAAAAGCTCCTTTTTCATGAGGAGCACATCTCCAAGCCACCCAAAGGCAAGGCCGATGACAAGGGTTATGACGATAGAAGCTGAGCTTCCCGTACCTCTCGATGAAAGGACTTGCGGCAGGACGTAGAGCGCTATGATGAGAGGTACGAGAAAGGGCTTCGATACAAGGCAAAGTCCTTCCCTGTCGGCGTAAAGACCGTATATATCAAGGAGCGAAAAGATAATGAGCGCGATGATCAAAAGAATGTTGACGGCATTTATCATAGCATCTTCCGTTTCTTCAATACGATCATCGTGACGACGCAGATCAGAAGCGTTCCCAGACATATCGCAAGAAAACCGTGGGTCGCATTTGTAAGAGGCACGGGAACGTTCATTCCGAAGAGACCTCCGATGATCGTGGGTATGCTCATTACGATAGTGATCGCGGCAAGGTACTTCATTACATTGTTGAGGCGGTTTGAGATGACTGAACTCATAAGCTCTCTCGTTCCTGTCATTATATCCCGATAGATCGAGGTCATCTCGATAGCCTGTTTGTTTTCAATGACCACATCTTCAAGAAGCTCGACATCCTCCTCGTAGCGCCTTAGATTTCCATACCTCGTAAGGCGGTCAAGGACGGCTCCGTTGGCACGAAGAGAGGTCGCAAAGTATACGAGGTTTGATTCGAGCTCGTGAAGATCGATGAGGTCCGAGTCGGACATCCCCTCGTTGATACGCTCCTCAAGCTCTGTTCTCTTTTTGTCGATATTTCGAAGCAGCGCCTGGTAGCGCATGCATACATTGTAGAGGATCTGATAGGTGAAGCGCATCTGCTTCTTCGTTGAAAAATTTCTGACGCGCTGCTCCACGAAGGAGGTAAGGGCAGTAGATTCCTCGGAGCATACGGTCACGATGACGTCCTCGTTTACGAGGATGCCGAGAGGGATGGTGGTGTAGCCGCGGCGGTTGTTTCTGACTTCTGCCGATGGGATGTCGACGAGTATCAGGGTATAATCGTCCTCGACGCTGATACGGGATGTTTCCTCAACATCGAGGGCAGCCCGGACATCGGAAAGGTCGAAATTATAGTCCTTCGATATTTCCTCGCATTCAATGTCAGAAGGATCCGTGAGTTTGATCCAGCAGCCCTTCTCACCTTTTTCGAGAGGGCTTATCCTCCTGTCCTCGGTTCTGTAGATACTAAGCATTGCCGATATGCGCTCCCTTTTCTACTGCTCAAAAAGTAAATTATATTTTAGCCTAAAAGGACGGATAATAAAAGGTGAAGTTTTTTCCAGGTTGTTTTATACTTCTTACATTATGGAGGTAAATGATAATGGCTGAAAACAAAAACAAAAGGAACGAAACAAACGAAGTCAGGGGGAACCGCACCAGTTTTATGATAGTTTGTATAATAGCTATTGCGCTCGCTATCGCTGTGGTAATAATGGGGGCTCATATGAGCGGTGCCTTTGGGGGAAATGCTTCATCTTCATCCGAACAGAATTCTTCTGCGGCAGAAAGCAGGATCTCTTCATCATCCTCTGAAGGAAGTTCATCAAAGGCAGTTTCTTCGAGCAGCGCTTCATCAGCAACTTCTTCGACAAGCTCTGCTTCAACTTCACAAGGAGGCTCCACACTTCCTCAAATGGATGAAGCCGGTCAGGACAAGGCATTTTCAGAGATCACTCCCGTGATATCCTACATCTCAAAGACGGCGCAGCCGGGTACGATGGGCGCGGATGAAAAGATCACGATGTGCGCCGTGAGGCTTCTCGATACACTTTATTCATCAAAATGTTCACCGGTTGATTTCAGGGAGGCTGCTCTTTCATACAAAGAGGAGAACGGGATCAGTGATGACCTTCGGGAGCAGCTCGACAGCGTGATAAAGGAGGCAGACAGCTTTTCTGATGAAAGCGCTGCAAAAAAGGCTTTGAGCGGTACAGGGATAACATCAAAATCGCCCTGGGACAAAACTACTTTTGAGAGACTTTCGTCCCTCAAAAACGGTCTTGGCTTTTGATAAAGCCTATTTTGGAAGGTATATATGTCTTTGAATGCAGAGAAACAAAAAACAGGCGTGCCTGAAGAAAAGCCCGCCACGAAGGATCTTTTGAAGGTCCTCATGGACAGCGGCTATGTAGTTCGGACAGATGCCGATGAGAATATCGTCAGGGAGATGGCAGGTGTATGGAATGATGCCGTAAAGGAGAAGGAAAAGGAAGGCGGCAATATTTCCGACGCTGAGACCGACGAGTTCATCGGGACCCTTGATGTGATGGGGCTCCTTGAAAGGGAAGAGGAACCTCTTCCCGAATTGATACCGGGAAACGATCTTGAAAATGCTGTGGATCCAAAGAGTATTATCATCCTGAAGGTGCCGGATGGAATGGTCCTTTCGAGAAAGCTGAAAGGGGCCTTTACGAATCCCGACAGGGGGCTTTTCTTTGAAGCGGATGACAAAAACTCTACACGTCTCATGATCGAGAGCATGGATCTTCGCTTCGCGGAACTCTTTTCGTGGCTCGGAAAGCATCATGTCCTTATCAATCTGATCGGAAGAGTGAACCGGGAGCTTTTCTTCGTGAGCGGCATTTCTGCGGCGAAGGCCGAGGTGATCGACGGGAGCTTCGGTGAGACGGATGATGATTTCCTACGCTGCACTATATCCCATATCAAAAGCTCCGTTCTCCAGAAAAATGAGGAGGACAAAAAGGGACCCCTTCCCGAGCCGATGCTGAACGACATTACTTCGATCAGGAATTATCTTGACTGCGCGGGAGTGACATTGCCCTCAAACATCAGGCTCTGGGCTGCGAGAAATGTCAATATCTGTGAAACCGAGGGGATATCGGAACAGGAAAAGCAGCACGCGATGCGTGCCTTGGTTCTCATGCTGAATGTCTATTGGAAGAGTACTTATTTTTCGCCGATAGATCCGGAGAAGGCGAGACGGATACTCGATGAGGAACTCTACGGGCTTTCGGATGTGAAGCAGAGGGTCATTGAGACCATAATCCAGATCAACAGGACACATACGCTTCCGAGCTACGGGTTGCTCCTCGTGGGACCGGCGGGAACCGGGAAATCAAGGATAGCATATGCTGTGGCAGAGATATTGAAGATACCCTTTACCGTTTTTGATATGAGCACGGTCAGGGATCCTGAAGCCCTTACGGGGACCAGCCGGATTTATTCCAATGCCCGCCCGGGGAGGATAATGGAGGCCTTCGCGGAGACCGGCAGTTCGAACCTCGTGTTCGTTATAAACGAGCTTGACAAGGCTTCGGGAGACGGAAAGTCCGGCGCTTCCGCAGACACATTGCTTACGCTTCTTGACAATCTGGGCTATACCGACAATTATATGGAATGCCAGATACCCACAAACGGCGTATATACGATAGCGACCGCGAATGATATAGATCATATCTCAAAGCCGCTTCTTTCGCGCTTTTCGGTGATAAGGATCCCGGATTACACTCCAAAGGAAAAGGAGATAATATTCACTGAGTTTTCTCTTCCGAAAACCTTGAGGCGGCTTGGCATGAAGAAGGAAGAGTGCGTGGTAACGGATGACGCGGTGAAAAAGATCGTTTCCCACTTTTCGGATTCAACAGGCTGCCGTGATCTTGAGCAGGCCGCTGAGCATATCGCGGGAAACGCTCTGTATCAGATAGAGACGGGCGGGCTTTCTACCGTGAGATATGATGCTAAAGCAGTTGCGAGCCTTCTTTTGTAGAGACAACACTGTTTTTCCATGCTTTTTTTTGGCCGGGTCGTGTCGACCCCGGTTTTTCAATGATATATGTCGAATTATTTCTTGATGAGAGCAGAAGGAACGTGCCGTGAGTCATGATTTTTTCGGAAAGCGAACTGAAAACGGTATGGATCTCCCTTCCGAAAAGAAGATAGAGTCTGAACTTCCCGGGGTGAATGAAAGGGCTGTGGCTGCCCGTTCCTCAGAGGAAGAGCTTGAAGGCTTCATCAAAGACAGCAGGAATTTCATCCTGAAACAGGCTTCTGCGGCAGCAGGACGATTCATCAC
>CAMVHB010000079.1 GCA_947167155.1 uncultured Lachnospiraceae bacterium | reverse complement strand
CGCGGCAGCTATGCCTATCCCGATAAAGAGCTTTTTCTTTGAACCTCCGGGGGCTTCCCCGGAAGAAGCCGGCGCTTCGTTCAAGCTTCCGGTACTTGTTTCTGCAGTCGTATCCTTATCTTTGGCCTCTTCTGAAGACCATACCGCCGCATCATTCAGCTGTGCGCCGCACTTGGTGCAAAATTTTGCCCCCGCAGGCATCTTGGCGTTGCAATTATTACAGATGATAAAACCGCTCATATCAAAAAAAGTCCTCCCACTCTAAGATGACAATCCCTTAACAGCCTCAGCCCACCTTTGTACCGCAATTCATGCAAAATACAGTGTCCGGAGTATAAGGCGTTCCGCATTTCGGACAAACCAGAGGATTGGCTGCCGAAGGAGCCTGAGCAAACATTGCAGCCTGAATCGGCTCAAGCTTTTTCCCGCATTTATTGCAAAATGCACTTTCAAGCGGAAGAATATTCCCGCAGGATTCACACTTCCTTAAGCCCTGCACAGCAAGCTTCTGAACCTCCTGAGCCTCGATCTCTTTTTGTAAGGAAGCATATTCCTCAAGCATTGGCTGAAATAAACTATCGGCAGTAGTTTTGTCATAAGTTTGAATATACTGTCTTCCAATATTCAAAAGTACATCCTGTTGCCGCCTGTATGCCTCTGCAATCTTCTGCTCGCACGCGGCAACAGCCGGCGGAACAACAGGAACATTCCCCTTATTGCTTCCACCTACAAGTCCTGAAAAAAGGCCTTTTTTACCTTCTGCCATTTTTTACTCCTTTCTTTCAACGCGCAGTTGAATCTCCAAACAAATCGTATGCAGGATCCCTATGTAGCCAATTCACTTGATTTGTCGAATCTTTATTGTTGCTTTGTGTCTTTTCTGTACTGCTTTGTGTATTATTCCCATTGTCATTTTCTGAATCTATAAGTATTGCGGGACGCACACCAGAGCCACGGCAGAGAGGGTAGCCGTCGTCGTATTCACTGAGACAACCATAAAAATTCACACCCATGGCGTGATACTGCCACTCACCCGGCGACCGCAGCCACCACCAGCAGCACCCCACCGTGTCAGACGGTAAAGCGTTATTACTATTTTCGAAGGGATCTACCCCTTGAGCTTGCGCATAAGCCGTGGGCTTACAGAGAAGCTTTTGATTGTAATTATCTTCTATTCCAAGATCAATGTTTGCAATCTTTCCGCCAAAGTAATCCCTCACTTCTGTCCAGCTCAAAAGAAAGACCTTGTCGTCTGTTATATTTCCTCCCTTAGCTCCCATGGTATAGCTTTTATTCAAAGATTTATAAATCTCATAGGAATCAGGGTTCTGGTTATGCGCAGTCGCTATTTTTTTCTTCTCGGAGGAAGAAAATGCGGTATTGTAAAAATCATTGTTGAGCCACGATCTGAGCGTACTGTTCTCCCAAGTGATGTCCTTCGTCTTTTCGTTATAATGCTTACAATCAAGTACATTTTTTGAAAGAAGGACTGTGTATCCGTTTCGAAAATCTACAACCTGCCATTCTATAGGTTCGGCTCCGTTTGAAGAATTATTGTCCTGCTCATAGGAGCCAAACTTTATAATATCCCCTACCTTTGCATTCTTTATATCTTCAACTGACACAGTATTCTTTGAATTATTTACATTTTCAGCTGAAGCCGTACTTGTTCCTGCCTCACTGCTTATTGCCCGGTTTATATCTGCCTTGCTCCCCTTTTTTGTCGAAGAACTGACACCTGCTATCACCACTATCACTACTGCAGCTATAGCCGCAGACACAATGATTATCTTTTTCTTATTGGCAAATACATTTTTCAATTGGACGATTTTCTTTCCGAGGAACTGTCCAACAGCATCCTCTCGCTCAGGATTGCTTCCATTTGTCTCCGGCGCCTTTTCAAAAGTAGCGCCACACTTTTTGCAAAATCTAGCATCTTCGGGGTTTTCCGTCCCACATTTCCAACAAAACATTTCACTCCCTCCATCTATTTTTATTGATGCACTAAAAAAGGCTCCTTATCCCGTCGGCGATCCCGCCAACGAAATAAAGAGCCTTGTAAGATCAAGTCTCGAAAAAATTACATTATTATGCCTGCCTTAAAGATTGTCGCCGTTCTCCCCTTCACCCGTCAACCCCCAGATTAATTTTTTTGTGCGACGGAAATATACACTCTCTAGTGTGTCACTTTACAATTGCATATACTTTGTGCGTAGGCAGAATTACTTGATGCAAGACGTTTGAGGGAGGCGATGCGGTGGCATCGCTGACCGAAAACAACGCAGCAGCAAGTAATTCTGGCAAGCAGAAAGTGTATAGCTAATTGTAAAGCGCCACACTGGTATCATTTGCCCAAAAAAAACTATCACAGACGTTGCTCTGTGTCAATGCGATGACAAGCATTGGTCAGGATTCTTCAAACGGAGGCTTCAGGGCGGATATTATTACCTCTCTTCAGATCAGAAACATCATAATATTTTTCTGCTTATATCCATGGAAGCCTCCTCTATGCGCAAAGTAATAATGCCACAGATATCCACCGGTACGCAATGTTTTATCGGAAAAAGACAGGTACAAACAAAACAGACTCTTGCGGAAATGTCAGTCCAAAAGCCATCGAACAAATCTTATACCCATCACTTTTTTTCTGATGCTGCCTTGAATTCAATCATCGCGCTCTTTTTGCAGAAGCATCCGCCAAAGCTCACAAAGCCAAGATACCCTTCATCCATCACGCCTTCTTCATAACGCTTGTCATCGATCTGGGTAAAGGCCTCCTTGATACCTGCCTCCATTTCTTTATATTCTTTTCTGACCTTGAGTTCGAAGATGATGGCGGGATCCTCCCGTCGGTCAGGAAACAGGACGATATCAGGCCGGCCGTCGCCCTCCTCGCGGTTTGACCTCGGGGCGTAATCAGGCATCCCGTATAGAAGTGACAAAAACAATCCATGATAAAAATCTTCGCCGGAATCGAAGGTGCTGATAGTCTTCTGAAGAACCTCCGTAAGGAAATCTCCTATAGCCTTGCCGTCACGATTTTCAATCGCCTTGTAAAGAGGCTCCCTGCTTATCTCCTTCTTCTTTTTCTCAAACCAGTTCGTTATCTGGTTGCTGTAAATGCATGCCACCTCTTCGTTTGGGATTCGCATGGTAAGAAACACATTTCTTCCATCATTCCTCTCCGACACCTTCCTCATATATCCTGTAAAATAGAGGAAATTCCAGAGATTGTCCTCGCTCTCATGAACATCAGCATAGGTGATGTCTTCATGGATCTGCTTTTCAATTGTTCCGCCATTTATGAGTATGTCAAGCTCTCTTTTCTGTTCAGGGGTGGAATTTTCGACAAGCTCCTTTATTATCGTATTTGAAGAGGTATTGGACCAGTAGGGCTCCGGAAAACGGTTTGGATTTGCGCTATGGTCATACACATAGTTTATGACACTCCATGGATTATATACATCAGCTGCTCCGAAGATGTAGCCGTCATACCACTTTTTTACTTCCGAAACCTTGTCTGAAAGCCCGTAATCAAAGAGCATTTGCTCGGTCTCTTCCTGAGTGAAGCCGAAATACTCTCCAAAACGCTCGTCCCTGATGGAATTCACACGAAGGTGGTTGAGCCCGGTAAATATGCTCTCCTTGCTTATCCTAAGGCAGCCTGTAATGACGGCTCTCTCAAGAGCGTCATTGGTCTTTAGGGCTGACTCAAAAAGAGACCTTACGAAAGCGACCATCTCGTCGTAGAAGCCGCAGTACCACGAATTTTCAAGGGGGACATCATATTCATCGAGGAGGATAATGACCTTTTTCCCGTGGTGCTGGAAAAGACATTCCGACAGAGTCTTTAATGCATTAGAATACTTTCCAATATCCTCAAAGTCACCCGGTCTTAGATAAAGATCATGAAACGCATTCTTAAGTGCCGGATCAACGAGGTCAGAGTTTTCTAGGTAGCGGTGTCTCCCAAACTCACCAATGATCTCATCCCGAAGCATGAGTATTGCTGTTTTGAAATCCGGCTGCTTCGCGGATTTTAAAGACAGCTTTATGACGGGATATTTTCCCATCATTGAAAGCAGTTCCTCATCCCCGCAATCCATTATCTTCCTCCCGGAAAAAAAGCGGGAGTTGTCAACGATATTCCCGTTCCGATCTCTCTCCTCTTCAAAAAAGGTGCGAAGCATTGAGAGCGCCAGAGTTTTTCCAAACCGGCGGGGACGCGTGAACAGGGTGACCTCTCCTCCAAAGTCAATGATATCCTTTATGAGAAGAGTCTTGTCAACATAGTAGAGCTTGTCATCCGTAAACCTCTTGTAATCCTCGTATCCTATCCCGATCCTTTGCATGAAGAGTCTCCTATGAAAATGCTGAAAACTTCCGCGCTTATGATAACACAAAGACGGGGCTTCATAAAGCCCCGCCTTCTCAAGGGTCAGAATTCCTCAAAAATACAGCCCTACCCTATGTATTGCAAGGTCTCCGGTGCCGTTTCCTTCGGTCACTATGGTGAAGCGCTCGTTTGTATATGAATAAAGCAATTCTTCAAAGAAGGCTTCCGGGCGGATATTGTTGTTGCTTCCGGCAGAAAGCCTGACTGAAAAATAAGGATCACCCTCTCCCGTCAGAAATTCCCCGGTATTGTCAAAATATGGATGCTCTGAAAAAAAGCTGTCACAAAAATACCCAAAGGAAAACTCCGTAACTTCTTTTTTTAGATCAAGAAACCGTATCCCCTTCTTTGTCTCCTTCTCCCAAATGAGTTCAGATAATCCCTCAAAGTGTGAAACGAGGGCTTTTGGTTGAGCTATCCCCTCCCATTTTGGGTGATTTTTGTAATAAATGATATATGAAGCCTCGGACACCGATGCCATCACATTTTTCTCATCCTTTGAAAGAGGCTTCACCGATATTATCCCAATCCCCTCTACCATAGCATTTGAAAGGCGTTTCATTATTTCATCCGAAGTGATATCGGGCTCTTTATTTTCATCAAGCTCCATATCAAAGTATTCGCCCTCGCTCGTAAGCCCAACGGATAGCGGCATTGCGAAGGACAATAACTGATGCGGCGAAAAGCCGTGGCTCATAGCAACAGGGATATTTGCCCTCTTTATCGCCTTTTGAAAAAAGCGAAGAAGATCAAGGTGTCCTAGATACTTCATTGCGCCATGCTTTGAAAACCTTATCCGAACGCGGCTCATAGTGCGTCCTCGCTTTTCTTTCTTTCCTCTACGCAGACCCCCGTCTTCATATCAAGGCAGCCGCAGGAAGAGCATCGACTTCTGCAGTTTGGAGTGACAGTCCCCTTAAAGGCTCTCTCCCACTCCTTTTCAAGGAACTTTCTCGACACTCCGCAGTCTATGAAATCCCAGGGAAGGATCTCGGAAATCGGCTTTATCCTCCCGATATAAAAATCCTTATCGATACCTGTTTTTTCAAAGGCCTCCTCCCAGATCGAAAAATCAAAGAAATCCGTCCAGGCGTCAAAGATCTGCCCCTTTTTGTAGGCATATTCAATGGCAGGCGCTATCCTTCGGTCTCCGAGCGCAAAGACGCCTTCAAGCACCGTGGTCTCAGCGTCATGCCAGCTGTAGGTGATGCTTTTGTGAT
>CAMVHB010000078.1 GCA_947167155.1 uncultured Lachnospiraceae bacterium | reverse complement strand
ATATTTAGGTGCAAGATTTTCATACCATCTTTCCAGCGCCGCAGATGAAAAAGAACGGAACCCAAAGACAGATTCTTGCAATGATTTTGCAAGGATGTGGATCGTATCATACATTTCAGAAACAAGGAAACACAGAAACAGAAACAAAACAATCAAAGGAGGAAAAAGCTATGTTAACAATCAATGGAATAGAGCCTGGAGATATAAGACTTCCCCACTTTCCCGGACCGATCGTTGAATGGCCTTTCGGCGGTGTGCTGTAGAACACAGTCCACATAAGGTCGGAAGCGGGATAACACGGCAACGAAAGGAGAGAAGATATGGTACCGTTCATAGAAGCTATAACTTTAGCAGGAATAGCAATATCATCAATGTTTATATAATAAGAAACACGAAAGGAGCAAAGATATGCCTACAAACAATGGAGTAAAACCCGGAGATATATGGTTCCCCGTCTTCGGATGGCTCTTTGACTGAACTATCGGCCTAAAAAGAAGCACAATGAAGGGAGTAACATTATGAATGCTTTATATGAGATGATATCTCAGCTGCTTAATAATAATTAAAGATCGTGACAGTCGTACAGTACTGATGGAGCCCTCACAGAAAAGATGTCGGTGGGGGTTTTGTCGTGCCTTCAATATACCGCCCTGTGGCGGCCTTTTTGTTTTCGCGATTTTCGATGATGAAGTTGAAAAAAAGGGTTCCGGCAATAACCGATACCCACGTCTCTTCTTTGCCCTTCGAGATTATCGTTGAGAAATCTCGGGGAATCAATAGCAGTAAGATATGTGACAATAAAGGCATAAACATAACCAACGCAGGTAATGCCATTTCAAAAAATAAAGATTCTTGCAATGATTTTGCAAGGTTGGGGGTCGTATCATACGATTCAGAAACAGAAAACAGTTCAAAAAAATAGAAAGAGGTAAATACAATGACAAAGATCAATAAAAAAACAAAAGGTAAATTGAAGGCAAGGCTTCTCGCAGGAGCACTCGCGCTCTCGATCGCATTCCCTGCAGGAATAATGTCGCAGGCACATGTTGCAAAAGCCGCATCTATTACAGAGGAGCAGACGGACTCGGAGCTTTCAAAGCTTGCGGGTGTGGGGATCGATACCGCATTTATCGCTTTCGAGGAATATGTTCCCGGCGGCAAGGTGATCTCTCCGATGCTGAAGTACATCCTCGGTGAACTCACCGGCGGCGACAGGGAAATGTCCCTCGAAGACATCAACGCAAATATCAATGGTCTCTATGAAAAGATCAACGACCTTGAAAAAAATATATCCGAAGACATGAAGGCGGTCGGAAACACAGGGCTTTTTGACTATACTATGCTGACACCGCTGAATTCCTCGATCAAGAGCCTGACCAGACATATGAATGGTTACAGGACCGGGGGTTATACGCAGGCGCAGGCACTTGCAAAGATCGGAGGGATGGTCGGCAACGGCAGCGACTGGAGCAAGACCAGCCACCCGTTCATGACCTTTACGAGCGTTGTATCCAAGATGAATGAGGCAGATCCTCTGACGAAAAAAAGCCTGTTCAAAACGATATATGACTATTATGCCTCAAAGTCCATGCTGAGCGGTGAAGCCTATGATCAGTCGAAGGTGGTCGTTGACAGGATAATGAAGAATGTGATGACTTCCTACACTGTACTCATGGAGTGTCTGATGGCTCAGCTTGAATACAATGCGCTGCCGGACATGACCGGTGTAGACCCTTCGGATCAAAATAATATCTGCAATGACAATGCTACTATCATCCGCGAGATGAATTTTCTTACCGAGCAGATTTTCGGAAATGTCAAAGGCGACAGCCTGAATGACGCAAACACTCTCATGCAGAAGTATCAGGAAACCTTCCCGGAAGACTTCAACAGGCTCATCATTATCGATAAAGGAAAAGGTACCTATGTACTGCGTAATCTGCCCAATGTGGCTGTAATGAGGCATGAACTTCAGCGTCTAACTGATGAAAAAAATGCCAGGGACATTTTTAACAACTGGAAGGATGGTATGAAAGGAATGAGCAGCGAAATGGTGAAGGATCTGGCCGCCTATGCAAAAGCAAAGGGTATGACTATCAGGGAGTTCCTCACATCATACGGTTATGATATGTCGCTGGTTCCGAAGAACGCGAATCTTGTCACAAGCAAAGCATGGGCCGATAAGTACGACGCAAAGAGGGCCTTAAGTTCCCTGGCCGGGTTCGCGTGGTATCACGCATACTACAGAGGGATCAATGTAGATGCAAAGGTTTCCGGCGACAGCGAGGTGAAGTTCTGGACCCGTGGAAACAATAACTGGACCGATGGCTATGAAAGCCATTATGAGCAGGGAACCGCTGTGATCATATAAACCAAAGCAGCGAGGAGGTTCAACAAAGGCCCGGAAGACACTGTAAATGGTGTTTTCCGGGCCTTTTATTGAGTTTTTGCTGCCATATCTCCGTAAGACTACAGCCTGATCTTCGACAGCATATCCGCCATCGTCCCGTGGCCGAAATTACTGTTTCTTCGTTCATTATCCTTTTTGTTCCTGCTGCCGCCTTTTTGAGCAGTCTGGTCTTTCCGTTTCTTTTCGGATTTTTCATCTATCATTGTAAGGCTGATCCGGCCTTTTTTCTCATCGACCTCAAGAACCGTGACATCCACGATATCTCCCACAGATACGACTTCGAGTGGATGTTTGATGAATCTGTCCGACATCCTTGAGATATGAACGAGACCGTCCTCATGAACTCCGATATCAACAAAAGCACCGAAATCAATGACGTTTCTGACGGTTCCTTTGAGTTTCATTCCGGGCTTCAGATCCTTCATTTCAAGGACATCCGAGCGAAGAACGGGCTTTGGCATCTCTTCTCTTGGGTCTCTTGCGGGCTTTTCAAGCTCGGAAAGAATATCAAGAAGTGTGATCTCACCGCAGCCAAGCTCTGCGGCCAGAGCAGATGCGTCCTTCAGGTTTTTCCTGAATGAGCGGATGACTTCTTCATCTTTGATATTGCAGCCCATCTTCTGAAGAAGGGCTCTTGCCTGACTATACGATTCAGGATGCACTGCCGTCGCGTCAAGCGGTTCATCACCGTCTGCGATCCTGCAAAACCCGGCGCACTGCTCGAAAGCCTTGGGGCCGAGCTTTGAAACCTTGAGAAGCTCCTGCCTTGAGTGGAACCTCCCGTTCTTCTCCCTGTATGCCACAATATTTTTGGCAACAGCGGGACTGATGCCGGAAATGAATGAAAGAAGTGAAAATGAAGCTGTATTGAGATCCACTCCGACGCTGTTGACCGAATCTTCGACAACACCTGTGAGCGTCTCTGAAAGCTTCTTTTGATCCATATCATGCTGATACTGCCCGACACCTATCGATCTTGGCTCGATCTTCACAAGCTCCGAAAGCGGATCCTGAACACGGCGCGCAATAGACGCCGCACTTCTCTGCCCCACATCAAATTCCGGAAATTCCTCGGCTCCGAGCTTGCTTGCGGAGTAAACGCTCGCACCGGCTTCGTTTGTGATCACATAATGAATATTGCTGTGAAGCTCCTTCAGAAGTTCCGATACGACCTGCTCCGATTCCCTGGATGCTGTTCCGTTTCCGATCGAGATGAGAGTGACATTGTATTTTTCTATCAATGCTTTCAAAACCTTTTTTGACTCTTCGATCTTGTTGTGAGGAGCCGTTGGGAAAATTACTTTTGTATCAAGTACTTTTCCTGTAGGATCGACAATTGCAAGCTTGCAGCCTGTCCGAAATGCAGGATCCCATCCGAGTACTGTCTGTCCTGCGATCGGAGGCTGCAAAAGAAGCTGCTTCAAATTCTTCCCAAATACTTCTATCGCTCCGTCCTCGGCTTTTCCTGTCAGCATATTTCTGATCTCGCGCTCTATGGAAGGAGCGATGAGCCTCTTGTATGAGTCCTCTATGGCAGATGAGATAACCGGTGCCGTATATTGGTTTTCCGAAGTAAGCACCTGTTTCTCAAGATAATGTATTATTGTTTCCACCGGGGCTTCGATCGAAACCGTGAGTATCTTTTCCGCCTCACCGCGGTTTATCGCAAGCACTCTGTGTCCCGCGATCTTTGAGACTCCTTCTTCAAAATCATAATAATTACTGTATACGGACTCCGCCTCTGGATCTTTTGCTTTAGAGCATACCTTTCCCTCTTCCGCTGTGACACGGCGTATATATTCCCGATAGGTCGCGTTGTCGGAAATGTCTTCTGCTATTATGTCAGATGCGCCGGCTATTGCAGCGGCAGCATCAAGGACTTCCTTCGATTGCGCCTTGAGAAGATCTTCTTTGGAATCGGATTCGGGCTCGATCTTCCCGGTCACATATTTTAATGCCTCTTCTTCAATCGGCCTGTCAGCGTCCTGCTTCATTATGTATGCAGCAAGAGGAGCGAGCCCCCTAGTCCTGGCAGCGTCCGCTCTTGTCTTTTTCTTCTGCTTGTACGGTCTGTACAGATCCTCAACAGTCACAAGCTTTTCAGCGCCAAGTATTGCTGCTTTCAATTCCTCAGTAAGCTTCCCCTGCTCGTCGATAAGGCCGATAACCTCTTCTTTTCTGGCTTCAAGATTTCGAAGATAAGTAAGCTTTGTATGAAGAAGCCTGAGTTTTTCGTCATCAAGGCTTCCGGTCGCTTCCTTCCTGTATCTTGCGATAAAGGGGATCGTGTTCCCCTCATCTATCAGCTTGACAGCTGCTTCCACCTGCGTATTTTTCGCGCCGATCTCTTCGGCGATGATCGAAATGATGTCCATTTTTTCTCCTTTACGATTTCGTCCTGCTCTCAATTTCATATACAGAATACCACATATAACGGAATTGTGGAATGACAAGGGGACGATCCTTTTGGCGCAAAAAAACCAGAGGGACGGTCCTTTTGGCGTTAAAAAAGCCAAAAGGACCGTCCCCCTGTCACAAAACCATGTCTGTTTCGATTTCACCCAACCTTCACAGCAAGCTGCGTCAGGCTCTTTCCGTTTCTGTTCATCTCTTGATATTCTTTCGTGCAGAGAGTAAAACGGTTGAAGGTCTTCCTCGCCTCATCCGGCTTTGAAAACGCTTTCCAACAGCCTGAGCATTTGACTCCTGTGCGCGGGTGCTTAATAAAACCCTCAACGTCCGAGGGCGGGTAACCGAGAAATAATCCGATCTCGTGCGGAAAATCCTCTTTTTCCTTCAATCTCGAAACCAACTGAACAATGCAGCGTTCGGGGCTCTCTAAATGATAGCCTCTTTTTTTCAGTATCTTTACGGCTTTTGAATCATTAAGATCCTTTTTCAGATACTTGGGGCGATACAGATAGATCAGTGCAAAGCCATCTGTGATCTTCAAAGGTATGACCCGGATTCCCTTGCTTAGCAAAACACGATTGAGGTCTCTTAACTCGCTGTAAATATCTTCTCCATCCGCGATCCTGATCGAAAACATATTCCCCGTCTTAATGCCCGCAAGCGTAGGGGAACACTTCTTAACGATCAACTCATCCGACATGATTACCTCCTACTATCAATTGTTAGTTCTGTCTAACACGATGAAAATATAACACCCTTCACTTTTTATGTCAATCCCCGTGTCGGTTTTCAGCCTGTGATATCCCCGTAGCGCTCCGGCCTGCGGTCGCGGAAAATCCCCCAGGACAGGCGGAATTCATCGATCTCATCAAGGTCG
>CAMVHB010000077.1 GCA_947167155.1 uncultured Lachnospiraceae bacterium | reverse complement strand
CGCATTTGAAGAAAAATTCCGTATCACGGTACAGCCTGATAAAGAGATCATAATGATCATTGTGCCCGAAAATATCAAGGATGATGTCATGACCGCTATTATAACGAGGCGGGACTTGGCACGGTCGGGCAGGGGATAGCCTTTTAATGAGTGTTGACCGTGCCGTCGGCCTGTCTGAATAGACTTACCCCGGGGATCGGTTCCGATATTTACATGTCTTCTTTCGAAGCTTCCTCCAGAGAGTGGAGCTCGTCTTTAACTCTCTCTACGTTGTTCGTGAGTTCTACGGTAGAGGCAGAGATCTCTTCGGTAGATGCGGCAAGGTTCTGAGTACGCATATTAACCTCGTTTACGATCTTCAGAAGATCATCTGTGGCGGAGTTTATCTTTTCAACCAGTTCTCTGACATGGGCATTGTTGGAACTGCTGTCAGTTGCGGTTTCCTTGGACTGTGAAGCCAGCAGGTTTATCTGATCAGCTACTACCGCAAAGCCTTTTCCGGCCTCGCCGGCACGGGCGGCCTCGATGGAAGCGTTAAGAGCCAACAGATTGGTCTGGGAAGCAATTTCTACGACTTTGCCGTTGTTCTCCTCCAGAGCCGCGAGAGAAGAGTTGATCTCCTTCATGGATTCTTCAAGAGACTGGCAGAAATCGGATACATTGCTGATATCTCCCGAGATTCCGGTACTTTCTTCCGCGTTGGCATTGTTTCCGTCAGACATGTTGGAAATTGCTTCCGTAAGGGCATCGAAATGAACGTTTACGTTTTCGATGGTCCTGGAAAGACCTTCTCTCTGGGCATCCAGAGCAGCTTTTTCTCTCTGAACGAGTTCCTCGGCCGCTGTCTTTTCGATATTCACCAGATCCTTGAGGTAATGTACACAGTTGTCTTTGTGATTGAAATTATTATAAATGGCTCTGGCCATATCACGGCAGGTGTCGTAACCGCAGCAGGAGCAGTTGATTTTTCTTGATTCCGGTGTATTTTTGTTCATGTCCTTAAAGATTGCATTATAGTCCGCCTCGCTGGGCTCCTTGATCCTGCAGGATGCCGATCTGTCGGTATATTTTCGGAGATAATCCTCAAGCCGCAGGGAAGCAAATTGTTTGTTTAATGCAGCCAGTCTCTGTTCGGGAGTGCGGTTCTTGCTCCACGCACATTTTTCTCTCTTACCGGTCTTTTTTACTTTCTCGCGGATCTCGAGGAGATGATAGAGATTATCATCGGTGGAAGCCACTTCAGGATCGGTGCCTGTACCATAGATACATCCGTTCTCACAATTCAGTGCATCAATAAAGAGGTAGGGCGTCTTTTTGTTTTTTATCCGTTCCTTATTGGTCTCAAGGAAATGATACATCCTCTTTTCACCTTCCATCTGGCGGATGAAGACACTTTCGCCCAGGAGCCAGTATACGTTTTCTTTAAGACCGCCGGGAGTAGGGTAGATAGAGCCGAGACCGTATTCGATCTCATCGGAAACGCTGGGACCGGAAATATTGTGCTCTCTTACATATTTCATGAGATGCTCGAAGGTTACATTATAAGAAACATATCCGTGGTTATTGGGATCATCTATTTCATTTTTCTTTGCGATACAGGGGCTGATAAATGCCAGTCTGTCCGTGATACCCATTTCCTTTTTTGCATATATGGCGGCACACATCATGGGAGACTGTACCGGGAAGAGCATAGGGATAAGCTCAGGAGTATATCTTTCAATATACCCCACGACTGCGGGACAGGGCTGTGAAATACCGCCCAGATAGTTCCTTTCCTGAATATATTTGATATAAGCCCAGGTAGTGATATCTGCTCCGAAGGAAACACTGATAAACCTGTTGGCTCCGCACTTTCTCAAACCTCCCAGAACGCTTTCGTATTCTCTCGGATAATTTGCCAGAAAAGCGGGAGCGATAAGTACAGATATTTTCACGCCCTTAGACAGATCTTCAAAGAATCTTTCCGTGTCGTCATTGTAATCTCTGGCGCCATGCTCACAGGCATCAAAGCAGGCTCCGCAGGCGATACATTTATTTGGATCAACGTCAATTCGGGATTGTCCATCTTCGTTGGGGGCGGATGATATGCAGGCTCCCATTGCTGAACATGCTTTGATACATTTGTTGCAGCCGACACATTTGTCATTGGTAAAAACAAGGGATTCCATAGTTCTGCTCCTTTTCTATATGACCCCGTTTTTCGGAAACCAAAATTATACTACAACATTGGAGAAATGATTAAAAAAAACGGTCAGATCATAATTGTATCAAAATAAATGCAACAATGCATAAGAGGTTTGGTTGCGGATAGACTTGCAATTACAGGTAATGACTGTCAGAATTATTCGATTGTGACAGAAAAATGTTTTGACACGGGGACGAAGGAGAAAAAACATGGCATCCGTAAATGAAAACTATCTGAAGCTGCAGGGAAGTTATCTTTTTTCAACGATCGCAAAAAAGGTCAAAGAATATGAAACGGCTCATCCCGACGCAAATATCATAAGGCTTGGAATAGGAGATGTGACAAAGCCACTTGCACCGGCCATCATAGACGCGCTTCATAATGCTGTTGATGAGATGGCGGCTGCAAGCACCTTTCGGGGATATGCGCCCGACCTTGGCTATGAATTTCTTCGGGAAAAGATTGCAAAAAATGATTACGAGGCCCGCGGGATAGACATATCGCCTGACGAGATCTTTGTCTCGGATGGTGCGAAATCAGATACCTCAAACATTCAGGAGATATTCGGGTACGACAACAGGGTCGCAGTCTGCGATCCCGTATATCCTGTCTATGTAGACTCAAATGTAATGGCGGGAAGGACAGGAGAATTTGACAGCGCGCTGGGGCGTTACAAAAAGCTCATATATATGCCCTGCACAAAGGAAAACGACTTTGTCCCGGAGTTTCCGAAGGAGCCGGTTGATCTTATCTATCTTTGCTTTCCGAACAATCCAACAGGGATGACGATCACAAAGGAAAGGCTTCAGGAGTTTGTTGACCTTGCATTAAAGAACAACGCCGTGATCCTCTATGACAGCGCCTATGAAGCATATATTAGTGACCCTTCGCTCCCGCACAGTATATTTGAGTGCGAGGGGGCAAGGGAGTGCGCGATAGAATTTCGTTCCTTCTCAAAGAATGCGGGCTTTACAGGTCTTCGACTGGGCTTCACTGTTGTTCCGAAGACTCTTAAGCTTTCGGGTGTCTCACTTCATTCCCTCTGGGCACGCCGCCACGGCACGAAGTTCAACGGGGCTCCTTATATTGTTCAAAGAGCGGGAGAGGCAGTTTATTCTCCTGAAGGGAAGGAACAGGTGAAAAAGCAGGTCGAAGGTTATATGAAAAACGCTTCGTTTTTGAAGGCAGGGCTTAAGGAAGCGGGCTTCACCGTATACGGAGGAGAGAACGCGCCATATATCTGGCTTTCGACACCCGGCAATATGACAAGCTGGGATTTCTTTGACCTTTTGCTTTCAAAGGTGAATATCGTAGGCACTCCGGGAGTGGGCTTTGGACCCATGGGAGAAGGGTATTTCAGGCTGACCGCCTTCAATACCGTTGAAAACAGTGCCCTTGCTATAGAGAGGATAAAGGCAGCTCACCTGATGTGATATTCAGGAGAAAGAGTCCGTCTTTTTCATCAATGACCTTTGCATATATATCCTCATTGTGAAGGGAAAAGAGTACGTTTTTTGAATTTGAAAGAGGGGCGCTTGTCTTTATCCAAAGGTCGTCCTCTGAATATGAGACAAGCTCCGTTTGAAACGGCTCCCTTCCTCCGTGCTTTCCGTCAAGGAGAAGGAGGTCAAATTGGAGCGGCTTATCAAGCTTTTTGAAGTGCTGCTCTTTCACAGGGACAAAAAGACCATCAAGAGAGAGCACCTCAAATATAGTGATCTCCTGCGCAGTACCCTTTGGGATGATATCAAGGATCTTTCCGATCTGAAGTTTGCCCTTAACATGCTCCTTTGTCTCATTTGAAATGAAGATCTGACCGCCTATCGTGTAAGTCTCGATCCGGGAGGCGAGGTTTACATTCTTTCCGATCACATCATATTTCATCTTTTTTAATGAGCCTATATTTCCGAGTATCACATCCCCCGTGTGGATGCCTATACCCATGGCGATCTTCGGGAAATTTTGCTTTTCATAGCTTTCATTAAGCTTTGGGATTTCCTGCTGCATTTCGATCGCGCACTTCACCGCATCATATTCCTTTGTATCCGATTCTATCGGAGCACCGAAGACTGCGAGTATCGCGTCCCCGATGAACTCAAGTATAGTGCCGTGATTTCTTTGTATGATATCAGTCATGGCTGAGAGATAGAGGTTCAGCATGGCGATGAGATCTTCGGGATCCATTTTTTCGGACAGTGCGGTAAAGCCCCTTATGTCATTAAACATAACGGTGACAGCCTTCCGCTTTCCGCCTATCGAAAGGCCGTCTTTTGTATCAAGTATCGTTTCCACGATATCTTCCGAAAGATAACGCCCGAAGGTCTTTTTGATGAAGGCATTCCTTTGTTCAAGCTTTTCATTAAGCTCCCTGATCCTTTCCATGGCCTTCAGAGCGTCTTTCATTTCACTCATTTCAGTGATGTCTGAAAAGACCGCGGAAACACCTATCTTTTCATCACCGTCCTTTAAAAAGAAGGTGCTGATGAAAAGCTGTCTTTTTGTCCCGTTTCGTTCATAAGAGACAGTCGAATTGTTGATCACGGTATTTTCGTAGATGGCATCAAGAAAGGCCTGGATGAAGTCATCGCTTTTCCCCTCTTCATCAAAAAAGAGAGCTGAGAAATTCTTTCCCTCTATATCGGGAGGAAGCGACAGAATAGAAAGAGCGGCATCATTTGCGGAGATGATGCTGCCCTTCATCGATATCGTGAGGATGCCCTCAGACATGTTTTTTATGATGCTTTTGTTTATGAATTCATTGTAATTATCAGACATAGTCTTTCAAAAATTCAAAAGATCTCTTCGTGCTTTCGAGAGAGCGGACCTCAAGCAGCATATCCGAGTCCCCATCAAGTCTTTTTTCAAGGTCAAAAAACCTTTTCCATTCAACGGTACCGTCACCTGCTGCAAGATGCTCGTCATAGTAGCCTTTGTTGTCGTGCAGATGGAAGTGGACTATGTATTTGCCGAGCGCCTTCATCCAGGTATCGATGCCTGCCATTGAAAAGTTTGCATGCCCAACATCAAGGCAGACCCTGACCTTAGGATGATCTGCTGTCTCCACCATCCTTTTGATGATATCGGGGTCTCTGTCGATGACATTTTCTATGCAAAGAGTAATGTCATATTTTTCAGCTATCCCGCAGAGAAGCTCTGCAGCGGTCCTGCTCCAGATTTCATAAAGAGGATCTTCCTTCGGTGACACCGTAAAGAAGCAGGAGTGTAGTACCATCTTTTTTGCACCGAGGAAATTACAGTAGGAGGCACAGGTCTCAATACGCTCTTTTGTGATGTCAAAGACCTTTTTGTCGCCCCCTGAAAAATTAAGGTCTATAAAGGGACCGTGGAGAGAAACGACGGGAGCCTTTTCATAAAGGGAAAGGAGCTCTTTTACTTTTTGTTCATCATCCATCACAGCAGGAAACATAAGGTCCTGAACCTCAAAGCCAAGACCGTTTTCAGTGGCAAATGAAAGATAAGACTCATACTGCTCCGGGGCAGGCACTATCAATATCATTATGCTGCTCCCTGCCTTATCGCATCATATAGGGCTGTGACTGAAGAAGGGTGTAATAGGAGGCAAGTGCCATCATGTCCTTCCAGTTCTC
>CAMVHB010000076.1 GCA_947167155.1 uncultured Lachnospiraceae bacterium | reverse complement strand
AAAAATCGGTACAGGGCTACTTAACGAGCGTCAGCGAGTTTAGTAGCGTCGTAGCAAAGCGAGTTTAGTGTCATCGTAGAGTCAAGGGACCATTTTGCTACAGAGCCAGCAATCGCAGATCCTCCGGCGTCGTGATCTTCAGGTTTGAATACTCCCCCTTTGAAAGAAAGACCTTCACATCCGTATACCTCTCCACGAGCATCGCGTCATCCGTGACATGGAGTCCGATATTCTTCCCTCTTTCCTCAAAAAAGCTGCCATAGGCCTTCTTCAGAATGTCTGTCCGAAAGCCCTGCGGAGTCTGCACTGCGTAGAGAAGACGCCGGTCCGGCGTATCAGCGCAAAAGCCGTTATTATCAATTATCTTTATTGTATCCTTCACGGGAACCGCAGCGATCGCCGCAAGAAACTTCCTTGTGTCATTTATCACATTTGAAATGATCTCATGCGACACAAAGGGGCGTGCCGCGTCATGGATCATCACAAAAGATGTGTCTATAAGCATGAGTCCCTGATATACGGAATCATATCTTTCGGCTCCGCCCTCAGTAACTTCGACGAGAAGCTCCTTTGATATCTGATTTTCCTCGCCCGTCACAAACAGCTCCTCGTAAAGTCCTTTTTCGCCCTTCGGACAGACTATCACAGCATGCTTTATCCCGCATTCAAAAAAAGCGCAGAGGGAATGATGAATTAGCGGATGTCCCTTCCACATGATGAGCTGCTTTTCTGTATCAGTCTTCATGCGGCTTCCGCTTCCGCCGGCAGCTATGATGAGGGAAAAATCATTATTCTCCATTCGAGGCTCCTATGGGAAGATCGGAAAATGCATTCAAAGATAATGGACTCCTTCGTCCCTTCATTAGTTCATAATATCCCGCGCAGCCTATCATGGCAGCGTTGTCCGTGCAAAGGATCTTTGAAGGGCAGAAAAATTCAATCCCCCTCTTCTTTGCTTCCTCCCTCATCGAACTTTGAAGAGCGGAATTCGCAGCAACGCCGCCTGCGAGCGCTATCCTTTTTTCGCCTTCATTTTCCGCTGCCAGAAAGGCGCGGGTCGTTAATGCATCAACAATCGCCTTCTGGAATGAGGCTGAAAGATCTGATCTTTGTATCGTTCCAAAGAGTTTTCCGTCGATCAGAGGAATGTCCCCGACACCGCTTTTTGAATGGGCGCTGTCTGAAAGCAAGGTATCGCGGCGCTTTGCAGCATCACACTTCATAGCCTCTGAATTCAGAAAATTCAAAACTGCAGACTTGAGACCAGAGAATGAAAAATCATATTCCGACCCTCTCACATGCGCAAGCGGAAAATGATAAGCAGTGGGATCTCCGGCGCGCGCATCCTCCTCTATCTTCGGACCTCCCGGATACCCAAGCCCTATTACCCTTGCGATCTTGTCAAAGGCCTCTCCTGCCGCATCGTCAACTGTGCGTCCCAATATCTCATATTTCCCATAATCAAGGACACGAACAAGATGGGTATGTCCGCCGCTTACGACGAGACAGAGGAAAGGCGGGTTAAGGTCCTTATTCTCAATGAAATTCGCTGCTATATGGCCTTCGATATGATTGACTCCGATGAGCGGCTTGTCGGCAGCCCAGGCAATTGCTTTTGCGGCATTAAGTCCTACGAGTAGCGCTCCGACAAGGCCGGGGCCATATGTCACAGCGACAGCATCGATAGAGTCAACAGTCTCGCCGGCATCGGAAAGCGCCTTCCTTATGACCTGGTTTACTCTTTCAATATGCTTCCTGCTCGCGATCTCCGGGACCACGCCGCCATAGAGCGTGTGGATCGGGATCTGTGTGGATATTATATTGCTTCTTACATCCCTGCCATCAACTACGACAGCGGCCGCTGTCTCGTCACAGGAAGATTCTATCGCAAGTATCTTCATTGCATTGCCCCTTGAAGAAGGTCTACAGCAGTCCCTTCATTAACCGGATTTCCGACACTGTCGCAAAGCTGGAACGCAACGATCTTCCACCTTCCCGCTGAGTCCTGCCTCATGCAGTAATTCTGATATATCCTCGTATAGCCGCTTCCTTCGGTAATGAAATATGTTGCGATCACGTAGGAAAGATTTCTTCCATCCTTCTTTGAATATCTGACATCATCCGTATCCGCAACGTCGGAGGACTGGATCTTTCTGCCGTGTGCACGAAAGTCCGCAATGCTGCCGTTTAAGGAATTGAGATATACCTCCCTCGGATTCAGCTGCAGAAGGTCGGCATCCCAGAGCAGCATATCCTGGTCGCAAAGCCTTGTTATATCCGAATTCTCAAGCTTCCCGTTGTAATAAAGCTGGAGTATCCTGTTGTGCCACTTGATCACCGCCCTCGGTGTCCCGGGATAATCTTTTGAAATATCCTTCGAAAGCACGGTCTCAAGCTCCGTGCGCGCTGCATCCTGCCCCTTCTCCTCATTTGAAGAAGTGCGGTTCGAAAGATAAAAATAAAAGCCGACGATGAGTGCAGCGATTATCAATCCGAATATTATTGTCCGAACAACTGTCTTCATATCATTCCTCTTCGTCCTCGAATTTGAGCTCCTTCGTAAGCCCGTCCTTCCCGAGATGAGTATTCTTAAATATCTTCCTGATGCCGCCCATGTATTTGTCGGCCCCCATGAGAGAGGGTGAAAAATGTGTAAGCCAAAGTTCTTTCACAGAAGCGTCTCTCGCCAGAGCCGCAGCCTCAGAAAACATCATGTGCTTATTCTTTTTCGCATTATCCTTCTTTTCCTTTTCCGCGTACATCCCCTCGCAGATGAAAAGATCGGACTCTGCCGCATTATCGATAATGCTCTGGCAGGGCCTTGTGTCTGTAGTGTAAGTGACCTTCAGCCCCTTCCTCGGCGGGCCCATTACCATTGAAGGAGTATAAACGGTTCCGTCGTCATCGATGCAGTCCTGCCCGTGCTGAAGGGCGTTCCAGAATCTGAGGGGTATGTTTTTTTCCTTCGCGGCTTCAAGATCAAACTTTGGAAGGCGCTTCACTGAAAGGGAGTAGCCGTAGCAGATCACATTATGATTTACGCGGAAGGCCTTTATATCAAAGCCCTTTGAGGAAAATTCAAGAGTTGGGGTATTTATCTCGTGAAGGCTTATCTCAAAGGGAAGGTCGGGCGCGATCACAAGCAGCGAATTTACTATCCTTGAAAGACCTTTGGGACCGTATATAGAAAGCTGACTTGTCTTTTCCCCGTTTGCCATTGAAAGGAGAAGGCCCGGAAGTCCGCTGACATGGTCTGCATGATAATGTGTCAAAAGCAGCGTGTCGATGGAATGGGGGCTCCAGCCCTTCTTTGCTATCGCGACCTGGGTCCCTTCACCGCAGTCTATCAAAAGATCTGAGCCGTTGTAGCGCGCCATAAGTGAGGTCAGAAACCTGTAAGGGAGGGGCATCATCCCGGCTGTACCAAGAAGTGAAACGTCAAGCATTATTCAATACTCCATACTAAAGCTTCAGAACCTTTACCATCACAAGAGCGTCTTCCTTCGGAGCGTCATAGAAATTTCTTCGCACGTCAGACATCAGGAAGCGGTGCCTCTCATAGAACTTGATGGCGCCTTCGTTTGAACGCCGGACTTCAAGGAAGAGCTTCTTCGCACCGCCCTCCTTCAATATGCCGACCGCCTTTTTCAAAAGAAAAGTGCCAAGGCCTTTTCTCCTTTGATCCGATGCTACGGCAAGGCTGTTGATCTCCGCCTGATCCGCGGAATGATAGAAAACTCCATAGCCTTGAATGCTCATATCCTCACGCGAAAAAACACCGAGCACCAGAGCGTTTCCGCCCTTTACAGCCTCGAAAAAATCCCGCCTGCTGTAGCCCTGATCACCGAAAACAGCGTATGAAAGTTCTGCCGCAGCATCGAGCTCTTCATCAAAGATAAGTCTTACCTTGTATTCGTCTTCTATCATGGTGCATCCCCCAATTATTATTCTTGGTTTTCTCTCTCAAGCCGCTCTCTTTCAGCCTGGGAAAGCCGAAGATAATCCGGTCTGAAATCATCCGCCGAAACCGCTTTACCATCATTATATAGAAGGAGCGAAACCTCTGCGAGGGCCCCGGCTCTTTGTCTTGAAAGAAAGCCCGGCGCGAAGGAACGATCTGTTTTCACAAGTTCTTCTATTTTTTCTTTGAAGACCGGCACGGCATCTCCCAAAAACAAAACGCCATGTCCGTTCTCATTTATGACTTCGATAAGCTCCTCAAGAGGGATCGCACACTGCTCAAGCACAATCTTTGGAAGGGCGGAAGTACCTTCTTCATAGCGGTATACACCTGTATATACCTGCCCCCGCCTTGCATCCATCATTGGTACAATATCCATCTGAGACAGGCAGGCGTTGTAGGAAAGCGAAAGGAGGGTGGGCACAGGAATGATCGGTTTGTCAAGAGCAAGAGCTATCCCCTTTGCCGTCGCGGCTCCTATCCGAAGGCCGGTGAAGGATCCCGGACCGGATGCGCAGGCGATCAGATCGATCTCCTTTTTCATTATCCCTGTGGTCTCAAAAAGACTGTCGACCATGGGAAGCAGGGTCTCTGAGTGCGTCTTTTTGAAATCCACCGTATATGAGGCACGAAGGATATTATCCTCCATAATTGCTGCCGTGCAGCAGAGCCCGCTTGTGTCTATCGAAAGTATCTTCATTGCATCTCTTTCAAAGTGATCAAACGAAAATCCTCTCCTCTTGAGAGGTCCTTTTCTATTGAAATACAAAAATAAGGCCGCGGCAAGAGCTCCTCTACTCTTTCCGCCCATTCGATGAGAACTACCCCGCCATTTTCAAGATAATCCTCAAAGCCTGTGTCATAAAGCTCTTCAGCTTCTCCAAGCCGGTAGACGTCGAAGTGGTAGAGAGGAAGCCGACCTTTCTTGTACTCATTTACCAGAGTAAAGGTCGGGCTTGTGACAGGAGACATTATCCCGAGTCCTCTTGCAAACCCACGCGCAAAAACAGTCTTTCCTGCGCCAAGATCCCCTGAGAGAGTATAAATGCTGCCCGCCTTTGCTTCTTTTGCAATTTCTTCAGCTATAGACTCCGTCTCATCGGGCGAAGCCGATTCCAGTTTCTTTTCCATGATCATTATCTTTTCAAAAACGAAACATCACCGTGATGCATCATATCCCGGATCAGTTTTTTGATCTTTCGGAGCAGTCCCTCTGTCGCGTCCTTCGGAAGCACAAAGGCGTTTTCCCTGTCTCTGAATATGAAAAGCTCGCTCCTTGTCTCCCGCACCATCAGTATCTCATCCCAAGGCATCTCGATAACATTGTCTTCGATGACCGCGCCTGACACGGCCTTGATGCCTTCCTCGGAAAACTCATAGCGGATAGGGTTTGAAAGCACCAGGTTCCTGTTGATCTGCGCCCTCGCCTGGAAGAAAAGGAGTATCGGCTGGTAAATGAGAAATATAGCTGCGCAGATATAATAGATGACCGTAAAGTGAAGCGGTATCTTCCCGGAGGAAAAGGATGCCACAAGTACTACGAGCACCGCAAGGATAATTGGTGTGATGCCCTGCGAGCTTCTGTAATTCTTGTACATAAGGAACCTGTAAATATCCCTGTATCGAAGCTTTACTATAAATTCAATCATGATATTATTTTCAAAGGAAAACCCGGGAGCACCAGTGCACCCGGGCCTTTTTTCGTCTTTCTCCTGTAAATCAGACTCTGTAATTTACATTCGCTCCGTTGAAGAGCGCGTTTATCGCCTTCGCCTGCTGGCTGTAGGGATTCTTGTCATTCCCGGCGCCCTCAACCGGTGAGGCGATCGCGGTCTTTGTAGTACCGCCGCTGACATAGACCCGGCCGCACTCGGGGCAGACCGCCGTATGGATCGAAACGCTGGCCTGAAGCACCTTTCCGCCTTCCTTGCCGGCCTTCTGATAGGCGTTCTGTACATGCATGTTCTCATGCGCCCTGACAGCGGCTCCTGCGGAATTGGGTGAAATGTGCGTCGGGCTTTTGAAGGATACGTCGCCTTCATCGGAACCATCCACAT
>CAMVHB010000075.1 GCA_947167155.1 uncultured Lachnospiraceae bacterium | reverse complement strand
GGAAGATATTTTAACAGCTTTTCCTCAAGCGCCTTCAGTGCTATCGGTTTTGAAAGATAATCATCAAAGCCTGCGGCAAGATAAGTTTCCCTTGCACCGACCACCGCATTTGCGGTAAGCGCGATGACGACTGTTTCCGGCGGAACAAGCCCTTCTTCCTGTAGCTTTTTCAGGGTCTCTATCCCGTCCATCTTCGGCATCATATGGTCAAGGAGAACGATATCGTAGACGTTTTTGCGCATGCTCTCGATGGCTTCCATGCCTGAAGATACTGTGTCCGGCTTTATCTTCATTAGCTTGAGAAGGTTTACACAGACCTTCAGGTTCATGTCATTGTCATCAACCACAAGAACCCTTGCCGCGGGTGCGCTTATGAGGTCATGCTCTTTTCTGTTCTCATAGCTTTCTTTAAGCCTTTTTCTGTAATCCCCGATAGGCGTATCATCCGCTATTTCCTGCTGTAGCACGAAGCTGAAGCAGGAACCCTTTCCATAGACGCTTTCCACCGAAAGCCTGCTTCCCATGAGCGAGAGCAGGTTTGTAACAATGGAAAGTCCAAGCCCCGTTCCTTCGATATTGTGATTTCTGATCTCATCAAGGCGTTCAAAGGATTCAAACAAAGCATCCCTGTCCTCATCCTTTATCCCGATCCCCGTATCCTTCACAGATACATTGAGCGTTGCGGTTTTTCCTTCCTTTCCGCCAAGCGCCATAACAAAGGTGACCGTCCCGCTCTCGGTATATTTCACGGCATTTGTGAGCAGGTTCATTATCACCTGCGAAAAGCGGACATTATCCCCGATGAGTGTGCAGGGAATGTTCTCGTCAATATTTGCCTCAAAGGCAAGGCCTTTTGCATCTGCCCTCTGAAGCACTGAATTTACAAGGTCGTTGATAAAGGATGCGGTATCATATTTCACGGGTATGATCTCCATCTTCCCGTCCTCGATCTTTGAAAAATCCAGTATGCTGTTTATAAGGGTGAGCAGTGTCTTTCCGGCGGAATCGATATTCCTTGCATAGTCCAGAATATCATTGTCCTTTTCCTCCCGAAGGATCATCTCGTTCATCCCGAGCACCGCGTTTATAGGCGTCCGTATCTCATGAGACATCTGCGCAAGGAAGCGGCTCTTTGCCTCAGAGGCGATCTCATATTTCTGTATAGCCTCCACTTCCTCCGTAACATCAACAAAGACGCACATATAACAGAAGATCTCATCGCAATTGTCCTTCACGCCGTTGATGCGGACGGAATAGGCGTGCGCATTTTCCTTGTCCCAGAATCTGGCGGAATAGATACTTTCCTCGGAGCTTTTCAGTATTTCTTCTGCTGCGGCGTCCTTCAGCAAAAAAAGATCATCGAGGGTACATCCGTCCTTGCCTCTGTTTGGCATTCTTTCGGCTGCGTAGCGGTTCAAAAGGGCTGTCCTGCCCGAAAGATCAAGCACCGCCACACCGGCGTTGATAAATTCAAAGACCTTATCCCTGATCCCTCCCATACGTATGTCAAAGGAAGAAAGCCGCGTTGCGCCATACCACATTACTATGGCGCAGACTGCGGCGCCGATGCCGGAAGTGGCCACAGCCGGGTAGCCGAATCTTGGAAGGATGGTATCCGGCAGGGTGAAAAACAGCATGGCGAAATTGGCGGCAAAAACCATTGTCAGAAAATGCCGCAGTCTCTTTACCCTGTTTCTTTTTAACCAAATGAGCCCAAAGATGAACAGCTCAAGAAACATCAGAATGATATAAAGATAATGAAAGCGCCTGTTGATCTCAAATTCAGGACTTGCGACCCAGGTCGTCCTTCCCTCAGACCTCATATAGATATCCATTCCAAACCGGGCATATATCACTATATCAAGGAGCGATATGACCAAGGCGAATAATCTTGCGATCCGCACCGTCCATTTTCTCGCACCGGATATCTCTGTCACAAGGAATAATTCCGACGTCAGAAAAGCGGTAATGGATACAACTCCAACACTCCGGACCGGATCACAGATCGAAAGATCTTCAGTAATACCTATTACCCCATAGGTGATACACCAGATCGCGGAAAAAACCCCAAGAGCGCAGATAAATGTGCGCATCCTACCCTTCGACTCTTTGTTGCGCCGGAAAAAGCCGATGCCTATAACTCCGGCTACCGATCCTATGACAAGCAAAATGCAGTTTATGATCCACATATTATTCTTACTCTTCCTTCATCAAGTATTCCGTATCCTCGTCTATCATCCCTATCATGATCCGGGCAAATTCCGGATCAAACTGGGTACCCATTCCATTTTCGATCTCTTCCCTTACGACTCCCTGTGGGAGAGGCTTTCTGTAGCTCCTGTGGCTCGTCATGGCGTCATAGGAGTCCGCCACTGCAATGATCCTTGCCCCTTCAGGGATATCCTTTCCCGACAACTGATCCGGATAACCTTTTCCGTCATATCTTTCATGGTGCCATCTTGCTCCCATCTGAAGGGACGGCATCTCTTTGATCTTTCCGAGTATCCTTGCCCCCAGGACAGGATGAGTCTTTATGATCTCATATTCATCTTCTGTCAGCTTTGCCGGCTTGTTGATAACGGCATCCGGTATCCCTATCTTCCCGACATCATGCAAAAGCCCCATCATATATATTTCATCAAGCTGTTTCTCGTCATAGCCGTACCGCCTTGCGATCTCTCTTGAATACTCCGCTACTCTCGATGAATGACCGTTGGTATAGGTGTCCTTGGCATCAATGGCAGAAGCCAGTGAGGACACCACGTGAAGGAAGAGCCTCTCATTTTCTTTGGTCTTTTTTTCCACCTCATTGGCGAGATTTTTCTGAAGATGGTCGAGATCGATCATATGCCGCACACGGATCGTAAGTATTTCCGGAACAAACGGCTTTTTGATAAAATCCAGGGCTCCGGCCAAAAGCCCCGTTGCTTCAGTCTGATCCTTTTCATCCGCAGTCAGGAAAATAACGGGTACATTCTTTGCCCTCTCGGTCTTTCGCATCCTTGACAGGGTCTCAAAGCCGTCCAGACCGGGCATTTTGATATCAAGAAGGATAAGATCCGGAATTTCCTTTTCTTCGACATATCGAAGCAGGGCCTCCCCGGATCTCATCGCCGTAACTCGCATTCCGGCTTTGCTCAGGATATGACCGGCCATCTTGAGATTTGTTTCATCATCATCGACTATAATTACCCAATCTGCCATTTTTGTTCCTCCGCTGATTTTTTACAGGATCGCTTTGATGTTCTCTGCCAATTTCAGGTATTTTGACTCAAACACCGGATATCCCTTTATGATCTTTTCTTTATTTTCCTCTTCTGCAGCTTTTTCAAGCTCAAAAGCCATATCTGAAAGCTCCATAGCCCCTATGGTTTTGGACATGCTTTTTAAGGCGTGGATCTTTATTTCAAAATCTTTCCAGGCTTCTTTTGAAAAATGATCATCAAGCTCTTTCTTCTTTTCCCCACAGGATGCAACAAAGCTATCAAGCAGCTCTTTGTAGAATGCCGGATCTTCTCCGCAAAACATGAGGGCTGCCTTTGTATCAATGCCCAGGGCTTCCAGTTCTCCGAAGAAATCAGTCCCCTCCTCCGAAGATCCGTCATCTGTCGTTTTGCTGCCTTTCTCCGCATGATCCTCAAAGGGGTAAAACTCAAACAATTCTTCGTCGCCACCGGTGTCTTTTTCCTTTGCCAAAGCCTCCCTGATGATGTGCTCCGGAAGCCACTTTCTTAATATACCTTCAAGCTTTTCGAGTTCTATGGGCTTTGACAGATAATCATCAAAGCCCGCATTCAGATAATCCTCTCTTGCCCCTGCGATGGCATTTGCAGTCAGTGCTATTACCTTTGTTTCTTTCGCAAGGTAATTCCCTTCCTTCATTTTTTTCAAGGTTTCCTTACCATCCATCTGCGGCATCATATGGTCCAGAAGAATGATATGGTAGGAATCCTTTTTCACCTTTTCCATCGCATCATATCCCGAGCCCGACAGCCCGGGAGATATTTTGAATAAGCCCAAAAGGTTTTTCGCAACCTTCAGGTTCATTTCATTATCATCAACCACAAGCACTTGCGCTTCCGGGGCGGTAAAAGACTCTGCCTCATTCTGCTTTATGCTGATATTGGGTCTTTTTTTGTAATCACCTATTGGAGTGGCGTCTGCTATCTCCTGGCGGATGCGAAAGAAGAATAATGATCCTCTGCCGTATTCACTTTGAACCTCTATCTTACTGTCCATCATCTTCAGCAGATTGGAAACGATCGCCATGCCAAGCCCGGTTCCTTCTATGCTTCGGTTTTTAACCTCATCAAGCCGCTCAAAGGATTCAAACAGCTTGGGAATATCCTCTTTCTTGATGCCTATTCCGGAATCTTCTACAGCAACATAAAGCTCTATCGATTTCCCGCTTTTGTTTTCCGGCTTTATGGTCAGCCTTATGAAGCCCTCCCTTGTGTACTTTACGGCATTTGTCAGAATATTCATGATCACCTGAGAAAGCCTTACATCATCGCCAACCATCCGGGCCGGCAGGTCTTTGTCTATATCCGCGTAAAACTCAAGCCCCTTTTCCTTCGCGCGTTCAGAAACAGCTGCAACAAGATTATTGATGACGGAGACCGTATCATACTCAACCGGGATTATCTCCATTTTCCCTTCTTCTATTTTTGAAAAATCGAGAATGCTGTTGATCAAAGAGAGAAGAGTCCTTCCGGCATTATCGATGTTTGAGGAATATTCGAGAATATTTTTGTCACAAGCTTCCCGCAATATCATTTCGTTCATACCCAAAACCGTATTGATCGGTGTTCTGATCTCATGCGACATGCTTGATAAAAACGAAGACTTTGCCTCACTCGCCGCCAGAGCGCGTTCAGACATAAGAAGCAGTTTTTCCCTGTCCTCCCTCTCCTTCTTCGAGCGCTTCAAAATGGCCGTTATCATGAAGAACAGCACGCCCATTACCAAAAGGAACAATGCTATATTCAGAATGATCACATGTACATACTTCTTACTGATCGATGTAGGATTGCTTTGTACGACAAGATACCATCCGAGCGGCTCTATGTACTTTGTGACTGCAAACTCGCCGTTTGCCAGGGTTTCCGTGTGATATGCCTCCGCTTCCGCACGTCCGAGGGCATCTGTTGTGATCCAGGCATTTTCTATATTGATATCCTGCGTGTCCACCTGAACCATGCCTTCGCTGTCCACAAGATTGATCTTGACCCCGTACTCCTTTTCACATTTCAGGAAAAGCTCCTGCAGATTTGTCATCTGCACTCCGACGCCGCATACACCCAGAAGCTCACCGTTTCCGTCCTCAATGCGCGCGTTGACAAATACTGTCCACAGGTTTCCGTTCATCTCATCACTATCCACATCAAGATCGTAGGCAGCGCCTTTTTCGACAAAAAGGGAATACCAGATATCGTGGCTGTCATTTTCCGGATCGACGATCTTATTAAGCCCTTCATAGGTGTAATACCGCCTGCTTCGTTCCGAAACAAGAAATGCAGAATCATAGGACAGCCCGCCCTTTAATCTGCTGAGGTATTGCTGCATGATCTGTATGGCCTCTTCCTCACTCATTGTGGATTCTTCTTTTATAAAATTATCCAAAAAAGCATCGCAGGCCATGGTCCTTGCGACAACGATGGGTTCATTCAGGTTGCTGGAAATCTGATCATATATCCGATAAGAAAGCATGGTGTCTATTTCCTTTGTGTTTTCCCTTGCCAGCATGACAAGAGACACGATGGATACGATGATCGCCAGCAGAAAACTGACAGAAACTACAGTAAAAATAAATATGACACTTTTATCCTTTTCTTTTTTTTGGATCCTCTCATTTGCCATAGACTATTCCCCTGTATCTGTCCATCAACATCTCCTTTAGTGCCAGAAGTTCTTTTTGGTCAAAATCATCATCCTCCGGGATATAAACAAGTCCGACAGCATAACGTGTCACTGTCGCAAGCATCAGATGGAGTGTAGTGGAAAACATCTCTTCTTCCGGTATATCAGTTCTCA
>CAMVHB010000074.1 GCA_947167155.1 uncultured Lachnospiraceae bacterium | reverse complement strand
GAGGCCGTCCCTGAAAGCAAGGGAATAGATGTAGGAAAGGTCGACGCTTATGGTCACTATCCTGTCTTCCTTGTCGATAGAGACTAATTTGCTGGAGGTTCCCGCGTAGATCCTTCCGTCATCGCCCTCTTCGAAGCATCTTATGGAATCGCTTGAAAGCCCGTTTTCGGTATTAAAAAATGTGAAACCGTCCTGTGAAAGTCTCGCGATGCCGTTGTCATTGGTTCCGACCCAGAGCCTGCCCAAAGAGTCCGTAAAGATAGCATTCACGTTGGCGATACCGCCGTCCCGGACAAGTGTGAAATCAGTACCGTCGAAACGGATGAGCCCGGCGTAGCTCCCGATCCAGATCGTTCCGTCCTCTGTCTCCCCGATCGCATTCGCGTCGGAGGAGATGAGCCCGTTTTCCTTGTTGTAGATCCCGTATGCGTTCGCGTTCTCCGCCCGGACCGGCACTGAAAGAAATGAAGAAAGCATGAGGGAAAACAACAATAACGCGGTCACGGTCGCCGCGGCATTATTCTTTTTCCTCTGCTGTTTCTTTGTAAAACGTATGACAATAAGGGCCAGAAAGGCCATCAGTATCTTGTCGAAAAGATTTGCGGCGATCTCACCGACTATGCATGCGCCGGGCTTGGGAACGCCGTTCCAGCGAAACATCTCAGTCACTATATCTCCCCAGTAATTGCCCGTGAAGTAGTCCCCGAAGAGCATGTCAAAGGGAGCTGTAAGTGCAGTCGCGATCAGCGCGAGCCAGAAACCGCTCATTCCGACACGGCTCACACTTGAAAATAGTTTTTTTCTGTAGAAAAGGAAAACGACCAGTGAAAAGAGAGTCTGGCTCAGGATAAATGAGGGATGAACTGCTCCGGCTATTGAAAGTATTCCTGCCGAAGCGACAGAAGATGCGACGCACGGAAAAAATCCTCCAAGCACCACGGCAACAAAACTCCCCGTGGTGTCAAGGAGGAAAGGTAGTTTAAGGTAACTTGACAAAAGTGCTCCACCGACGTTCAACAGCGTCGCGAAAATAATGATGATTATCTTTTTCAGGAGCCCTTCTTTCAATTATCAAAAATCCTTGAGTTCGGCAGGGCGGCGCTCGATAAATGCGTTCATGCCCTCTTTCTTGTCAGCGGTATCATTTACAACGCCGAAAAGATTTGCTTCCATCTCGACAGCGTTTTTGATATCCATATCGTAGCCGTTGTTGATAGCTGCCTTTGCGATCGATACAGCATAAGACCCCTTTGATGCGATCTTCTTTGCCATCTCCTTTGCGCAGTTCATCAGCTCGTCCTGTGCGACTACATGGTTTACAAGACCTATCCTGTAAGCCTCTTCGGCGTTGATATTGTCGCAGGTAAAGATCATTTCCTTTGCGCGTCCCATACCGACAAGCCTTGCCAGTCTCTGTGTTCCGCCGAAGCCGGGGATGATACCGAGACCGCACTCGGGCTGTCCGAATACAGCATTGTCGGAAGCTATCCTGATATCGCAGGACATCGCGATCTCACAGCCGCCGCCAAGTGCAAAGCCGTTTACCGCGGCAATCGTAACCTGTCTCATATTCTGGAGCTTAAAGAAGGGAACGGAGGCCTTTATTCCAAACGCTCTTGCCTCGGGCGCGGTGAAATTCACCATTTCCTTGATGTCGGCGCCGGCCACGAAGGATTTGAATGCATTACCCTTCTTGTCAGGACCGCCGGTAAGGATGAGAACCTTCACGGAATCATCTGCTTCGATCTCTGTAAGAGCCTTGTCAAGCTCCTCTATGGTCTCGGAATTCAGTGCGTTCAAAGCCTCAGGTCTTGATATCGTGAGTACCGCGATATCGGCTTCTTTTTCAATCTTGAGATTAGCGTAATCCGACATAATGAAAAACCTCCTTGAATGTGTTATATTATCTTCGCATGGTCATTTCAGAAAAGGACCATACTGTATTAGATTACTTTAAAACCCTTGATTTGTCAACATTTCAGGGATTTCAGGAGAATTAGAACATGGATGAAAAAATACTTACTGTCGTGATCCCCTGCTACAATTCCCAGGACTATATGAAGCACTGCATCAAGAGTCTTTTGTGCGAGCGGGAGGGTCTTGAGATCATTATCGTAGATGATGGTTCAACTGACGATACGGCGGCGATCGCGGATGCATACGAAAAGAAATATCCCGATATCATCAGGGCGATCCACCAGGAAAACGGCGGTCACGGCGAGGCTCTTAATACCGGTATCAAAAATGCCCGCGGGACATACATCAAGATAGTAGATTCCGATGACTGGGTCTCGAAGAACGCCTTCCATGAGATCATGACGAAGCTTCGGTTCTTTACATCCGAGGAAAGCCGCGTGCTTCCCGACCTTGTGATATCAAACTTCGTATACGAGAAGGAAGGAAAAAAGATCAAGAAGGTAATGCGTTACCACCACCTTCCGAAGGACGAGCTCTTCACCTGGAACCGTTTCGCCCTGAAGGGCGCGAGCAGCTTCCTTCTGATGCACTCCCTGATCTATCGGGTGGGGCTTCTTCGCGAGTGCCGCCTTACCCTTCCAAAGCATACCTTCTACGTGGACAACCTCTATGCCTATATCCCGCTGCCCTACGTGAAGACCATGTATTATATTGATGTGAACTTCTACCGCTACTATGTCGGGCGGCCCGACCAGTCTGTGCATGAGGATGTGATGCTTACGCGCCTTGACCAGCAGCTTCGCGTCAACAAGATAATGATCGACGCCTACCGCCTCTTCGACGACCCGAGAACGGAAAATCCTTCGCTTCGCACTTATATGCTGAAGGACATAAATATGATCACCACCATATCCTCGATCCTCCTCATCAGGACGCATACAAAAACAGGACTCGAGAAAAGGGACGAGCTTTGGGATTATCTCAAAAAGAAGGATATCAAGATGTGGCGTAGAATGAAAAAGACCTTCCTCGGCCGCGGTGTCACCGTGGAAGGAAAGTTCAAGCGAAAGATCGCGGAGTTTCTGTATCTCGAAGCAAAGTCAATCATAGGTTTTAGTTGATGATGCCCCGTCTCCCTGTCACCCCCCGTCACTCCGTCATCCATCTGTTGAGGGAATCCCTTGAGTGGCGGAGGGCTTCATCGACAACCGGATCCATCAAAAGCTCAAGGGTCTTTGAGTCCGGCGAAACCTTGATCCTTGCCATAGCTTCTTCATAAGTAATGTCGCAATCCGCGCTTAACAATTCAAAAAAGCGCCTTTCATATTGGCTCAGGGTATAGGTTCCCTTCAGTCTGTCCTCTTTTTTGAGCGAAAGCTGATAGTTGCGATATATCCTTGATTTTTCATCAATATTTCTCCTGCCTTCAAAAGGCTCTGTACATAGCAGTCTTTCAAATTCGAAAAGCCTTTTTTTGTACTCCTCTGCCACAGGAATAATGACCGCCCGCTCCTCCAAGGGCACTCTTCCCACATCCATCCCCGAGACGCCAAAGATGTTCAGCATATAGCCGTCAGAGTCAAATTCCTTCAGACGGCGCGTCACAAGACGCTCTTTTTCTTCTGCGGACATTTTTTGCAGGTCATCGCCCATTATCTCTTCTATATGCGCCTCTGCTGCCTTGTAGCGGGGACTGTCGTGATCGGCCTTGATGTCATATTCGATCCCGAGGGAATCAAGGGTGCCCTTCCAGGCATCAAATGAACTGATATCAAAGGGAAGCTCATTTATATTAATTTTTTCATCAAGAGCCCTGTATTCATCATAGGTGAGATCAAGGCTCCATGAGTTTTTGCTGTTCTTTGCGTCTATATATTGCATTCCCCTCATATGGTAGAAAAAGAAGCCTTCCGGAAAGCGTTTCGCCCTGCCCTTCGCTTCATAATCCGCATAAATATATGCAACAGAAAGATCGGAGAGAACCTCCGGATATGCTTTGGAATATGATTCTGCAAGCTTCCTGTATTTTTGCATCTCTTCATCATTTCTGAGAATAATATTTGAAAACTCAGGATCCGTGCCCTTTTTCAAAATGCGCCAAAGTCCTGTAGCCTTGTCCTGCGTCATTTCATAATCCGCCCAAAGCTCCGAGTACTCTGCCTCTTCTCCCATCAAAAGATAAAGCGCCTTTTCCTTCTCATCATCCAGCTCGACCGGGATCAGCGCAGCAGTATCAAGATAATTTTTCATCAGAGTCCTCTTCCCGTCCTCATCTTCGAGTATGAGCAAAGAATAGGAAACATGGACTTCATCCGCTCTCGACCGAAGGAACAGAAACAGGAAAACAACCCCTGCGATGATTGGGAGAATTCTCAAAAATAATCTTTTTTTCATAAACGTTTCTTTCATTTTATTTGGAGGAGAACCGCGAGGACAGCTTTGCCATCCCTTTTTTCAAGGGTCACGTCCCCATTATATTTTTCCGCGATCCTATGGATGTTTATGAGGCCGATGCCGTGACCCGCGCCCTTTTTCGTGCTTTTTGGAAAGCCGCTCACGGGATCGATATCAAAGTTCCCCTCAAAGGGATTTTGGATCTCTGTCAAAAAGGCCGTATTCTTCATGTAGGAATTAAGTACTATCTCATCGCCGGAATCTACGGCTTCAATCGCATTGGAAAGGCCGTTTCCAAGTATCACCGAAATGTCAAAAGCATCGACCGGCGCGCCTTTCGGGAATGTGAAATCGGCTTTCAGCAATGCGCCCTTCGCATCCGCCCTTTCCTTCATTTCAGAAATAATGAGATCCGTGACAGGATGTCCCGTCGATGCCTTCACGCTTATTGCATTAAGACTTTCCTCCATGCGGGCGATATAGTCTCTTGCCTCTTTGATATTATTCTCTTCAAGCAGGGCGGAGATGATCCGGATATGGTGGCTCATGTCGTGGCGCATCCCGCTTATCTCTCTGTAGAAGCTTTCCGACTGGGCTATCCTTTGTGAAAGCTGCTCCTGCTGCCCTTTTAGGACAAGCTCCTCCTTTTCCCTTCTTGACAGCCTCTTCATATCCGAGAACAAAAACAGAAAGATCAGCCAGAAAAGCAGGAAGAGCGCGTTTTCAGCCAGACGGTACCAGGATGACCAATTGAAATAAGGATTTCCCGCGGCTTGTCCCGTTTCAACGAGAAGCCTCGCATATTCTGTATACATATTATAATAATCCACATACAAAAAGCCCTGTATCAGCTGCACTATAGACGGTATTGAGAGAATGAGAAGGCTCTTCTTCGTGAGCTCCTCCGAAGGAAACCGGGCGGCTTTGTTGAAGAAGAAAACCGTTATTGAAAGTAATGCGGCAAGGAAGGCCACATCCTCGATCTGGATGAATACAAAGGCCCTGATCGTCGCATCCACGTCACTTATTATTTTGTCTGATGAAAAGAGGGCATCTGAAACGAAGCCGTTCTGCTCCGACGCCATCCGGACAGCGGTATAGGTGATCGTGTAGTAGGAAAGCGAAAGGAAAAAGCTTCTGAGAGGATAATTTCTCTCGATCAGAAAAATAATAAAAAAGCCTCCGAAGACCCGCAAAAGAAAGCTCACGCCCCTCGGCGGCTGGACATTCTCCGGGAGAAGGTAAAAGACAAAAAGCAAAAAAGCGTACCCCATAGAAAGCCAGAGGAAACCAAGGCGCTTTCTTCTGATATATGGCCGGCAGAGCGCGTAGAAGAATAGCCCTATCAGAACAATAGTGAGGATCTGCTGGAGGGCTACGACATTATCTATGAGGCTGTGGTAGCGACCATCATTCATTCCGGCTCTCCTTTGATACTGGCAATATAGGCGCGGATGAAGGATGAATATTTCTGCCGGGACAGGGGCACCTTTATATCATCCAAAAGAAGGACGTCGTTCGCGTCATAGCTTTTCACGTAGGACATGTTCACGAGAAAGGACCTGTGGCAGCGGAAGAAGCCCCTCCCAAGCTCGTTTTCAAGTTCAGACAGCTTTCCGTAATAATCCATCTTGCCGCTTTTTGTATGAAGCCTGATTATCCTGTTAAAGACTTCGGCATATATTATCTTTGAAAACGGGATCTCAAGGCGCCTTCCGTGGATCTCGATGGAAAGATATTTTTCGCGGTCTTTCCTTTCCAGAGCCTTTGAAATGGCGGTGAAAATATCGCTGTCACTTACGGGCTTTACGAGATAACGGAAAGCCTCCACTTCAAAGGCCTCAAATACCTTGTCGGTAAAACCCGTGAGAAAGATAATCGAAACCTCTTTGTCACGGAGCCTTATCCTTCGCGCGGTCTCCATGCCGTCAAGCCCGGGCATCTCGACATCAAGAAAGATAAT
>CAMVHB010000073.1 GCA_947167155.1 uncultured Lachnospiraceae bacterium | reverse complement strand
TACCGTATTTTTTCACCGCAAGGGAAAGACAGACCGAACTGTCAAGCCCGCCGCTGAGTAAGACCAATGCTTTCATCAACTCACTCCTATCAAAAACAGGTGTCCGGGATCACCGGGCACCTGCCTTATCACAAAGTTTTCCGATCTGTTATGCAAGGGCCTTTGAAGCCTTTGAAAGGAAGATCATGAAGGAGAACCAGTAAACGATCTGAAGCACAAGGGTTATGATCGCGAGGACGCCTGCCAGTGCAACGAAGATCGAAACGATCTGAACGATAAGGGTGAGAAGGATTATCACAAGGAGAAGCTTCTGAATATTGAGCCCTTTCTCGGCAAGATCATTCCTGCCCTTCGCAGCAAGCGCTTCAGAAGTATAGGAAAGCGTCAGGATGACAACAACAAGGTCGAGTACAGTTGACGCTATCTTGAGGATGGAAGCAAGTACGGGTATGGATCCAACGAAGCTTGAGATGATAGAGCACGCAAGGGAGATCAGCGCAAAAAGAAGCACCGTCTTGAATCTGGGATCATCCTTTGAAGCGTTGCCAAGACCAACCAGCATGAAGATAAGGCAGAGAATGAGAAGGACCGCACCTACGATAACGAGCACGGAACCAGCTGCTGCACCCCCTATCAAAGCGCCAGCAGACGAAGTAGCGAGCTCCGCATCAGAAAATGCGGCTCCTAACGCCACGATAGACACAGTTGCTGCAAGAATTCCTCCGATAGTTACAAGTATAGTCCCGATAAGCTGCATAAGCTTGCTGACGAAGATCTGATGCAAGCCCTTTGAAATGTTTTTTGTTTCCATTTTTGCAAAACTCCTTTCTGTTTTTATGAATAATGGAAAAATTTTAAGCTTTCTCTTTATCAAAAAAAATATACAAATTTACCGATTAGTAGAAAAAGAAGCCCGTTTCCCATTGTTCATTTTCTCCTGTAGTATTTCCCCAGCAGGCGCTCGGTCAAAGGAAAACGCCGAAACAGCTTTGAGAAAAGATAAAGCAGCAATGCTCCCGCGAAGCATGAGATGATACCACAGACAAACGCGCTGTTAAAAAGTCCAAGCGAAGGAAATACAGCTATCCCTTCCCTTACGAATCTTATCGCGTTGAAAGAGAGAACACTTACCGCCGCCATCATGATGAAGCCGAAGACCCATGCCTTGTAGATGATACCCATGAAAGCTCCGATCACCATTATGAAAAGCGCCGCAAACATCAGATTTCCGGCATAGAGCACTTCATTTTCCGGCGCCATCAAAAGCTTTATTCTCTCGAAAAGCGAAGCAACTATGAATCCGATCAACGACGATATGAGATAGACAAGCGCCGGCATTTTGCATTGAAGAGCCTCCCTCTTCGGTGACGAAGCGCAATATGTTGAAACACCTATCGTAACCAGACCTGACGGTGCCTCAATGAAAGCAAAACATATGAAGAATGCGCTGAGCGAATTCGCAAATTCAAGGCGCCCAGCCAGGATCCCTATTGCAAGAAAGATAATAGCCGTGACGATTGCCGAGACAGCCTGCGGCGTGTAAAGCCCAAGTACAAAAGCAGATACCACAGAACTTTTTTTCGCAAAGGAAGAAACATCTCTTCCTGACTTTGCTTCTTTTTTCTTTCTCTGCCCTCTCGAAGCATCATCAAGGAAGCCTTTTTTGTATTTGTCATACCCACGCAAAAGAACAAGAACAGTGCCTGCTATTGCGGATGAGAGCCCCATTATGAAGACGATCGAAAGGATCGTGGATTCGCCTATGGCGTCATTATCATTGATATAAAAGATGAAACCGGTCAGTACGAAAAAAAAGATCATGACCACAAAGGGCATGACCTGCCGGTTGTTGATGTGACGGGTGACAAAAAGAGAAAGTGCGCTCATCCCATAGGAAAGAAGGGCACAGCCTGCTGCCATCAGTATGTAGCGCAGTCTTTCTCCGGTAACTGATGTATCAAGGCCCTGCACCACAAATATTCCGGGAATGAAATATATGGCTATCAGGATCGCTCTTCTGATGAGGTCGCCTTGAAGAGCCAGCATGAAAAAATGCCCACCAGTCTTCGACATACGAAGATATTCCGGAAGACCTCCGTTCCTTGAGTAAGCGCCGAAGAAGACTCCGATGTCTGAGATCGCTTCGACATAAAAGATAATGACGACCGAAACCAGCTCCATCAAAAAGAACACGGCCGAAAACTCAAAATTTGTCCTCTGAAGGAGCCAGGAACCGGGCACTCCTATTATCCTGTAGGCAAACAGTGTAAGCAGCCTGAACAATAGAAGTCCGGTCTGATACAAAAGCAGTATCACTATCTTGTAGGACAGCGGGGTGAATGAAAGATATGCCCTGAAGCGCTTTATCATTACTGCCCCGTTACCCCGTTCAGATTTCCGACTATAGGCTGGCTGCCCTCAGGAACCACGACGAGATTTCCCTTCTCTCCTATACTCTGGAGAGCTTCAATATAATGCTGCTTGATGACATTGTCCGTGAGGGACTCATTGACTATCCTGTTGGCATTCGCCTCAGCCTCTGCCTGGATCCTCTTTGTCTCAGCGTCCACCTCGGCTGTGACCTTCTTTGTCTCAGCCTGGACCTTTGCGGTCTCCTGCTCATTTCTGGCCTTCTGCTTTGCGATCTCGGCAGCCTGCGCCTCGGCATAGCCGTTTGTGATCGATTCGGAATAACGCACATCCTGAACAGAGACGTCCTCGACTATGAGACCGTATTTGTCCCATTTCTCGGAAAGCGCGTCCTGAATGGCATCCGAGATCTCACTCCTCGAGGTAAGTATCTGTAGGGTTGAAAAACGGCCTGCCACTTCTCTCGGAACGCTACGCGAATCAATGGCGACCACTGCTCTCACAAAGGACTCCTGGGTGCCGTAATCCCTGTAAAGGTCCTCGGCATATCTGGGTTCAAGGGAATAATTCACCTGAATATCGATATTTGCCGTAGCGCCAGATGAATCATTGATGGTGACCTCGGGACCTTCGGCGCTTCCCCCGCTGTAGGTATAATTTGTATTGCTTCCGTAAAAGGTGATGACATTGTTTCTGGTGTCATATTTGATGACGGACTGCCAGGGCGCCTTCGGATGGAAGCCCGCGTCTGATGTGCTGCCTCCGAGCGAACCGCCGAGATTCCTTATTACAGCGACCTCGCCCGCGTCCTGGGCGTAGAGACACATTACAAATATGACAACGGCAGCCGCCGCTATTATGACCCCTATCGTGATCTTCTTTGCCTTGCTCTTCATCTTTGCACTCACCTCATCAAATATCCTTGTCTTCTTTTCCTTCGGTTCATCGCCCGAAGGCTTTCCCCGACGATTTTCCGTTATCAGCCTGATGATCACCGGCAGCAGAAATACCGCCATCATCACCAGCCACATTATTGAACCCATAGCAAAACCTCGTAATCAATCTGTCAGAATCGCGACATACAAAAGAATTATAGCACATCGCTCTTTATTATGATAGAATACAAAAACATGTTTGAATAAGGAGTTTTGCGCATTTATGTTTGAATCGATAATCGACTGGTTGGCTTATTCCTTTAATTTTGCGGTCTCAAATCCTTTAATACTGGTACTTCTCATACTCCAGATACCGAATTACTTCTTCATGATCTGGAGCTTTTTCATCATAGTTCTGGGGCTTCCAAGGAAGAAAAAGATTTATCCCGATACCGATGAAAGGAACTCCTTTGCCGTCATAATATGCGCAAAAAATGAGGAAGGCGCTATAGCAGGCCTTCTCAACGCGATAGAGGGACAGGATTATCCGAAGGACAAATATCATGTCTATCTTCTTCTTGACCACTGTACGGACAGGACCAAGGAGATCGCTTCCTCTTACCCTTTTGTGACCTGTCTTGAAAGAACCGGCGATACTCCCCCCGGAAAGGGACAGCTCCTGAAATGGGGCTTTGAAAAGCTGCTTGCCCGCAAGGACTTTGATCATAATGCCTTCATGTTCTTTGATGCCGACAATATCCCGATCCCCACCTTCATGAAAGAGATGAACAAGCGTCTCGCAGCCGGAGATGATATCATACAGGGCAACCGGAAGGCCGGAAAGCCGTTCAGGACAGCCGTCACCTCCTGGTATGCGATATACTGGGTATTTCAGAATTATATCTTCCAGTACTCGAGAGAAAAGAGAGGCTTCAACTGCCAGCTTACCGGAACGGGTCTCGTTCTTCGGAGAAATGTTGTAGAGGATGGCGGCTTTGAAACAACAGCGATCACCGAGGATATGGAGTTTTCACATCAGCGTGTCCTGAAGGGTAACCGGATCCATTATTCAATAGACGCGGTAGTCTATGATGAACAGCCGTCGGATCTTCGCACCATGTATTTCCAGCTTCGGAGATGGTGCTCCGGAGTATTCCAGGTGCTGCCGCAGTATGTCGGAAAATACAGAAAGGTCATCGGCAAAAAGCCGTCGGTCCTGCTCTTTGACTTTTTCATGCTTTTCCTGTCCTCTGTCTTCGGCGCAATAGCGACCGTTTGCGGGATCATTTCCACGATCTACTCCGTTATCATGGTTCCGGAGGCTCTGTTTTTCACTCTGCTTACAGCCCTTCTTACTTTCCCTCTCGCATGGCTTCTGGAACTCATCTTCCTCAAGGCCGCGGGCGTAAAGGGGACGGCAAATGGATTTTTCACTTTCCCGATATTCCTGGTGATCCTTGGTTTCTGTACAGTCATATCAGCTTTCAAGCACGACATAGCCTGGAAGAGAATAGAGCACAAAGGAGTAAAAGCAGAAAATGGATGAAAAACAGCTTCAGCATATAAAAGAATATCCTTACAGGCAGCGGGATCATCTCGATTATCCTGAGATCACGCTCTATCAGGCGATCGCGGTCTCAGCCTCCAAATATCCCGACGATACCGCATTGGAATTTTACGGAAGAAAGATAAGCTACTCCCGCTTCCTTCGCGACATAGACCGGGCGGCTGACGCCTTTTCCTGCTGCGGGATAGGCATGGGAGACGCTGTCACGATATGCCTTCCAAACACCCCGACAGCGCTCACGGCTCTCTATGCCGTAAACCGTCTGGGCGCCATCGCAAACATGGTCCATCCCCTTTCGTCACAAAACGAGATCACCTATTATCTCAATCTCTCCGAGAGCAAGATAATAGTCACGATCGACCTCTTTTATGAGAAGGTGGCGAAGGCCGTGATGAACTCGAACCACAACGTCATGGTCCTCGTAACAAGGATGCAGGACGACCTTCCAAAGAGGCTCATCCCCTTTTATACATTGAACAAGGGTCTCAAATACCTGAAATACCCGGGTCTTCATGTGACGGATCCCCGGGAAGTGGACTCGAAGATGAAGGTAATGCTCTGGAAATTCTTTATCGTCCTGAAAAATCAGGAAAAAGCCCCGGAGCCTGCAAAATACGATCCCGACAGATGCTCTCTGATATTGTATTCCGGCGGTACTACCGGAGCGCCTCACGGAATAATGCTTTCAGACAAAAATATAAATGCCGAGTGCACTCAGGCAGTAGAGGCCCTCGGCACGCGTTTTGACAGGGGAATGAAGGTCCTTGGCATCCTTCCGATCTTTCATGGCTTCGGCCTTGCCATAGGGATCCACGTCCCGATGATGCAGGGCATCTGCTGTGCCCTGATGCCCACCTTCAGCAAAAAGACCTTTTCCGATGCCATGCGGAAAGAAAAGCCGAATTACATCGCGGGCGTTCCCACCATCTTTGATGCCCTTCTCCATATCCCCGCGCTCGAGGGCGTTGACCTTTCCTATGTCGAGGGCTTTTACAGCGGAGGCGATACGCTGTCCGTCGATCTGAAAAAAAGAGTCGATGCTTTCCTTAAGGAGCATAATTCCAAAATCCAGGTCCGTGAGGGCTATGGGCTCACCGAATGTGTTACCGCGAGCTGTGTCACTCCCCGTGATGAATACAAGGAAGGGAGCATAGGCATTCCCTTCCCTGATATGAAATATGCCATAGTAAAGCCCGGAACTATGGATGTTCTTCCGCCTGATACGGAAGGGGAGATCGTGATAAGCGGTCCCACCGTGATGCTTGGTTATCTCAAAAATGAAAAAGCGACAGAAGAGACCATCGAGACCATAGACGGTGTGAGATGGCTCCACACCGGAGATCTCGGGGTGATCGACAAAGACGGCTATGTCTTTTTCAGGCAGCGGATAAAGAGGATGATCGTCACAAACGGATACAATGTTTATCCCTCATCTGTGGAGAAGGCCATCAACGCCTGCGCAGATGTGGATTCCTGCTGCGTGATAGGAGTCAGAGACCCGCGACGTGTCCAGAGAGTCCGCGCCTACGTGGTTTTGAAGGGCGGTGTGAAGAAGGATGAAGCTACAAAGGAGAGGATAATGAACGAGATCAAGCTCTCCGTAAGCTCCTACGCTCTTCCCCGGGAGCTCATATTCAGGGACAGCCTTCCGAAGACACCGGTCGGAAAGATAGCTTACAGAACGCTTGAAGAAGAAGCAGAAAAGGAAGG
>CAMVHB010000072.1 GCA_947167155.1 uncultured Lachnospiraceae bacterium | reverse complement strand
GATTGCTGTGGACAAGCGAAGAACACGCTTTATCCGCATCCGGTAGTTGTTAAGAATGCAGATGATCTGGCAGGTGTGGTCGCGAAAGACCATACCTGCGGCGAGTTCAAAGGCTACAAGCGCAGTAAGGCTAATTTCCTTGGCGCGGATGTTGAGGCTTTGGATATCGATAATGAGCACTCTGATAGTTCGGATGAGTGGATTACGCCCGAGAGATTTACAGAAGAGTTTGATGGTGTTGATTTCATCATCGTTTTCAGCCGTCATCATATGAAGGAGAAGGACGGGAAGGCGGCAAGACCGAAGTTCCATGTGTTCTTTCCTCATAAGAAGATCACGGATCTTTCGGAAGTTGAGAAGCTAAAGAAGGATTTATATGCTGCATTTCCTTTCTTTGACGGTAACTGTCTTGACGGGGCGCGTTTTCTCTTTGGCAGCAATGTAAAGCCGAAAGACATCCTCTGGCATGACGGACAGATGGACATCGCTGAGTATATTCAGAAGCTTGAGAAGATGACGAATACTCACTACACGATACCGCAGGGCAGGAGAAATGCCACGATGAGCCATTTTGCAGGCAGGGTGGTAAAGAGATTCGGTACGGGCGATGATGCCAAGCAGATTTTTATGGATGAGAACGAAAAGTGTGATCCGCCTCTCTCGGATGATGAGATTGAGAAGATCTGGGTGAGCGCCTGTAAGTTCGGGAAGGTGATATCGCAATCTCCGGGATATGTTTCTCCGGATGCTTATAACGGAGTTCAGGTCGAAGATCCGGGCTCTCTGAAACCTACAGACTATTCCGATATCGGACAGGCGAAGGTCTTGGCCGCAGAAGAAAAGGACGAGCTAAGGCATAACCAGGCAACCGGATTTCTCTTTTACAACGGCATTTATTGGGAAGAGTCCATGCCTGCAGCGCTTGGAGCTGTGGAGAGGTTCCTTGACATTCAGCTTGCGGCAGCACAGAGGATGGTCTTTTCAGCAAAACAGGCGCTTCTTAACTCCGGCCTTAGTGAAGCGGATATCTCTGGGAAAAAGCCTCCGAACGGGGCTGCCCCGGTACAGATCAAACTGTTTATTGCTTATCTCGAAGCTCTGGGCTTTCTTGCCTTTGTTATGAAACGCCGTGATATGAAATATGTTAATTCCGCTATGGAAGCGGCCAAGCCCATGCTTCATGTTAAGTATGGTGATCTGGATAAGGATTGCTTCCTGCTTAACACACAGGAATCAACTTACGATCTCAGGCTGGGACTTATGGGAAAGATGCAGCATAAGAGTGATGACCTTTGCACAAAGGTTACCCTATGCGAGCCCGGGGATAAGGGAAAGGATCTCTGGGAGGATGCCCTTCATAAGACATTCTGCAATGACGCGGAGCTTGAAGAATACGTACAGATGGTATGCGGTCTTGCTGCTATCGGAAAAGTCTTCATTGAGGCTCTGATCATTGCCTATGGAGAGGGCAGGAACGGTAAGTCCACTTTCTTTAATACGATAGCGAGGGTTCTTGGCTCATACAGCTGGTCATTGTCTGCGGATGCGCTGGTTGTCGGATGCAGAAGGAATGTGAAATGGGAGATAACAGAGCTCAAAGGCAGGCGTTTTGTTATTGCGGCCGAGCTCGAAGAAGGGACAAGGCTTTCAACCTCCATGCTGAAGCAGATCACATCAACAGATGATATCCAGGGTGAGAAGAAGTTCAAGGACCCGAGCCCGTTTACTCCGTCACATACAACGATCCTGTTTACGAATCATTTGCCTAAGGTGGGCGCTATGGATCACGGTACATGGAGAAGGCTTGTGGTGATACCGTTCAATGCCGTATTTCAGGATTCGGATGATCAGAAGAATTATGCGGATGTACTTGTTCAAGAGGCAGGTCCCGCTGTTCTGTCGTGGATTATCGAAGGCGCTGAAAAGGTCATTGCCCACAACTTCCACATCAATCGTCCTAAAGTCGTTCAGGATGCCATTGACGCTTACAGGGAAGAAAACGACTGGATGTCAGCTTTTTTGAGTGACTGCTGTGATCAAGATCCTTCATACAAAGAGATGTCCAGGGATCTTTACTGGGAATACAAATCCTACTGCGACAGGGTCGGTGAGTTTACGAGAAGCAATGCCGAGTTTTCCAATACCTTGGAGAACATTGGCTTTGAGAAGCACAAGACAAACAAGGGTATGGTTTTCAGCGGGATCAGGGTAAAGCCTGCCTTTCAGGAGGGATGACAATTTCGGTGTAGGAAGCGTTTTTGACGAAGTGGCTGTAAAGCCTTGAAAAATAAGGGTTTGAAGCAAAAAAGTGAAAGCGAGTGAAAGCTAATACCCATTAAATCGCATTATAAGAAAATTTTAATTTTTTTATATATATAAGAATAGGAATTGGCTTTCACTCGCTTTCACTTTTTGGAGGCAGATATGTCGGAAAAGCAGATAGAACAAGCACTTGTGAAGGCAGTGAAGAGTGCAGGCGGACTTTGTCTTAAATGGGTGTCGCCCGGATGGGATGGAGCCCCCGACAGGATAGTCTTATTCGGGGATAGCTATATAGGACGGATCGCATTTGTCGAGGTGAAGGCACCCGGCGGCAAGGTGAGGAAGATCCAACGGGTCAGACATCAGCAGCTTCGGAAGTTAGGCTTTAAGGTTTTTGTTCTGGATGATCCAAATTATATCCCATTGATTATTGAGGAGATAAAGGAGCAATGATGATTTATGAGGATGCTACAAGAGACAATTGGGAAAAGCTGGCGAACGCCATAATCCTGACGGCTGTTAAGGATTTCAGGAAAGAGTACAGGCAACTGCTTAAGAATCCTAAAAGCAGAATGGCTGAGGCAGAGGTGGCGTCGCTGATCAGATTCTTTACAAGTGAATATTTCAGCTCTCTAACATCCGTTGACGGAGAGTTCCTTGTCAGAAAGCTAAAGAGCAAAGTGGAGGAAAAGATAAATGCTAAAAAAAGAGGATCTTCATAAGTATGAGGTCTTTTGTGTGGATTTTCTGCTTAAGTCACCCGAAGCATTGCTGATTTTACAGATGGGGTTAGGAAAAACGATTATCACCCTGACCGCAATAGCGCTCCTGATGTATGACTGGTTCGAGGTAAATAAGTGCCTTGTGGTAGCACCGCTCAGGGTAACAAAGGTATGGATGGATGAAGCCGCAAAATGGTCCCACACAAAAGATTTGAGAATGTCGAGGGTGACAGGTACAGCGGCTGAAAGGAAAGCGGCTCTGAAAAAGGATGCGGACATCTATGTGATAAACAGAGAGAATCTGGCGTGGCTGGTGAAGTATCTTGAGGACAACAAGACGGCATGGCCTTTTGACATGGTGGTGCTTGATGAGTTATCCAGCTTCAAGAATTATAAGAGCCAGAGATTCAAAGCGATGCGCATGGTAAGACCCTATGTTAAGAGAATGGTAGGACTGACAGGTACCCCTACGCCTCAAGGGCTGGAAGACTTATTTGCAGAGGTGGGAATAATAGATAACTTTCAGCGATTCGGACGCTTTATCGGAAGGTTTCGGGATGCGTACTTCAGAAAAGGTGCATATAACCCTTATACCGGAGTGGTTTTCAACTATGTCCCTCTCCCGGATGCGGAAGAAAGAATCTATGACAAGATATCGGATATCGCGATAAGCATGAAGAGCGTCGATTATCTGGACATGCCGGAATGCGTTTATGTTGACCATGAAGTTGATATGGATGCCGGCGAAAGGGCTATCTACGAAGAAATGAAGAAAGAACTTGTAGTGGAGCTTGATGGTGAGACGGTCACTTCACAGAATGCAGCGGTTCTTTCCAATAAGCTGATGCAGATGGCTTCAGGATGCCTGTATACAGAAGACGGCAGTACTGTGAACATCCACAACAAAAAACTGGAGATGCTTTCGGATCTGATCGAGCAGGCGAACGGACAGAATGTCCTTGTGGTATATCACTTTCGTTTTGACCACGACAGGATCAAAGAGTATCTGAGGGAACAGGGCTATGAAGCAAGAGATATCAAGACAGATGCTGATATTGATGAATGGAACGCAGGCAAGATACAGGTCGGAATGATAAGTCCTATGTCAGCAGGGCATGGTCTCAATTTACAGAAGGGCGGCCATATCGAAATCTGGGTAACGCTGCCGTGGTCTTATGATTATTACTCGCAGACGGTTGCGAGGCTATGGAGGCAGGGAACTACAGCAGAGACCGTAACCATTCATCATATTATCTGCAAAGACACCGTGGATCTTGATGTGATGGATGCGCTTGAGAGAAAGAGTACAACACAGGAAAACTTGATAGCTGCGGTAAAAGCAAACCTCAGAAAGGAGACGGTTCGATGAAAGCAAAGGAATATATGCAGCAGGCCTTTTTCCTTGATAAGAGAATCAATTCACTTATGAGGCAGGTTAACAACCTTTGGGATCAGGCTACGAATACCACTCAGGTTATCAGCGATATGCCGCGTAACCCAAGCGGAGAAATATCAAAGATGGAAAGCAGGGTCGTTGATATATGTGATCTGACGGATGAAATAAAGAAACAGACCGATAAGCTGAAGAAGCTTCGGAAGGAAATGATGGTGGTTGTCGAAGAGGTTCCGGACCCCGAGTATCAGCTGATTCTTCAGGAGAGGTACTTCGAAATGCTGACCTGGGAGGATATCGCCAGCGACATCAACAGATCGGTAAGGAGCGCACAGCTTATGCATGGCAAGGCTTTGGAAGCCGTACAAGATATTTTAGATAAAAAATAAGTTTGCGCACTTTTTCGCTGAATTTCGCACTGGTCATATGATATTGTTAAGATGGTGAAAATGATAAAAGCCCCTGCAGGATACATCCGTTGCGGGGGCTTTGTAGTTGAAACTGATATGCGGAGCATATCACTATCATGTCAAGTACACAAGGATGAAATCTGAAGATGCAAAGCAGTCCTGATGTCCCATGTAATTATGTGCGGAGGTGTAATGATGCCCTATAAAGCAATGCATCCCTGCGGCCACCCCGGTTGTCCCGAGATCGTCCCCTCCGGTCAAAAGTACTGCGAGAAGCACCGGGCTGAACACAAAAGTGAGGACATAAGACCCGGCCGGAAAAACGGGAACCTATACAGCACAAAACGGTGGCAGGTGTTACGGAGGCAGGTGCTGATGGCGCATCCCATCTGTCAGATCTGTGGAAAGGCGATCGCAGATACGGTGGATCACGTTACGCCTCACAGAGGGAACGAGGAGTTATTCTATGACCCCGGTAACCTCCAGGCTTTATGCAAGGCGTGCCACGACAGAAAGACGTGGAATGAGGACAAAAATCCCGTTTACGAGTATTGAAAAAGATTTAACGATAACAATTATGCAGTCCGTGAAACTATTGAAAACAAAGGGTTTTGAAATGCAGTGGGGAGGGGCGTTTCACATCTCTAAACGCCCGAAACGCAAGACCGGCGCCCCCTCTCGCGTGAATTTTCGCAGTTTCAAACGGGTAATATAAAGGATGAAGGTGGCTTGAAAATGGCTAAAGACGGGACTTTGCGAGGCGGAGCGAGGGTCGGAGCCGGTGCAAAACGAAAACCGCTGGCGGAGAAAATTGCAGAAGGAAACCCAGGCAAGAGGGCGCTGAAGGTGATCGAACTCCCAGAGCCTTCAGACCTTGAAGGTGTCGCGATGCCAAAGCCCTCAGAGTATCTCAAAGAGCAGCAAAGGGACGGTACCAAGCTTGATGCCGTGGAGATTTTTGAGGAGACCTGGGAGTGGCTCGATAAATATGGCTGTGCATTGTTGGTTTCAAAGTCGATCATAGAACGCTACGCAATGGCCGTGGCGCGATACATCCAATGCGAGCATGCTATGAGCCAATTCGGGCTTCTCTCAAAGCACCCGACGACAAGCAAGCCTATCCAGTCACCGTATGTGGCGATGTCGCAGACTTTCTCTACGGAAGCCGACAGGCTGTGGCTTCAGATAAGCCAGGTCGTTAGAGATAACTGTGCTACGGACTACGGTGGCAAGACACCGCAGGACGATATGATGGAGCGCCTCCTTAAGGCGCGTGAAGGATAAGAGCCGAAAGGCTCTTTTTTGATTACGGAGGATGGAAATGAATACAACGAAGGATATGAAACTCATCGATATTGACAAGCTGATCCCATACATAAACAACGCCCGTACCCATACGCCGGGGCAGATAAAGAAGCTGCGCGGGTCGCTCCGGGAATTTGGCTTCATCAATCCCGTCATCATTGATAAGGATCTCAATGTGATAGCGGGTCACGGAAGGATCCTTGCCGCAAAAGAAGAGGGTATAAAAGAGGTTCCCTGCGTCCTTGTCGATTATCTCACAGAGGCACAGAAAAAGGCATACATCCTGGCTGATAACCGCATGGCGCTTGACGCAGGATGGGATGAGGAAATCTTAAAGGCGGAACTTGAAGCTTTGAACGAAGAAGCCTTTGATCTTTCGCTCACAGGTTTTGATGAATCAGAACTTTCTGACCTCTTCGGTGTTGATGAAGATGTGAAAGAGGATGACTTCGATGTGGACGCAGAACTTGAGAAGCCCTGCGTCTCAAAGGCAGG
>CAMVHB010000071.1 GCA_947167155.1 uncultured Lachnospiraceae bacterium | reverse complement strand
GCGGTCGCGGAAAATCCCCCAGGACAGGCGGAATTCATCGATCTCATCAAGGTCGAATTCGTGAATTAGGACTTCATCGCCTTCGCGTCCCGCGGACTCGACGATCTCTCCCGTTTCGTCCGCGATAAAGGATGAGCCGTAGAACAGGAGCGCGGATTCCTGCCCGCCGTTTTCCTTTGAAGGCTGTACCTCTTCAAGCCCGTAGCGGTTTGCGGCAATTACAGGCATGACATTTGACGCCGCATGCCCCTGCATCGCCCGGCGCCATTGAGGGGCGCTGTCTGCTTCGAGGATCGGTTCTGAACCTATCGCTGTCGGGAAGAACAGCATCTCTGCACCGTTCAGCGCAAGCGCTCTCGCGGTCTCCGGAAACCACTGATCCCAGCAGATGCCGATGCCGATATTTCCGAAGGCTGTCTTAAAAACCTTGAAGCCGGTATTCCCCGGAGTGAAATAAAATTTTTCCTGATAATAATGATCGTCCGGGATGTGGGTCTTTCGATATATTCCAAGAAGCCTGCCGTCAGAATCTATGACCCCGCAGCTGTTGTAAAGCACATTAATATCCCGCTCAAAAAAGCTTATGATAAGGACTGCCCCAAGCTCTCTTGCAACACCCCTGAAATGCTTTATGGCGTCGTTTTCGTCAGGACTCTTCGCAAAAGAATAATATTCATAAACCCGCTCCTGGCAGAAATACTGCCTTTCAAAGAGCTCGGGCAGAAGGATGATCCGGGCGCCCTGTTTCACGGCTTCTCTTACCAGCCTTTCCGCGTGATCTATATTTTCTTTTACATCGCGGGTGCAGGACATCTGGACCGCGCTGACCTTTACTTTTCTCATTTTCCTGCTCCTTTTGGAATCTGCTGGGTAATGCAGTGTATGTTACCGCCGCCTACGATTATGTCTCCTGCGGGAACGGGCACAACGCTTCTTCCTTTGCATAATCCGCTCATTATCTCAACTGCCCTCCTGTCGCTTTTTTCGTTCTCGCCTCCGAATTGGGGCAAAAGGATATAGTCATTGCAGAAATAAAAATTAACATAGCTTGCGGCAAGCCTTTCGCCTATCTCACGGACGTCCTCGCCCTCCTCAAATTCATAACCCTCAAGATCAGAGGCTTTGATCCTCACAGGTATATCCGGGATCGGAAGCTTGTGAACCCGAAATCCTGCTGCCTCAAGGACCTTGAGGTCAGACAATGACATTTCATATTGGGGATCATCCTTGTCATCGGTCCAGGCCAGAACCACTTCATCCGTATCAATGAAAGCACAGACATTGTCGACGTGCTCATTGGTCTCGTCATTATAAATCCCTCTCGGAAGCCAGATGATATGCTCCGCGCCGAGAAACAGCCTGAGCCGCTCCTCAATTTCAGCTTTTAAAAGACCGGGATTCCGCCCTTTGCTAAGAAGGCAGCTTTCTGTAACAAGAAGCGTGCCGGCTCCGTTTGAATGGATGGAACCGCCCTCCAGCACGAAATCCCCTGCGTCATAATGGTCGAAACCTGCCGCGTCACAAAAAGACACAGCCAGGGCATCATCCTTTTCAAAGTGCCGGTAAAGCCCGTCCACCTCACCGCCCCAGGCATTGAAGCGCCAGCTGATGCCTCGCACCAGACCTTTATCATTCTTTACAAATGTGGGCGCCGTGTCCCGTGCCCACGCATCATCGGTGGGAATCTCCAAAAACCTTACGTTATCAAGATCGCCCAGCAGCTTAAGGGCCTTTTCCTTTGTGCGATCGCTTACAACCACATAGACCTTTTCGCACTCTGCGATCTTTCGTATGATCACGGAAAAAACCTCCGCAGCCTTTTTTGCCTGATAAGGCCATGAGCCGGGGCGCTCGGGAAAGATCATTATCGTGGCTTCATGGGACTCAAACTCCGCCGGCATGAAAAAGCCGTCATTTTTCGGGAAGGAATCAATCTTCATGAAAGCCTTTCCTTGAAATCCTCATAGCCAAAGCTCTTTATGACCTTATAATTACGATCCCTGTCAAGAAGCCCGATATCAGGCAGCCTCATGCCGTTAAATGTATTGTTCTTCACCATGGAATAAATCGCCATATCCAAAAAAATAAGCTCATCGCCACTCTTCAAGGGAGCATCAAAGGAATAATCCCCAATCACATCCCCGGCGAGACAGGTGGCTGATGAAAGCCTGTAATCATATTTTTTTTCACCCAAAAATCCCGAATCATAAAGCGGCGGCCTGTAGGGCATTTCAAGGACATCCGGCATATGACAGGCCGCGGAAGTATCAAGTATTGCTATATCAATATCGTTGTGGACGATGTCAAGCACCCTTGTCACAAGGTATCCCGCGTTCAGGGCAACCGCTTCGCCGGGTTCAAGATATACCTCAACCCCGTAGCGCTCCCTGAAAGAACGCACCAGTTTGATCAGAAGCTCCCTGTCATAATCATCCCTTGTAATATGATGTCCGCCGCCGAAATTCACCCAATCGAGATTCTTTAAATATTTTCCGAATTTTTCCTCAAAGGCCTTTAAGGTGATCTCCAGAGCATCCGCCCCCTGCTCGCACAAGGTATGGAAATGGAGCCCGTCGATAAGCTTAAGCACTCTTTCGTCAAAGGCTTCAAGCGTTGTCCCAAGCCTCGACCCTTTTGAACAAGGGTCATAAATCGGACTGCTTTGGGTGGAGCATTCGGGATTCACCCGGAGTCCTATATTTTTCCCTTTGCATCTTTCGTGATACCTAAAGACCTCAGCCGGGGAATTAAAAACTATATGGTCACTTAGACTTGCGATCTCGTCAAATTCGTTATCCCGATAAGCCGGCGAGAAAACATGGACCTCTCCCCTGAACTCCTCTTTTCCGAGACGTGCTTCATAAAGGCCGCTTGCAGTCGTACCATCGAGATAGCGCTCTATCAAAGGATAAAGCGAAAACATAGAGAAAGCCTTCTGCGCGAGAAGTATCCTGCAGCCGCAGGCCTCCCTGACTTCCTTCAGGATCTCAAGGTTTTTTATTATCCTTTCCTCATCCACGACATAGGCGGGAGTATTTATCTTTTCAAATAAAGAAATATCTATCAAGGCTTACTCCACGATCACAGGATTTTCATCCACTGTGAAGGGCAGTCCGTATTTGCTCAAAGCCTCCATGTAAGGGTCCGGATCGAACTCTTCCGCGTTGAATACGCCGGGGCCGCTCCATGTGCCGCTTGCGATCATCGCGGTCCCTACCATTGCGGGAACGCCGGTGGTATAGCTTATCGCCTGGGCGCCGGTCTCTTTGTAGCTTTCCTCGTGATCGCAGACATTATAAATATAGATGCTCTTCTCCTTGCCGTCCTTAATCCCGGTAAAGACGCATCCGATATTGGTCTTGCCTTTCGTCCGTGCGCCAAGGGACGCGGGGTCAGGAAGAAGGGCCTTCAAGAACTTGATCGGAACGATCTTCTGCCCTTCAAACATCACGGGATCGGTCCTCAGCATCCCGACGTTTTCAAGGCATTTCATGTGGGTGAGGTAGCTCTGCCCAAAGGTCATAAAGAAGCGGATACGCCTGACTCCTGGGATGTTCTTCGCGAGTGACTCTATCTCTTCGTGGTGAAGGAGATACATATCCTTTTGCCCCACCTTGTCAAAATCATAAACCCTCTTTATCTCCATCGGCTTTGTCTCCACCCAATGCCCGTCCTCCCAGTAGGAGCCGTTGGCTGAAACCTCGCGGAGGTTGATCTCGGGATTGAAATTGGTGGCAAAAGGATAACCGTGGTCGCCGCCGTTGCAGTCGAGGATATCGATGTAATGTATCTCATCAAAATAATGTTTCAGGGCATAAGCCGAATAAACCTGGGTCACGCCGGGGTCAAAACCCGTTCCGAGAAGCGCGGTGAGCCCGGCTTTTTTGAACTTCTCATCATAAGCCCACTGCCAGCTGTAATCAAAGTAGGCTGTAAAGCCCTTCTCCCTGCAGCGCTTTTCATAGATCTCCCGCCACTTTGGATCCTCAGTATCCTCCGCCTCATAATTTGCGGTATCCACATAGTTCGCCCCCGCTTCGAGGCAGGCATCCATGATGGTGAGGTCCTGATAAGGAAGGGCTACATTGAGCACCGTGTGGGGCTTGAACTCCTTCATAAGGGAAACGAGTTCTTCCTTTGAATCCGCGTTGACAGTCCTCGTCGTGATCTTTGCCGAAGTCTTGTCTTTCAGCTTTTCTGCGAGGGCGTCACACTTTGACACGGTCCTGCTTGCAAGCATTATCTCCGTAAAGAGAGGGTTCTCACAGCATTTGTGGATCGCAACCGTCGCAACTCCGCCGCAGCCTATCACCATCAGTTTCATAGCATTATCCTCCTCAGAATTCTATTTCCTTGTTTCTTCCTCAACCAAAAGATCCTCCACATATTTCGGCAGCATGAAAGCTCCCGTATGAAGGTTTGTAGTGTAATACCAGGTCTTGATCCCCCGCTCATTCCAGCGCTTTGCGTCAAGGTCCCTGATCGGATGGTATTTCTTGCTGGCAAAGCCAAAGAGCCAGTAGCCCGCAGGGCAGGTCGGAATGTGTGCCTGATATACGCGGCTTATCGGGAAGCTCTTGAACGCCTTCCTGTGCATCGCGCGGCAGGTCTCCTCATCCTCGTCAAAGAAGGGGCTTCCGTGCTGATATACCATGATCCCGTCATCCTTCAGGGCCTTATAGCACGAGCCGTAAAACTCCTTCGTGAACAGTCCCGCGGTATGACCGAGGGGATCGGTGGAATCATTTATAATGAGGTCGTACTCGTCTGTCTTTCCTCGCAGGAACCGCAGTCCGTCACGGTTGTGGAGCTTCACCCTCGGGTCGTCGAGGCCGCAGGCGTTGTCCGGAAAGAACTCGCGGCAGACATTTACGAACATCTCATCGGGCTCCACCACATCCATCTCTTCTATCTCTTCATAATGTGAGAGCTCGCGTGCCACGCCGCCGTCCCCGCCGCCGATGACCAGGACTTTTTTCACGCAGGGATGAACGGCCATCGGAACGTGGACTATCATCTCGTCGTAGGTAAATTCGTCTTTTTCGGAAAAAATAACGCTGCCGTCCAACGTTATAAATCTCCCAAATTCCTGTGAATCAAAGACGTCTATCCTCTGGAAATCGCTGGTACCTGAAAACAGCTGCTTTTCAACACGGATGGATTCCTTGACATTGTCCGTGTGCATTTCGGAAAACCAATATTCCATTTACCTGACCCTTTCAATCCTTTAATACATTAAGCCGCTCAAGGCTCTCATCCTCGGGTCCCTGCATGGAGCAGCCCTTTTCCTTGGCATAGAGAGTATAATCTATGAGCTCTTCCGTGATCATCTCTCCGGGTGAGAGGATCGGTATGCCCGGAGGATAACACATTACAAACTCGCCGCAGATACGGCCAGCGGTCTCTTTGATAGGGACCAGCTCCTTGTCCGAATAAAAGGCCTTCTGGGGCGTGGTAGCCACAATGGGGGCAATGTATTCGGAGTTGTGCTGCTTGACCGCTGGCTTTGAGTAGAGCCGCTTGATATCCTCAAGGGCGCCCACGAGACGCTCCACATCCTGTATCCTGTCGCCGATTGAAATGTAGGCGAGGATGTTTCCGATATCGCCAAACTCAATCTGGATATCATATTCATCACGGAGGAGATCATATACCTCGATCCCCGTAAGGCCTATGTCCCTTGTATATACTGAAAGCTTCGTCACATCATAATCAAAGATGCTGCTGCCGTTCACAAGCTCCTTTCCGTAGGCATAATAGCCGCCGACGGAGTTGATCTCGCTCCTTGCGTACTCCGCCATGTTCTTGACCTTTTCAAAGGACTCACGGCCTCGCAGGACAAGATTACGCCTTGAGATATCAAGGCTTGAAAGGAGCAGGTAGCTCGCGCTGGTGGTCTGGGTGAGGTTTATTATCTGCTCGACATACCTCGTGTTTACGTTTTCACCCAACAAAAGCAGGGAGCTCTGGGTGAGGCTCCCGCCGGACTTGTGCATGCTGACGGCCGCCATATCAGCCCCCGCTTCCATTGCGGGAATCGGGAGTGTTTCATTGAAAGAAAGATGCGTTCCGTGAGCCTCGTCCACAAGAACCATCATATTGTGCTCGTGGGCAAGGCTGACGATCGCCTTTAAGTCAGAACATATTCCGTAATAAGTCGGATTGTTTACAAATACGGCCTTTGCCTCAGGATGCTTTTCGATAGCTTCCTTGACTTTTGCTATCTCCATCCCGAGCGCTATTCCTATATGATTGTCAACCTCGGGATTGACATATACGGGCTCAGCGCCACAGAGCACCAGCGCGTTGATGGCGCTCCTGTGGACATTGCGGGGGAGGATGATCTTGTCGCCGGCTTTGCAGGCAGTCAGCACCATGCTCTGCACCGCGGAGGTCGTCCCTCCTACCATGAAGTAGGCGTGGGCGGCTTTGAAGGCTTCCGCCGCAAGCTTCTCCGCCTCCAGAATAACAGAGGCCGGATGGCAGAGATTGTCGAGGGGCTTCATGGAATTTACATCAAGCCCGACGCACTTTTCACCCAAAAGCGTTACGAGCTCGGGATTACCTCTTCCTCTCTTATGCCCGGGTACATCAAAGGGCACCACTCTTTGTTTTCTAAATCTCTCAAGCGCCTCATAAAGCGGTGCCGATTTTTGTTTTTCCAGATCCATTAC
>CAMVHB010000070.1 GCA_947167155.1 uncultured Lachnospiraceae bacterium | reverse complement strand
GCAGATGCTGTGCTTCATCTAAAAGATGGTCGATATGCTCTGATAGAATTCAAACTTGGAGGCAGTGAGATTGACATGGCAGCTGCACATCTGTGCAAGATAGAAAGGCTCATTGCAGAATATAATAAAAAGGAAAAGCAAGTTCCTCTTCGATCGCCGGATCTCAAGCTGATCATAACTGCAACTGAATATGGATATAAGCGTGAAGACGGTGTGTATGTTATTCCCATTGGATGTTTGAAAAATTAGCCGCAAACTGTAATGATCCCAGGGTACGTTACGAGTGCCCTCGATCCTATCAGGAAAATAATGTTTGACAAAATTATCATCACGGAGTATAGTTCATAAAAGTGAAGTAATGCAGGGGTTAAATGGAGAATGTCATGACGATAAGTGAGCGGATATTTGAACGCCTGGAGCAGCTTGATATGACTCAGAAGGAGCTTTCAAAAAGGACGGGGATAAAGGAAACCGCGATCAGCGAATGGAGGAAAAAGAAGACGAATCCTTCTTCCGAGAAGATCATTCCTATCTGCGAGGCGCTTAATGTGACTCCCGAGTGGCTATTGTCAGGGATAGATGCCGCCGGCAGCCGGAAAGACCATATGGACTATTTTATTGTAAACAAAAACACGGAAATTGGAAAGCTTATTTCTTGCTATAATGAGCTGGAACCCTCCTTCCGTGAGCGTGTCATGGGATATGCACAGGCTTTTAACTCACTTAAGGAAAAAAAGAATGAGAAATAGAAGAGGAGTTTTTTTATAGTCAAAATCCACATAAATGAACTTATCACAGCAATAATGGAGGATAATCTTTGGCAATAACTGTAAAGAGCATGGCAACATCCGGAGTGGATGGTTTCATGGTAGAGATAGAGGCGTCGACCATAAGGGGCCAGCAGCAGTCCCTTTCGATCATAGGCCTGCCTGACCAGGCGATAAAGGAGGCAGGAGAAAGGATACAGGCGGCTATAGAATCGTGCGGCTATGATTTCCCCAAGGACAAATCAATAATCAGCCTCGCACCCAGTGACAAGAAGAAACGCGGCTCCCACTTTGACCTCGGGATGATAATAGCTATTTTGGTTCAGACAGATCAGATATCACCGAAGAACCTCTCCGACTATGCCTTTATCGGGGAACTGGCGCTGGATGGGCGTATCAGACCCTGCACCGGCGTTCTATCGATGGTGACAGAGGCTGTGAGATGCAGGGTAAGATCTGTCATAGTTCCTTACGAGAACAGCCGGGAAGCGATGGCTGTGTACGGGATCAATATTTTTCCCGTGAGAACGCTTCAGGATACGATAAATCTTCTGGAAGGGAGAATGGATCTTGTCAAAAAGAATGAAGAAGACTCAGATGAAATATGTTCCATGAGTGTTGGCAACGGTTCTGAAAGCAGCGGATCGGCCGGGAATCCGGATGACTATCCCATAGATTCTGATCTTGATTTTTCCGATGTGAAGGGGCAGGACGAGCTTATTGAAGCGATAGTGCTGGGAGCGGCAGGAGGGCACAATATCCTAATGATCGGTGAGCCGGGTTGCGGCAAGACCATGATAGCGCAGCGGATCCCGACGATCCTTCCGAGGATGTCGGAAATTGAATCTCTTGAGGTCACAAAGATACATTCAATATCAGGACTTTTGGATGCCGGCGTCGGACTGATGGGAAAAAGACCCTTCAGGTCGCCTCATCACAATGCATCCTTGAATGCCATGATCGGCGGAGGCAACTATGCCATGCCCGGCGAGGTCTCGCTTGCGCACAATGGTGTGCTTTTCCTGGATGAGCTGGCTGAGTTTTCAAGGTGCACCCTTGACGCACTTCGGCAGCCGATGGAGGACAAGAGGGTGACGATCTCCAGGGTAAACGGAACAAACTGCTATCCCGCAAACTTCATGCTCGTGGCGGCTATGAATCCCTGTCCCTGCGGATATTATCCATCAAAGAAGTGTCATTGCACCGATTATGAGATAATTCATTACAGGGGGAAGATATCGGGACCTATCCTTGAGAGGATCGATATCCAGAAGAGTGTGGCGCATGTAGACTTTTTCGAGCTGGAGGGGAAAAAGAAAGGCTTTTCTTCAAAAGAGCTTCGGGAAAGGGTTGAGGCGGCAAGAAAGATACAGCAGGAAAGATTTTCGGAGGATGAAAAGGTCAATTGCAATGCACAGATGACGACCGCAATGATACAAAAGTATTGCAAGATAGACAGTGAATGCACAAAGCTTCTCAAAAGCTTCAGTGAGAAATACGGCTACAGCGCAAGAGTGATACACAAGCTCCTTCGGCTGGCAAGGACCAGCGCGGATATGGATGGATCCGGAGTTATAAGGCGGGAGGATATCATAAGGGTGGTCGGATTAAGAGACCTTGATGCTTCAAGCAGCAGGATGTATACGATCTCATGAAAGAGATCGGCGAAGACATTATCCAAAAATATGTCATGCTCTCTTTGATGAAGGGAATAGGAGTTGTGACGCAAAACGCCCTGCTTTCCTTGTTTGAAAGCATCAGCATGCTTTTTGAGGCCAAAGAGGGGCTTTTGCTGTCGAAAGAGCCTGAAAGGAAGGTCGGAAGGAAAAGGCTTGAGGCATTTTTCCGGCAAAGGGAAGACCCTTCGTTGACGCGAGAAGCAGGGGAGATCGTGAAGGCAGCAAGAGAGGCAAAAATAGATATTCTGGTAAGAGAGGAGATGAACTACCCCAAACGGTTCCTTCATTTACAGGATATGCCGGCGATACTTTATATAAAGGGTGATCTTTGGATAAACAGTATTGTAGAATCTGTCGGTATCGTAGGCTCGAGAAGGTGCTCTCAGACCGGAAAGAATGAAGCAATAAGGATTGCCAAAGAGACCGTGAAAAAGGACGGAGCTGTCATAAGTGGGCTTGCAAAGGGGATCGACTCGTACGCGCATACCGCTGCTTTAAAGAACGGTGGATATACGATAGCTGTGCTTGGAAACGGCGCGGATATCTGTTATCCCCACGAACATGAGAGGCTCTATGAGAGTATAGCAAAAAACGGCTGCATCATGACTGAATACCCTCCGGGGACTATGCCGAGAGGATATTCTTTTCCGCGAAGAAACCGTCTGATCGCAGCCCTTTCCGACTGCCTCTATGTAATTGATGTGAAAGGAAAAAGCGGTACGCAAACGACGGTGGAATATGCAAGGAGATATGGCAGAACTGTCACGATCATATAGTGATATTGAGCAATGCTTACAGCAGATCGATCGTGAAGAACAAAGGTGTTGCAACTCAATTATACTTAAGGATCCCTTTTTTATGGAAACACTGATTTAATCAACGTTTCCTTATATTATTATGACTTTTTCAATGGTCCCGGGGGATGGAGTCAAGGGACCGTTTCAGGTGTCATTTCACAGCACAAAATTGTTATAGAGCGCACAAAAATGATATATTATAAATGGACCCGCTATTAAAATAATAAGAGCCTAAGCGGCGGTTTTTGATAGTTTTTTTTTCGAGGGGGTTCAAATGAAAAAGAGGATCATTTCTGTTCTGACAGTGTGCGCACTGGCATTTGCGCTGACCGGGTGTGCAGGAAAGGCTTCTGACGCGGGAAACACGGGTGCTGCTCCAAATCCTGCAAATTCAGACCTTTCAGCTTATTCAGACCTTTCAGCTTATTCAGACCTTACCATGAAGGATTACAAGCTGGTCTTTGACGAGGAGTTTGATGGAAAGACGCTTGACAGGAGTGTCTGGAATGTTGAGCTTCATGAACCGGGCTGGGTGAATGAGGAATGGCAGGAATATGTGGATTCGGAGGAAAATATCTATTTAGAGGACGGGCATCTCGTACTTAAGCCCGTTCAGAAAAAAGATACTATGGGCTCCGGCGCATTTACCTCCGGTCGTGTCAATACAATGGGAAAGCATGAATTCAAGTATGGCTTCTTTGAGTCAAGACTCAAGGTGCCGGCAGGAAACGGCTTTCTTCCTGCATTCTGGCTGATGACGGCAGATGAACAGAAATACGGTCAGTGGCCTGTCTGCGGAGAGATAGATATAATGGAGGTTCTCGGATATGCTGTAAACCAGAACCACGGAACGATCCATTTCGGACTTCCCCATAAGCAGGATCAGGGCACTTATCAGCCCGTGAAGCTTACGAATTTCAGCACGGATTATCACACCTATGGGCTTGAATGGATGCCCGGAAAAATGGTCTGGTATGTCGATGGTGTGAAATACCATGAGACTTCCGACTGGTATTCAAAGACAGAAAGCGGGGAATTGAATCCTTATCCCGCTCCCTTCAATCATGAGTTTTACATTATCCTGAATCTTGCTGTAGGAAACAGCTGGGTCGGATATCCCGATGAGACTACCGATATCAAGAATTCCGAATATGACATTGATTATGTGAGAGTGTATCAGGCCCCTTCCTATGACGAGAATGTGCAGAAGCCTGTAAAGGTCGTAGATCTGAGGGAACCCGCGGACGGCAACAATTATGTGAATAATGGCTCCTTTGCAGAAAACGAGGACCTTTCTGACAACAAGAACTGGAAGTTCCTCCTTGCAAACGGTGGAAAGGGCGAGGCCGTGATCGAGGAAGGAAAGATAGTGATAAAGAGTGAGGCCGCCGGAACAGAGGAGTATTCGGTCCAGCTGGTTCAGCCTGATATGCCGATGAAGGAGGGTTCGTCCTACAAACTGTCCTTCAAGGCCTGGGCAGACGAAGACAGGACTATGAAGACCGCGGTAACAGCCCCCAATGAAGGATGGATACGTTATCTTGAGGATACCGAGGTGAAACTGACAAAGGAACCGAAGGAATACAACTTTGACTTTACCATGAGCGAGGAAAGCGATCCCAAGGGCAGGGTAGAGTTCAATATGGGAAAGACAGGCTCTACCGCGACTATCTATATCACGGACGTTTCGCTCGTAAAGACGAAGGATTAAGCCGTCGAGGCGCGGTACTCCCCGGGAGTCATTCCGGTCTCCTGCTGGAAGACCTTTATGAAGTAGCTGTGGCTTGAAAAAGCAAGATCCGAGGCAATCTCTGAAACAGGCTTTTCTGAAAACCTGAGCATGTCACATGCTTCCTCTATCTTCTTTTTCCTGATGTATCCGGAGAGGGAGGTGCCGGTTTCTTTTTTGAAAAGCCTTGAAAGATAAGACCTTGAAAGACCGACTGCTTCTGCTATCGAGTCTTCGCAAAGCTTTTCGTGAAGGTGTACAAAAATATAATTTATGGTCTTTTTTACAGGTCCTGAAGGAGCAAGCTTCTTCAGGACTGTTTTTTTCATTCTGTCCGTATAGTCAAAAACGGCCTTTTTGTGAAGCGAATGGATATCCTTTTCATTTTTCAGCTCATCGCATTTTGAAATATAGCTGTCGCTAAGTGAATAGCTTGTCTCAAGGTCCATTCCGCCCTCGATCGCGTAACGTGAAAGCTCTGCAACAGTGATCGCAAAATGATACTTGAGACTCTGCAGCCTGTTTTTTGAAAGGCTTCCCATGGAGTCACTCCCGAGGGGTGACATCAGCTTTTCAACCTTCTCCCGGTCTCCGTCCTGCACGGCCTTGTAGAAGGCGAATTCCTGCTCAAAGGAAGCATGTGCAAAAGCTCTTTCTCTGTTTTCAAAAATAATAATATCCATGAGGGGGATGATAATGGTCCCGGGGGACGGAGTCAAGGGACCACTCTGATACCATTTTATGTTAAAATATAAAAGTTAAGCTTTGAACAATTGAAGGAAATCAAAAATGAAGGAATACTCTTTTTACGGATGGGAACGCACAAATGTCTCCCCCATAAATGAAAATTTTTTCGGGATAAAGGATCCACGTGACCTCTACGATGCCCTGTCAGAACTCTGGTGCGCAGACACCTGCGCACCCAGGCTTCGGAGCGAATGGACGATCGACAATCCGACTCTCGGTCAGTGCTCGATCACGGCTTTTCTTGCTCAGGATATATTCGGCGGAGAGGTCTATGGTATCGAGAGAAAAGACGGGAATTTCCATTGCTATAATGTTGTAGGAGACATTATTTTTGATCTTACGAGCGAGCAGTTCAAAGGCGAGCAGCTTTCTTATGAAGGAAATCCAAAGCAGCTTCGTGAAGTCCATTTTGCAAAAGAAGAAAAGAGGCTTCGATATGAGCTTCTCCGTTCGCTGCTCTTCAAAAGGCAGGACAGGCTTGAGGATAGGACCTTATCCTGGGAGGAGACAAAATGCGAGCATCTCATAAAGGATCATTGGATCGACCTTCGAAGATCCACTTACCGTTTTCCTGACGGATCGGAGTTTTCACCCTTCTACAGCTACAGCAGAAGGGATTATGTGGTGATAGTTGCGACAGATACTGAAGAAAATTATATCTGCGTAAGGCAGTACCGGCAGGGCATAGGACGTGTCACCACAGAATTTTGCGCCGGCGGTATCGAAAGAAATGACGGGCATGAATATCGCCAGACAGGCATAGATCCCGACAAAGAAAAAGAGGTTTTTGAAAATGCCCTTTCGGCGGCAAAAAGAGAGCTTCTGGAAGAGACCGGATACGGATCGGACGAGTGGGAACAGCTCTTATCGATACCTTCAAATGCGACAATAGCCGACAATTACGCCTATATCTTCAGCGCAAAAAATTGCAAACGGGTATCTTCCCAGCACCTTGACAGCACTGA
>CAMVHB010000069.1 GCA_947167155.1 uncultured Lachnospiraceae bacterium | reverse complement strand
GCCACCTGCTCTGGTGCGGCCTCATGGCAGATGCTTTCGGCTTTGAGAACCTCTTCTATCAGTGCTGGCGTATCAGGGAAAAGATACTTGATATGGCCGAGCTTACAACCGGCGGAAGAGTTATCTATTCAACAAATATGGTCGGCGGAGTGAGACGCGATATCACACCCGAGATGGGACGTGCCATTCTCTCGACTCTTGACTTCATCGAAAAAGAGCTCGTTCCGATAAGGCGCACCTTCCTGTCCGACTATTCAGTGCAGGAGAGGACAAGGGGAGTCGGAGTTCTTACAAAGGAGCAGGCTCATGACCTTGGCTGCTGCGGCCCCTTCGCGAGAGCATCGGGAATAAACTGTGACATGAGGCTCCTCGGCTATGACGCGTACGGAGAGCTTGACGTAGAGCCGATCACAGCTACTGAAGGTGACAATTACGCCCGCTGCAAGGTAAGACTTGACGAGCTCTTCCAGTCGATAAGCCTTCTCCGTCAGGCGCTTGAGAAGATCCCGGAGGGCGACATATCAGTGCCCGTAAAGGGAAATCCCGACGGGGATGCCTTTGTAAGGCTTGAGCAGCCGAGAGGCGAAGCCGTTTATTATGTTGAAGGAGTCGGCGACAAGTTCATCAACCGCTTCCGTGTGCGCACCCCTACCTTCGCGAATCTCGCGGGGCTCTGCGAGACCATCAAGGGCGCGAAATACGCGGATGTGCCGCTTTTGATAGTTACTATTGACCCGTGTATCTCCTGTACAGAAAGGTAAGGGTGAGTCATGCCGAAATCAAGGATAATGGCCTTTACCTGGGCCACAGTGAAGAATCTGTTTTCAAAGCCCGTGACTTCAAAGTATCCGGCTGAGCCTATTGCTTATCCGGAAGGGAGCCGCGGCCACATAGAGATCGACATAGATGACTGCATATCCTGCGGGATATGTGAAAAAAGCTGTCCTCCGAGAGCGATCACGGTGAAGAAGCCCCCGGAAGGAACATGGGGCATCGAGCGTATGGACTGCATAGCCTGTGGATACTGCGTTTCGGTCTGCCCTAAGAAATGCCTTCACATGGTGGAGGGTTACCAGACACCGGGAGGGGAGAAGATAGTTGACACCTTCCAGAGACCTCACATGGGCGAGGAATATATAAAGGCGCAGGAGGAAAAGAAGAAGGCAGCGCTCGCAGCAGCGGCCGCAAAGAAGGCGGCAGCAGAAGCAGCAGGAGCGACTGCAGGAAATGCCAAAGGACCGGCACCGGCGGCAAAGCCTGCGCCCGCCGCAGCACCAAAGGAGCAGGGGTAATATGTGCGTAGCCGCGCCGGGAAAAGTAGTTTCCGTTGACGAAGAGAAAAAGAGCGCTATTATTGATTTTGACGGAGTTCTTCGGGAAGCTTCAACGGGGCTCATGAGCGTAAAGCAGGGCGACCGCGTCATGGTGCATGCAGGCTGCGTGATCCAGATCCTTTCCATGACAGAGGAAGAGGAGATAGACGAGCTATCAAAGGTGCTTCGGGAAGTCGGGGCGTTTTAAGGTGCACGAGCTTTCAGCGATGATGAACCTCGTGTCGACAGCATGCCGCGCGGCAGAGGAGAACGGTGCCCAAAAGGTCAAGAGGCTCACGGTCGATGTCGGTGAGATGACGGGGATACTTCCGAAGTACCTTTTTCATTATTTTCCGGAGGCATCAAAGGGAACGCTGTGCGAGGGCGCAGAGCTTGTCGTAAATGAGATAGAGATATTGGTCACATGCGCGTCTTGCGGGCAGGATTATCATCCTGATATTTCAAACGACAGGTGCTGCCCGTTTTGCAAAGGAACAGCAGGAAAGATCAAAAGTGGCAGGGAGCTCATGGTTTCCGATATAGCGGTATCTTGATCAGCAGGAGGTTCATATGACAGTAAAGGAACTCTATGAAAGACTTGGCGCGGATTACAATGATGCCATGGAGAGAGTGTTCGACGAGGATCTTCTGAAGATGCTCTGCGGCATGTTTCTTGAAGACAAGAGCTACAGCACACTTTCCGAGGCGCTTTCAAAACAGGATTATCCCGCGGCTTTTGAGTCAGCGCATACCTTGAAGGGCGTTGCTGCAAATCTTGGTTTTTCAAGACTCTATAATGTCGCGTCAGACCTTACCGAGGCTCTTCGCGGCGGCACACCGAAGGGTGATGTGGACGGACTTTATTCAAAGGTCAAGGATGAGTATGAGCTCACCGCAGTCGCGGTAAAAGAGCTTTAGTAATTGGTTGATTTAGAAAGAAAATGAAATGACAGTTACAGAACAAAAAGCAGGAGACGCTTCTTCATCCGAAAAGAGGAGCCGTGTCCTGGCACTTACGGTTACAGGACTTATGGCGGCGGTGATCTGTGTCCTCGGACCGCTTTCCATACCGCTTCCGGGAGATCTTGTACCGGTTTCGCTGGGGGCTCTCGGCGTATTTTTGGCTTCGGTGATCCTCGGCTGGAAAAAGGGAGTTATCGCCGTTCTTATTTATCTTCTCATAGGCTTCGTGGGACTCCCGGTGTTCGCGGGCTTTACTGCAGGAGCGGGAAAGCTTTTCGGACCGACCGGCGGTTATCTCATCGGCTACATACCGACGGTGCTTATCGCAGGCTTTTTCGCTGACAGGTTCCGCGGAAAGAAGATAATGATGCTTCTTGGTATTATCATAGGAACTGCTGTGCTCTATGTGATCGGATCCTTCTGGCTTTCGTGGCAGGCAGGCATGAGTATTGGCGCTGCTTTCATGGCAGGCTGCGTTCCGTTCATCCCTGCCGATATCGTAAAGGCTTTCATCGCGGTCTTTCTCGGAGACGCCATATCGAGGGCTATAAGGAAGTGAAGGTCTCACTTCTGTCATTGTTTTTGTCCCACTTCAAGGTAGGGATAATGACCTTCGGAGGGGGCTATGCGATGCTCCCCATCCTTATCCGCGAGCTTGTGGAAAAGAAGCACTGGCTCACGGAGAAGGAGATAATGGATTATTTTGCCATAGGGCAGTGCACTCCGGGAGTGATAGCGGTAAATACCGCGACCTTCACCGGAAGAAAGATGCGCGGAAACATAGGAGGGATAGTCGCGACCCTTGGGATCGTGACGCCCTCTATTATTTTGATAACGGTGATCGCGGCGCTCCTTAAGGGCTTTGCCGACAATGTTTATGTGCAGGATGCCCTCGCCGGGATCAGGGTAGCGGTATGCGTCCTCATGGTGAATGCCATCATCAAGATGGTAAAGGAAGCTGTCGTTGACCTTCCGACCCTCATCATGTATATTGCCGTGTTCATCTTCTCCGCATTCTCGGGACTCTCTCCCATAGTATTCGTGATCGCCTGCGCGATAGCCGGCATCCTCATAAAGCTCGTGTTCAAATACAAGGGGAGGGAGAAAAAATGAATGTCCTCCTCCTTTTCCTTCGGATGTTTTTTGAATTCTTCAAGACCGGTCTTTTCGCGATCGGCGGCGGGATGGCCACGGTGCCCTTTCTTTCTTCCATGGGGGCTGAGACAGGCTGGTTTTCATCAAAAGAGCTTGCGGATATGATTGCGGTCTCCGAATCTACGCCGGGCCCCATCGGCGTCAATATGGCGACGTACGTGGGCTATGTGATCGGGCACGGGCAGGGAGGCGCTGACCATCCTGCGATGGCAGGGATACTTGGAGTCATTGGTGCCATAATCGCAACACTCGGACTCATTACGCCGTCTGTCATAATCATCCTCATAGTCGCTCATTTTCTGGAAAAATTCAGGGAGAACAAGTTCGTCGAAGCCGCGCTTTACGGCCTTCGCGCCGCCTCAGTGGGGCTCATCACTTCAGCGGCTTTTTCGGTGATCCTTATCGCGATATTCGGGATCGAAAATATCTCCTTGTGGCAGAGCGCCGTATTTGATATAAAGTCCATTATCCTTGCTGTGGTGATCTTTGTGATGTCAAGATATATCCCGAAGGTGAAGGACTGGCATCCCATATTTTTCATTCTGATCGGAGCAGCCTGCGGCATTATCTTTCATATGTCCGGAAGCTGAGCCTGAAAGGAGATTTTGATGGAACCGATAGAAATATTGACAGACATACTCCCGGAGGCAGTCCTTGACACCGTAAAGCTCCTGCCGTTTTTGTACCTGACCTATCTTTTCATGGAATGGATCGAGGACAAGGCAAGCGAGAAGTCCACGATGCTCCTTAGGAAATTCAGGACGGCGGGCCCCCTGATCGGGTCTGCGGCCGGAGTCATCCCCCAGTGCGGGTTTTCGGCTGCCGCGGCTTCATTATTCTCGGGAAAAGTGATAACCCTTGGCGCGCTGATAGCAATATTCCTCTCGACCTCAGACGAGATGCTTCCGCTTCTGATATCAAGGCAGGCCGATATTTCCGTTATCCTGAAGATCATCCTTTCAAAATTTTTGATCGGCGTCGTGACGGGCTTTGTCATTGACCTTTTGTACAAGGCAATTCAAAAGCGAAAGGCCATAAGGCTTCTCGGCGGAAAGAAGGGCGACGGACCGACTGCTTATTTCGTGGCGGAGAATTATTCGATACACGAGCTCTGCGAGGACGAGCACTGCGGCTGCGAGGATGAGCATTCAAATATCTTCCTTGCCGCCTTGAAGCATACGCTGAAGATCGCGCTCTTCATCTTTGTGATCACCTTCCTTGCGGCGATCCTTGTGGAAAGCTTTGGGGAGGAGAGGGTCGCCGCCTTCCTTGCAGGTAACGAGATAGGCGGGATATTTGTGACGTCTTTGATCGGGCTCATTCCAAACTGCGGCGCATCGGTGCTCCTTACCACGCTCTTCCTCGACGGTCTTATCACAACGGGGCAGGCCATGGCGGGACTTCTCGTTTCCGCCGGTGTCGGACTCCTGGTGCTTTTCAGAACGAACCGTCGGCATATGAAAAACAATATCGGAGTCCTTGTCCTTCTCTATATCTGCGGGGCTCTCTGGGGGCTTCTCATAAATGCCATTGTTCCGGGAACGCTTTGATTCTTTCCTGCCGACAAAACTCGAGATCTGTGATATAATTATCGTGTGTGCGTCTTGATTGAAGGGATTTGGGTTTTTTCGATGCAGGGAAGCGGATATGTAGTGGATTTTGAAGTGCTTTCTTTTTTTGTACTTCTTTTCATATCGATATACATGCGCATAAAGTATTCGATGGAGACCGAGCAGAACAGGGAGTTTCTGCGCGTCGTCATCGGGATCGGAGGCGCTACTGTATTTGATGTTCTTGGCGCGCTTTCTCTCAAATATTCCTGGAGCATAGTTTTAAAGCAGCTTTTCAATTTTCTTTATTTCTTCTCCGCGATCTTGGTTGCTTATCTCTTCCTCATGTATGTCTTCTCATTTTTTTACAAGGAGGACAGGGCGAGCAAGCTTAAGCAAAAGGGCTTCAACCAGATCATATTCCTCTCCTTTATGGGATTTCTGATAGTAAATCTCTTTACAGGCATCCTTTTCTTCTTTGACGGAAACGGGGCATACAGCCGCGGACCCTTATATGTCCTTACGCTCGTTTATCCGGCCTTTTTCTTTCTTCAGGCGGCTTTCTTCATCATCACTCACAGGAAATTCTATTCAAAGGCGGAGCGCATCCTGCTGTTGTTCTTCACCCTGTTCGTTTCCGTATGGCCGGTTCTTCAGGCTTTGTTTTTCCCGGACTACCTCACCAACTTTTTCATCGGAACGGTAATGATCTTTCTTGTTCTCATTACCATTGAAACACCGGACGATCAGGAGCTCCTCGTGACGATAGAAAGGCTGAAAATGATAAAGACCGAGCTCGAGGACAAGGTTGCCGAGGAGAACAGGATCCTTGAGGACAGGGAGAAGAAGCTTTCAAATCTCACGATGCAGATGATGAGCGCCCTTACAAAGGCTGTCGACGCGAAGGACCGTTACACCAGCGGACATTCCTCAAGGGTGGCTTATTATTCAAGGCTGCTTGCAAAAGAGCTTGGGATGTCAAAGGAGGAGCAGGATGATATATACAAGATGGGGCTTCTCCACGACATAGGAAAGATAGGGGTTCCGAGGCGCATCATAAACAAGCCCGCCCGCCTCACGGATGAAGAGTTTGCAGTCATGAGATCGCATCCCGTCATAGGCTCTGAGATCCTTTCCCGGATCACGATCATGCCCGAGATCTCAAAGGGCGCGAGATGGCATCATGAAAGGCCCGACGGAAAGGGTTATCCTGACCATCTGAAAGGCAATGCGATCCCCTTTGAAGCAAAGATAATAGCCGTCGCGGATTCCTATGACGCCATGACTTCCTATCGGAGCTATCGCGATGTGATGAAGCAGGAAGATGTCAGGGAGCAGATAGTGAAAGGGCGGGGGACGCAGTTTGACGAAAAGATCGCGGATGCCATGATAGCCCTTATCGACAGGGACAGGGATTATCAGATGAGAGAGCCCGAAAGGACGGGTGGGAAGGCGACCGCATGAGGGCAAATATATACAATACAAATTTTGAGGCCGCTGTATTTATACTCCTTACGATCCTCTATATCTATCTTCGGGTAAGGTATTACAACAGGTCTACAGTGAACGTCGCCCTGGGACGTCTCGTGATAGCGGAGCAGCTCACGGTCTTCCTCGATCTTTTGACCTCGGTGACCATTACCTATGCTGATGTGGTTCCTCTCTGGGTGAATATGCTTTTGAATTCCCTCTACTATGGGGCAATCGGTCTTTCAAGCTGCATGGTCGCGATGTTTGTGATGGCATTCGCAAAAGACAGCATTTCCTACAAGGTGGTGGTGACCGGAGCGAAGGTGATACTCTTTCTTTATTATGTGCTTCTCGTAGTAAACCTCTTTACGGGCCTCCTTTTTGATTTTTCAAACGGGGAATATGTACACGGATCCCTGTATGTGATCGTATATATCTTCCCGGCATTTTTCGTGGTGGGAAGCGCTGTGCTGGTCCTTTTGTTCAGGCAATTGATGACGAAGGTGCAGAGGGTCACGATGATGCTGATCATACTTTTTTCGATGCTCGGCCCCATCCTCCAGCTTCTTGCCTTCCCGGACATCCTGCTCTCAAATGTAACCCCGGCGATGTCG
>CAMVHB010000068.1 GCA_947167155.1 uncultured Lachnospiraceae bacterium | reverse complement strand
TCAGGAGCAGCCGCTTGAAGATCAAAATCTTACTGCAATGTCCACAGCGCTTACCGCGAAAGAAGCCGACAGGAACAAAAAGCTCATGGACGCGATCAAGGCATTGGAGGAATGCCGCAGCGCCATGGAGGAAGCAGATAATGCGGTATTCAAAAAGGGATCAAAATCGGCCATAGCGGATGAGAAAAGCAAGAAGGCGAAGGATCTGTTTGATGAAATGCTGGAGGCAGACAGAGAACTTGCCAGTTTAAAGATCGATATACATTTGAGGATCGGGATCGCTGCCGGAGATGAGGATTTTGAATGGCTGGAAAAGTCAGCAGTAATAGGAGACAAGCAGAGGGATGAGGCGGATCATCTTGACACCAGGCAGCTTGACAACAGCAAGCTGAAGGCCGTCAGGGCGACCACGGGGCAGAAGATCATGAAAGGAGCGGCCGGTGCCTCTGTTGCTGCGTCCCAGGCAACGCTTCTGGCTTCCAAGGTAGACAAGGTCTACTGCTTTCACACAGGTGCAGAAAAAGCGCCTGCAAATTTTGGTATTTCCGCAGGAGCCTTTACTTCCCTTACCGGTGTAGTGGGGCTTATGGGCGCTTTGATCGGTACAGTGAAGCTGATGTCCACGGTGATCAAAAACGGAGATGATCTCAGTTTATCCACTGTGACAAACGCTACGCTTCAAAACGCGAGGGGTGTATATGGCTCTGCCTGGGCCATAGGAGCCGGAGGCTTTCAGATCGGCTTATCCGTAATGGGCGCTAAAGCTACAGCCATGGCGGCGGCCGGGGATGCGGCAGCAGAGAGCCTTGCAGCGACGCTGAAGACAGCGGGAAACGCTCTTGCCACAGCTACCGCAGTCGTGTCCGGGGCGAAGATGGCCGTGGATGCGGTGGATGGGGTCGTACAGGCAAAGGACTGGATCAATCACGGGATCGCATGGTACAGGGTGAAGAACCTGAAAAAACAGGGAACCCTTACCGGAAGGGAGGCGGATTACGCAGACAATATCCTGTCCATAGACAGAAGGAACAAGACCACTGCCGCGTTAAAGACGGTTGACTCCTTCTGCTTTAATGGGGCCGGCATTGCTGTAGCGCTTTTTGCAGGGCCTTTTGGCGCCTTTGCCTATGCAGGTGCTTCCGTTTTGAATACGGTGGCCGTGAAGGTGATCGAGCATTACAAGAAAAAGGAAGATCACAGAAAGCTGGTTGACGAGTTCTTTGGACTGGATGATCTGATGAAGGAAATGGTTCCGGAAAGAGAGGAGCTTTCCCAGAAGGAAAATGACAGGCTCAGGGAGCTTATGCGAAATGAGATGGCGGCAGAGCTTGGATTTAATAATATCGAGTCCATGACAAGGCATGTGATCGGCAATTATTCCATGTTTATCTATGATAAACTGTTCTTTAAGGACGGCGATAAAGAGCAGCCCTATCTCAAGCAGGATGAAGACAATGATACGCTTTCAGAAACGTCAAGGGCTTTTCTTAAGATGGTCAGGATGCTGGGGCTCAAAGTCCGCTTCCCGGAACAAAAGGGAGATGATGCGCATCCGACGGTACAGATGATCGCGCAAAAGCTGATGGGATAAGGTGAGGGGCAGATATGAATAAAGAAGATTCGAGAAAAATATTAGAAGGTGTAGAAGAAAAACTGAGAGATAATCATGTGGCGGCAAAGCTCAGCACTTCTGAGGATTCAACGGATGTACTGACCGTGATGCTTCCGGAAAAGATCGAAGGCAAAGACGTGTTTGCGGATGTGTTCTTTTTCCCTGATGACGAAAGGATGGAGGGAGCCTCACTGTTTAGCGTCCTTATCGAACTTAATGATCTTTCTGATATGGAAAAAGAAAAGATCGGTGAGCTTTTGGTAAAACTCGCGTCAGAGAACAGTGTTCTCCCGGTCGGCGGCTATGGGGTATCCACCACGGAAGGAAAGCTCCCGCTCAAAACCCTGATGTTCAAGGCAGCGGTGCCTCTTATCCCCGGGATCACCGGAGAAAGAATGGAAACAGAAATAATTGAAACGCTTACGCTTTGCTTCGATACGGTAATGACGAGCCTGCCGGATATATTGTGACCGGAAAGGGGAAGCGGTGCCATTTGTATCACGGGGGCGGGTCTTTTGTCAACATTGATAAAAGACCCGTCCCCATTTCACACCTTGATAATCTCCCCTTTACTGATTATATTATGATTTCAAGAGGAATTTTGAATATATCACGGAGGGAAAAAATGGTTCTTGAAATTGTATCAAAAGATAATTCAGAGGAGTACAGGGGCTTTCTGCCGGACTCCTTTTTTAATGATGAGCTGATGCTTGGCATAGTCTGCCTTGATGAGGAAGAGGAGGATCCCATTGGCTTTACCATGCTGACCGTCACTGAGGAGAGCCTGCTCGTTGAATATATATTTGTCCTTGAAGAATACAGGAGAATGGGCGCAGGAAGTCTGATGCTGGAGGGCGCTGCGGAGATGGCGGAGGCTGCCGGTGTAGACACGCTTGAAATTTATTATAATTCGCTCTTTGGAGATGAGGATATTCAGGAGGAGTTTCTTTTTTCGAACGGCTTCCTGATCAGCGAAGAGGGTGAGCTTTTGGAATTTATCTCAAGCGATCTTTTGCATTCGGATTATGTAAAAAATCTGAAGTATCCAAAGGCGCTTGATGCCTATAGCTGCACTTCTCTTTCGAGTCTTTCCGATAAGCAAAAGAGCAGCCTCACAGAGCTTTTGGATAAGCATGGCGGAAGCGACTTTTTGCCCTTTTGTAAAAATGATCTGAGCTATTTGTGCGAGAAGGATGGAGAGATAACGGGTGCGGTACTTTGCGGCTATGATGAGGACAGGGACCTTATCACTATCATGGAGCTTGCCGCGTTTTTGGACGATCCAATGTGCCCGGCGAAGCTCCTTATAGCACTCGGTCATTATGTGTCGGAAAACCTTTCAAAGGAAACCGGCGTCATGTTCTTAAAGACCGAGGAGAACAAGGTCGCCCTTACTGTGAAGCTTCTTGATGATGAGAGCAAATTGAAATCTGCCGGAGTTCTGCTCCATGGCGTGAAGACAATATAGAGGGAGCCAGATACCGTTCGAGACTGCGAAGCAGGCGAGTTACGGGATCGGCATCCGAACGGTGTAAGTCAGATATAAAACTATGCTTTATAGAGGAGAATAAAGATGGGGGATTTTGAAAAGTTTCAGGAAAAGAAAACAAGCACCATAAATACCGGCATAAATGAAAAGAGCGAAAAGACATTAAATATACCAAAAAATCCCGGAGTCCCGAATGGAGCCGTTCTTCAAAGCGGACAGAAAGCTCGGGCCGGGTTTGAGGATTCCATAAAAGAAAAATTCCAAAGGATCCTGAACCATGATTACAAGAGCCAAAAATGGATCTCAAAGGACAAAAACAAGCGGAAGGCAAGAAAAAATATCAACGCCAACTACAAGCTTGTAACAGGCGCAAAGAAGAATCTTACAAGCAGGCAAAAGCTTGAAAGAAAAGCGGAATTTGAGTCGAGGAGAGATCTTTCGATCCTTGCGTCAACGAATCTTTCCGCCTTTATGAATGAGAGGGAGAAGAAGGAAAAGAATCTGACTGATGAAAAGCTGCAGGCGCTTTCAAAAGAGCTTCTTTCGATGCCGCTTGAGACCTTTGATTTTGATTCTGACAAAGCCTTCCTCAAATCCTTCAACAGGAATATGGCTGTTCTTGATGCGGCGGATCGTCTTTCCAAAGCTCTTTCAAACGGAGACAAAATAGAAGGCTTTGATCCTGAGATGATGAGGGAACTTTCGATAAAGCTTTCTCAGCTTTCAGACATCAGGGAGGCCTATGAAGACAGGATAACGATAATATCATCGCCCTTCTATGTCTCGATCCGCTCCGGGGATCTGACATTATCTTCCATCGACCGCCTGAACCGGATAGCAAAAGGAAAGGTCAATGCGGATGAATCCCTGAAGTCTTTTGCAAAAGCGATCACAAGGTGGAAATCCTATGGCGCCGGCCTTTTTTCCATTGGGAAGGCAGAGAATAATGATTTCTTCACTGACACGATCGCTGAAAATATCATTCTGAAAAACGGTATTGAAAATGTGAACAATGCCTTCAATTCAATCAAGTGGAAGAAGGAAAAAAACGGAAAATTATCACAGAAAAAAATCAAGGATACCAGGGAAGTACAGATTAAGGAATGGATATATGATGACCTGAAGCTTCTGAAAGATCTGGACAGGAAGCAGCTTTCAAAAAAGATCGGTCTGTTGATAAGAACGCTTGAAAACGCCGAGATCAGTTCAGAGGATAAAGAGGAGCGGGTAGTAGAACAAAGAAAAAAAGAGGAAGCCATAGCTCACGCCAAAAAAGTGAAGGCGGCCTTCGACGAGGGACGATACAGCAAAGAGTCAGTGATACTCTGGCTCGACCGCTATCTCATGTCCGATCACAGACTTTGCATCTCTGTTTATGAGAGGGCTCAGGAACAGGATGATCAAAGGTCAAAGGAGGAAAGACGCGCCGATCATGAAGCTTATCTTGATGAGATATCTGATGCGATAGAAAGATTTATCAATTCAACCGAAGGGCTTGAGGCTCATTTTCAGGATCAGAAGGATCCCGTTGAGGAGAAAAAGAAGGCAGAGGAGATCGAGGAGAAACGGAAGAAAGATCCCGCCTATGAGGAGAAAAATCTGGCATTTCAAAAGGTCCATTTCGTCGGAGAAAAGGATGAAAAGGCCAAAGAGCGCCATGACAGCAAGGGGAAGGACAAGCTTGTCAAAGCAAGTAAAGGCGCTGTACTGGATCAGCTTACAGCCGGGATATCAGACTTTCTTCACATATATGGCGAAAATTCCAGTGATGAGATTTTGACCCGGACCTATATCAGTGTCAAACCATCCTCCAAAGGCAGGTCTGTAAAGGCTTTGGTCGATACCGCGATAAATATGGGCATCCAAAAGGAGTTCTATTTCAAGATCTCAACTACAGCCCGCAAGTCCAGGGCTGATGATATCGTCATCTATTTTGGAAAAAACTTAACCGCAGATCAGGTCAGTGATTTTCTTTATCAATACAAGAAAAACTGTGAGGCTGAGAAGGTGGAATTTTCAAAAGGCATGGAGGGCGTAGTTGTAGGAAAGAATTATTCTCCGGGGATAAATCTTGCCCCCGAGCCTTCCATAGCGATCACCCTGAACAAAAAGATCGAGGATAATGACAGAACAGACCTTGTCCAAAACAAGCATTCGCTGGATGCTTTTTTGGCAGCGCCTTATCAGTTGAGCCCGGTCTTTTCCTTCACGGGGCTTATGGTGGACCTCCTCTTCAAGAGCGCGGTACTTGCCGGAAAGGAGCTTTCGAAAAGCGCAAAGGATGATATAAAGATGGGCGATCCAAAGACCTTCGCCCTCACCAAAAAATATTTCCGGGAGCTTTGCGAATTAAACGGGATCGACACAAAGAACATTGTAGACGAAAGCATTCTCAAAGCATTTGATAAAAAAGAAAAAGAGGATAAGAGTAAAAAAAAAGAAAAAATAAATGAGATAAAAGAAAAGGCGGATCCTATTGATGATCTTTTGACCAATTTTGAGGGAGGCGACAAGCTTTTTTCAAAGGTCTTTAAGTCAGTATACAAAAAGGCGCTTGATACCGAGCTTCGTACTGTTGCAAGAAGGCTTGTGACTGAGGCAAAGAAAAAAGAAGGAATAGAGGCTTATCATCCAAAAGAGGAGGAGATCAGAGCAAACATGCCTGTCGGTCCCCTTCAGATAAATGATGAGCGCATTTTCGATTTTCTATCGAAGTTCAGGGAGGATGTTCTGGCAGGGAAGGATGCGGCTGAACTTGACAGGGAACGCACTCTTTTCAAGGAGGAGCTTGAAGCCGAAAGGAAAGAGTTTCCGCCTGCTTTGAATGCAAAGCTCTGCGCCCTGATAGAGGCTATGAAGCAGGCTGCAAGCTTCGTTGAAAGAAGGCAGTCTCTTTTGAACGAACAGGATGGAAACGGTGAGGCTATTCAGGAGGTAGAATATAAAGAAAAGGATCTGAAGGATGAAAGGCAGGATCTTGAGGTTTCCTGCTGGGCTTGTTCAGGAACCATGAATGCCAACAATTACATCGCAAAGCATAAAGACGTCGTGGATCCGGGCTTTGTGATGACGCAGAAGCATTTTCTCAGCAAAAAAAATCTCATCTTGAATCCGGCGGCAAAAAATTTCGCGATGCAGGATGAAAAGAATCTCAACAGGGTAAAGAGCGATATAGAGTCCGCAAAGGCTATGACAGGCGGAAGAGAGGCCATGGGAAATCTTTTCACCATGGCGGATGTGTATTTGAAGAATATGTCAGACACTGCTGTAAGGCGCACCCAGTTCAATATCTCAAAAGACGATCCCATTCTCGCCGATCCCGAAGCTGTGAGCGCCATTGAAAAGGGAATGCAAAAAAAGATCTCTGAGCTGCTCATCCTTTCAGGCGGCCCCATCAGCATGTATTATCCCGGCCACTACATCACGGTCACCGGGGTGAAGAACGGGGTCATCCTCTACCACGATTCTCTTGCTGAAAAGAGAGCAGATCCCGCGGAAAAGAAGAAAAAGCCTGATGTAGAGGATCACAAACAAAAAAGAGCAAAGCTTGATGCCACCTTTGAGATGACCACAGCCGATCTTTTGAAAAAGTGCGTAAACGGCGCAGTGGAGCTTGTTGCCCTCACACATCTCGATGAAGAAAGCATAGAAGGCATAAAGAACGAGTTCAAGGCAGGAGAAGAAGGTGCCGCACTCTATGATCAGGAAGGCAGGCTCGACCCTTCTCTTGAAAATATTGATGATATCAAAGCGGCCGATACCGAGCGCATGTTCCACAACCTGGGTGTTGAAATAGAAAAGCCCGTTCAAAAGGATAATGCCCTCTCAAAGCTTGGCTTCGTGCAGGATACTATTTATCTTCCAAAGCGAAGAGAACACAGGGCAAACGTTGAAAAAAATCTTCCCAAGCAGGATCTTTTGGAGAAGGCAGATAAGAAGGAAGAGAAGATTGTAAAAACGCAGCAGAAGACAGAGGAAAAGAAGGAAGAAAAAAAGCCGGAAAAGAAGGCAGAAAAGAAAGC
>CAMVHB010000067.1 GCA_947167155.1 uncultured Lachnospiraceae bacterium | reverse complement strand
GCAAGGAACCTGTTTTCAAGAAGCCGAAGATCATTGAGATAATCATTCTGTCTTTTCCAGAGCGGCTTGTTTTCAGGATCTTTTGAAAGCGCGATCTGAAGCTCGGTATATGTTATCCAGCTCGAAAGAAGCTGCTCGCTCTTTTGAAGTATGGCCTTTTCCTTGGGATCCTTTGACTGCTTGATCTGATCCTTCAGCTCTTTGTCAAGCTGCTTCATGGAAGGGGACAAAAGCGCCCTTTCCTTCGGCTTCATCTCCCTCAGTCCCATGATGAAGACATAAGGATCCTCACGTGGCTTATCCTCTTTTGTGGGCTGTTTTTCCGCCTTTTGAAGCTCATCCTTTTCAAAATGAATGGGCTCTTCCTCAGGATCTTCAACATCCTTTTTTGACTTTAGTTTGTCATATTCCTTTGAAAGATCGGAAAAGATCTCGGCCTCATACTGTGTGATATTTTCAGCTTCCCCAATCGTCTCGCCTTCTTTCATCAAAGTGCCGTCAAGGTTGATGCGGTTTTCCCTGCAGTAGAGGCTCATCCGCCGGTAGAAGATCCGGTACAGCTCTTCAAGTGCTTTTGGAAGCGCCTCGCCGTCAGTCTTTTCCAAAGAGCTGTAGCTTTCCCATTCCCGCGCGAGAGTGTAATAATTTATGAAATTAGCCCTTATCATTGAAGGAAGGAGCATATTCGGGCTGAAATGCACAGACTTAAGGTGCCCGACAAGACCGAGCAGTGTCACGCCGTTTACCGCGAGATAGTCTTTTTTCAGCAGGTCATCCACTGACTGGATCTGGTCGTGGATCTCAAGCGTAAAAGCTGTAGCGTCCGGAGTCAGCTGCTTTCCCTTTTCGATATTTTCACTGCGCTTAAGCTTGAATTCATTCTTTGCCTTGAAGACCGGCGCTTCAGTGACAGCGGGGCTTGAGTAGTCGCGCGACTTGTCAAAGACAGTCCCAAAGCGCGCCGACCGGGCTTTCATCTCGTCGTATTTCATGGCGCTCAGGTAGGAAAGCTCTTTCTTTTCTTCCTTTACATTGTCCTTTGTAAGATTGATCTCGAGCTGCTTCTTTTTGAGCATCTCCTGTGGCATATAGTCGCTCATGCTTTAAAATAATATCCTTTCAACGTTCTACGGTGTGAACCGTTTACCATAATAGAAATATAATATCTCTTTGTAACTATCTAAAAGGTCAGTATTGTGAATATTAATTTTCCAAAAGCAGCAGCTTTCCGGGTGAAAACTCTCCGGAAATGTAAGATTCATTGAACGAAGGCTCGCCAAAGAGCATGGTCCAGACCTTTCTCGTCTGCTCGTTCTGTAGGATAGCCTCTATGAGCGGATCGTCCATATCGAACCGCCTCTCCGCCTCCCTTGCGGCGGAGGCTATCAAACAGGTAACAAGGGAGACCGGGCTTTTTTTCTCCGTATAAAGATAATCCATCCGAAGCTGATCCTTCACATTCAGAACGAGGATGATACCGTTTATCGTGTCATTCTCAAGAGCGGCAAGGGAGAGGGATTCATCGGTGAAATAGGGCCGGGCGTCTATGGAAAGATGGTCCTCTATCCAGAGCCGGATCTGGTTTTTCCTTCGATCCGGAAGCTTTCGAAGGAGCTGCAGGTTTTTCCCCTCGCTTTTGATGAGTCCGTGGTCGGAAAGGCTCTGTATGGCTTCGGAAAGATAGACATAACCCTTTTTGAGCTCAAGAGACTCAAGGTCACAGCCTTCCTTTATGAGAAAGCTGGTGAGGAGGGCTGTGTCATTGTCTTTCTCCGTTGAGTAATTTATAAAAAGCGTAGTTGTGCCGCTTGTCTTCATGGTTTCCTTGAGCAGGGAAAAAAGTTCATTTCCCGCGCCTATTCCCCGAAACTCCGGCCTTACATAAAGGTACAGAAGGTCGCCTTCCCCGCTTTTCTTTGATTCCTTGAAGATGAGGACGCCGGCAGGCTGCTCCAAAACAGAGACTCCTATGAAATGGAGGGCCCGAAGCTCCATATTCGGAAGATCCGGCGGGATCAGCGGCAGGTATTCCTCGATATTGGCATCAGTCAGTATGTTCGCATTCATAGAAAATAATAAATGTTATCTAACATTTCTCCTCATAAAAGACCCATAGCCTTTGCCTTCATTACAGCGTCCGTCTTTGAAGAGGCGGAAAGCTTGAGATAGGTGTTCTTGATGTAATATTTGACTGTCGGCTCCTTCATTGAAAGCTTTTCAGCGATCTCTTTCATGGTATTTCCCTCGCTCTGCATCCGAAGTATCGTGATGGCGCGCTCGGGAAGCGACGGAACGTCTGCAACCGCGGCCTTGAGATAAAGAGGATAATAATTTGCCGTTTTCTTCACCTGCGAATAGAGCTTTTCGAAGAAGTCCTTATCAATTTTATTATTTTTTTCAATATCCTTCAAGGACTCAGTGAGAAGAGGGATGATCGCGGGACCTTCTTCTGACATTATCCTTACAAAGTGAAGAGACGAAATCATCTCAAGGGCGCGAAGGAGGTCGTCCCTGTAAGGCTCATTCGTCCTTTGTTTGATGACAGCGGAGAGGGTCAGGAGCTCTGCATTGAGGATGGTCCTGTCGCAGATCTTCGCGTAATAGGAGAGCTTTTCTATGAGGGAGAGGGCGGAGATGTACTTTTCATTCGCTATATATGCCCTGACCTTTGTAAGGTAAAGGAAACGCTGGTCCATGAAGAATTCTTCCTCATTCGGAGCATAATGAAGCCATTCCGAAACGGTCTCCATATCGCCGCGGTACATGGAAAGACGCGCCTTTACGGCTTCTACATTGGGTCTGAGCTTTATTTCGTCATTCCCGAAACCATCAAGCTTTTCGGAAAAGGATCTGATCACGTTCTCGGCTGAATCTATCTCGCCTGAGGACAAAAACAGTCTCGCGTTCAAAGCTGCTGCGGCAAAGAGCGTCTCGGAGGAGCCGCCGTGATCTGCCTCAAAACGTGCTTCAGAAAGCAGCTTCAATACCTCGGAAGGGCTTTCTGCCTTTTGATAAGCGCATTCGGAAAGGAAGAGCGGGAAAAGCCCCTTTTGAAGAGGCTCCTGAAAAGCCGACAAAAGCCCAAGATACTTTTGCATATCCTCTTTCGGGTTTTTTGCCCATTCCGACAGGTCCTTTTTGCCGTCCAGAACCGAGGGGAGGAAGTTTGTAACGGAAAAATCTATTGTTTGATCGGGATGTTCATCAAGGAAAGTGGAAAGACGATCTAAAGCCGGGATCACATCCGCCGTTTTCCTGTGGGGAAGCTTTATATCAAGTGAGTTGACGAGAAGTTCAACCTGTTGTTTTTTGGAAAGATCTGCATTTTCTGCCGAAGCTTTGAGCTTTTCATACCACTTTTCGGAGGAAGCGGTATCAAGGAGTATTGAGTGTAATATGGACAGAGCAGCCATGAGGTCGGGACTCGACATTGCTTCCTCCTCAGACAATGAGAGGTAGAAACGGCGCATCTCATAGAAATAACCTGTTCCCGGGTCCTTTCTTGAATTCTTCAGAAGAAGGGCGTTTATCCGCTTTCTTGAGCCGGTCTTTTCGTAGAGCGTCATGGCAAGGTGGTCAAGCCCGTGATCCTCGTACCACTTGCCTGCCCGCTCATAGTACTTCCACATCGCGTTTTCGCTGACATTTTCCTTTACATATTCGCGGATGGCGGAAAGAGCAAAGGGTTTGATCCTGTAGGCTGTCTCTTCCCTCAAAAGGAAGCTTGAACACTCCTCTGTTGCGCGGATATAAGGCTTTGCGTCAGAGACCCCGAATACCACAGCTGCCATTTCGGCAGTGAAGGAATCCGCGACTGATAGTGCCGTAAGGAACTCTCTTGTTTCCTTTGGCAGGGCGGGGATGATGTACTCCTTCGTGCGGTCAGTGAGGGTGCGGTTCTCAAGAACTGTAGCCTTTTTGAAAGACACACCTTCCTTAATGTGCGCTGCGACAGAGTATATCGTATAGGCATTGCCCTCGCTTAAGGAGAGCAGCCTTTCGATATCATCTTTTTCAAAGGCGAGAGAGAGTCTCAGAAAAAGAGATTGGATCTCGGGAAGACGAAGCTTGAGATCGTCCTCGTTTATGACCATGAATTTCCTGCGAAAGTCCACAGGCTTCAGCCACTCCGGAAGCCGCCCGCGGCTTGATAATATCAGCCATACATTTTCATTGAGGGCAGCCTTTTTGATCAGCTCCCGGAAGACCTCACCGGTGACAGAGGGAAGGTCATCTATAGCGATCACCTTCAGACGTTTTTCCAGTGAATTGATCTTTTTTTCAACTTCTATTGCCGCTGATTCATCAGCACCTGAAACAAGAAGGCAGTTTCCTGTTTCCTTTGCGTTTTCGATCAGGGAGGTCTTGCCCGAGCCTGTGGTACCGTAGATGAAAACAGGCTGGCAGGTTTCCCTCGCTATTTTGATTTTTTTTCCCGCGCGAGCGGGCAGTACATAGGGCTCTGACATAATTCTTCCTCGTAAAAAAAGACACCGGGATGATCCCCGATGTCTGATATTTTATCATTATCTTTTTTGTCAAGGAAGTGGCAGATTGCAGGCTTTTTGGATGATCAATATGTGATCTTTGAGGGGCTGCTCTTCAGGGGCTTGTCAAGGTATTGCCTTACGGAGTCTGAAAAATCCTCGTCATTTGAGTCAAAGACCCTGTCCATCTCTGTCCTTATCGCCCTTCTGATGAAGGCTGACTCGTTGATGAGGTAGCCTGTCTCTTCATCCTTTACCTTGCTGTCCCTCATAAAGCGCACAAGGGCGGACATGAGGTCATAGGTGCCCTGATCGATAGTGTAGGTCCTGTTTATTACCGATTCAGAAGCTTTTTTCGGAACCTTTCTTGGCATTATGGCTGTTGCTGAGAGCTTCTTTTTGGATCTTTTCACAGGTTCGGCTTTCTCTGCTTCGCCTTTGGCAGGTTCCATTGCCTCTTTAAAAACATCAGCAACGGGAGTGGGGGCGGGTGCGAGGTTCGGTGATTCGTCAATCAACCCGCTCTTTTTTGATGCTGATATGCTCACCATGTAATCCGGCGCAAGTTCCTTTGTTTTGAGGGGCATTTCAGTTGCTGCTTTAGTTGCATCCTCAGTCAACTTATTGATGTTCTCCTCAACTTTATTACTTTCCTGAAGCTCCACTTTTTTTTCGGCTTTTTTCTCCTTTTCCGTCTCAGGAGCGGCAGGTTTTTCAGTTTCAAACAGGCCATCAGCTGCGTTGAATTTGCTTGATCTGTGAAGTGCCATCAATCTTCTCCTTCCGTAAGTTCATCCACAAAGTCCTCGTAATCAAGGGCTGAGGAGCAGTTTTTCGCGTAATCAAAGAGCAGCTTCCGCATCGCCTGGGCCTCACGGACCTTCACGCTCTCGCGGATCGTCGTATCAAAGAGCTTCGTGTCCATTGATGAAGCTATCTCCTCAAGATTGTCCTTTATCTCACGGCTCAGGTTCGTTCTTCCGTTGTATTTCGTAAGGAGCAGGCCGGCTACTGAAAGCCCCTTGTTCTGCCTTTTTCTGATGACTCCGATCGTCTCGGCGAGGCTTGCAAGTCCCTGAAGCCCGTATCTGTCAGCCGTGACCGGGATTATCACTTCATCCGCCGCTACAAGGCAGTTTCGAAGTATCCAGTTAAGTGCCGGAGCCGTGTCTAAAACCACGTAATCATAGCCTTCAAGGCCTTCCAGAGCCATTGACATCCTGTATTCGCCCTCGGGGTCGGAGGAAAGCTTTGAATCCGCCTCCCGAAGCAGCGGGTCTGAAGCTATGATATCGCCGTTTATTGTCTTTTGGATTGCTTCAGAAGCCTTGATATGGTCGCCGAGAAGCACGTCATAAAGGGTCGGCATTCCCTCGATCTCGCCCTTGAAGGTATCTGTCGCGTTCCCCTGCTGGTCCGCGTCGATGAAAAGAACAGTATTTCCGCGTCTTTTCAGGATATCGGCAAGGGCTATGGAGGTGGTGGTTTTTGAGATGCCGCCCTTCTGGTTTGCGACTACATAGGTTTTCATAATGAACCTCCGGTTCTATTATTTGGATATGGTTTTGTGTTTTGTTTTTGTGATGTATTATCCGTTATATCACCTATGTTTTTGTGTTTCAATTTTTATTTTTGTGGAATAGTAGATGTCTTATGGTTTTCATCTATATTTTGTGTTTTTATATAAAATTTTTTTATCATTATTATCATTTTTCCTCTTTTATTTTTATCTTTTGATCTTATTTTTTTATTTTTCTTTTTATTTTTATCTTATGCCCTTGTCATTTATTTTATTTCTTTCTCTTATATTTATATTTCATTTCTTTATTTTATGCCTTCATTACTTATCTATATTTCTTCATTTAATTACTTCTTTTTATTTTATATTTTATTTCAATGTTCTCTCATTTTGCTTTTTATTCATTTTTTTATGTTTAAATTATATTCTTTTACCTTTTATCTTTTACCTTTTACCTTTATTTATTTATTTTAACTTTTATTTTTTTATTCTTATGTTATAATTTCGTTACCTGCTTTTATTCTCTTATTTTTGTTTTTATATTATATCTATATTTTATATTTGAACTTTAATTTTTTTTATTCTAACATTATTAATAATATTAAATGTTATATGTTATCTCCAGAGGCGCCAATCTTCTGCTGCACACCCCTGAGACAACGAAGACCGAAGCAAGAAACGTATAACAGATAACATATAACATACAATATATTGCACCGGAGCGCCCCTCCCGCCTGCTTACCGGCACGGAAAATCCGGCTCACCCGGTCGCCAGCGGCTTTTCCGGTCGCCTGATCACACGCCGGCATGACCCGGCACTGCTTCAATCCTCACCGGAACTGCCGGATCCGCCATCCCCGGATCGGTCGGCGGTCCTTTGGCCAGCCATCTTCCGGCTTTAACATGATCGTCAGGTCGGACTTTATACTTTGAACAGAGCACATCGGGAGATCATCCGGGACAGGGCAGAACGGGTATCTGATCGGATGTATAAGTGGAAACTCATTTATATGGAATACAGAAAACATCTATTCCGGTTAAAATACCTGATTAAACAAAAATATCCGTATTATTCCTAAAACCACAATAAAAATCCTAAAATTTAAACCTGTTGATTTAAGAAAAGACAAGCTGAATATTAAATAACATTTCACAATAATAT
>CAMVHB010000066.1 GCA_947167155.1 uncultured Lachnospiraceae bacterium | reverse complement strand
AACACTTATCAATATGTATCTGGAGGATTGTGTAAAGAAAAAGAAAAAGTTAGAAGTAGCATGGAATTAAGAGAGAGACAGGGAATATGCCCTGTCTCTCTTCATAATTGTTCCGGTCAAGTCAAATCATCCCATCACGCAAACCCGTCAACCACCAGCCCGTAAAGCTCCTCGAGCCTGTCGGAAAAGGCGCCCATATCCTTTACGATCTTGTCGAGCTCCTTTTGTGTATCATCAAGCTCCTTCTTTGCGTCATCCACCTTCTTCACGGTATCGGAAATATCGGTATCGGATTTTTCCTTCTGCTTTTCCAGAGCTTCCTTCTTCTCTTCAGCTGCCTTCGCACGCTCTTCCTGCTCCTCCTGTTCCTTCCGGTCCTCTTCAAGTTTTTCGATCCCTTCTCCAATGAGCGCGAGCATATTCTGATCGACCGCCTGCCCGTTTATAGTATCGGCGGCCTTCTGAACCTTTACCATCGAATCGTCTTTCAAAAGATCGATCCTGGCCTGCGACAGCGAAGAGGCAAGACCGACAATCCCACTCGAGACAGAATTGTAGGTTTTCGTATCATCAATTGTCTTTTGCGCCGCAAAGTACATATCCTTCTGGTAATCAGTCAGATCATTAAGATCGATCTTCTTATATCTCTCCTTCTCTTCTTCAGAAAAAGCTCCCGGGCCGTCATAATTATCCTCAGCAACAGAAGGATCCCTGTATGCCCTTATCAAAAGTCCGAGATCAGATTTTTCATTATCGCCCTTTTCAATATCCTCGTACTGCTTCGCAAGATCTTCGAATCGCTTATAATCCTCTTCAATAGTACCTTTCAGCATATTCTGCTGGCTTGTCATCCGGGAAAGCGCTTTATCTGCGTCATCGAGAGCCTTCCCGATCTCTTCCTGCTTTCCGAAGGCATCCTTGATAAGCTTTGTCGCCTTGTTCCGTGCAGCATCCGTCCTGCGGTCAAGCTGAGGAAAAATAGAGTTCTTTTCATTATTTTCATTCGAACCGGACAGTCTATCCTTGAAAGCTGTACCGGAAACATTGACAGAGAGGTTTCCTGAATTGATCCCATTGACAGACATAGAAGACTCCTTTCTTCAAACAAAACGACCATCACAATTTGGCTTTTCATCCAAATAGGTTATCGGCAGACAGGAAACTTTTCTAAAGGTGCCATAATAGCCATCAGCATCATATAGAAAAATAATAATAATTATGCTATCCTACCGCCAAATAAGTAATTTAGGAGACTCCCTATAAATGACACCCATAGAGATCAAGCAAAAATTTGACCAATATATTGAAGGACAGGAGGAAGCAAAGAAGACCCTGTCCCTGATCTGCGCTTCTCTTTTGAAACGCCGTGAGGGCGCGCATATCCCGAAACAGAATGTCCTTCTGATAGGAGATTCCGGCACCGGAAAATCCTACCTCATTCATGTAATGAGCAGGCTTTTTGATATCCCGATGGCGGTTTCCGACGCGACCCGACTCACAGGCGCGGGCTACAACGGTGAAGACACAGACGAAGTCCTGGAGCGGCTGATAATTGACGCCCGTACGAAAAGCCGCCCCCGTGGCGATCTTGATTACCTGAAAGCCGCGGAAAACGGTATGGTCTTCATTGACGAATTCGACAAGATAGCCGGAAAGCGCTTTCTGGAGCGCTCCGATGAAATGGTCCAGGCAGAGCTTCTGAAAATGACAGAAGGCGCAGAGATTGACCTGAACAATCACGGCATACCTGCGATCACAAGAGCAAAGCCCGTCCTTGATACGAGAAACATTACCTTTGTCTTTGCCGGCGCCTTCATGGGACTCCACAGAAAAAACAATGTTCTCTTCAGTCCCTTCAATTCCGACTACAGCATTGTGAATTCCGAGCTTCGCGAAGCGCTGATAGAATACGGTTTCACTCATGAGCTTGTCGGAAGGATCACAGACATCGTCAGGATGGAGCCGATGTCTACTGACCTTCTTGTAAAGATAATGAAGGAATCAAAGGAATCTGTCCTCAAGGAATACGAGGAAATGTTCCGGGAGGATGGAAAAAAACTTATCATAGAAGATGGCGCTTACAACGTGATAGCCCAAAAAGCCATAAAAGACGGCTCCGGCGCCCGTGCCATAAAAAACATACTGTCACAGATATTCAAAGATGCGATGTTCCGCTCTCTCGGCGACCCTACAGTCAAGGCTGTCAGGATCACAGCGCAATCTGCGGAAAAAGGAACAGCTGAGATTGGATTCTGAAACAGATTAAAATGGTCCCTTGACTCCGTCCCCTGGGCTCATTACAACACGCGGTAAAAAAACCTGGAAACCAAAATACAACGGTTTCCGGGCTTTTTTTCTGCAATCTAAAACAACGCGCAGATCTTTATTTCACTTTTGTAAAAAAAATACAGAACCTTGCAAGGATTTTGCAAGGGAGGGGTGTGTATCATACGTTTCAGAAACAGAGAACAACACCATAAATAAACAGAAGGGGGCAGTACCTATGAGGAGAAAACAACTATGATCACACTTGGAGCTATAACAATGGGCGGATCTTTGATCGTCGGCGGTATTGCTACGCTTGTACTCCGGCTTACAAAATGAAGTATACAAAATAGAAAACAGTTCAAAAAAAAAGAAAGAGGTAAATACAATGACAAAGATTAATGAAAAAACAAAAGATAAATGGAAGGCAAGGATCCTCGCAGGAGCACTCGCGCTCTCAATCGCATTCCCTGCAGGAATAATGTCGCAGGCACATGTTGCAAAAGCCGCATCTATTACAGAGGAGCAGACGGACTCGGAGCTTTCAAAGCTTGCGGGTGTGGGGATCGATACCGCATTTATCGCTTTCGAGGAATATGTCCCCGGCGGTAAAGCGATCTCTCCGATGCTCCGCTATATTTTCGGCGAAGTAACTGGCGCTGAGAAGGAAATGTCTCTCGAAGATATCAATGACAATATCAACAATCTTTATGCGAAGATCAATGACTTTGAAAAGAGCATTTCGCAGGACATGAAGGTAATAGGAAACACCGGTCTTTTCGACTATACCATGTTGACACCGATGAATTCCTCGATAAAGAGTATGACTAAGCATATTACCGGTTATAGATCAGGAGCTTATACGACTGCCCAGGCGCTTGCAAAGATCGGCTCGCTGGCGGGAAACAGCAGCACCTGGAGCATGAACAACCACCCCTTCATGACTTTTACCAGCGTCGTATCCAAGATGAATGAATCCGATGCTTTAACAAAGAAGAACATGTTCGATCTTATCTATGATTACTATGTCTCAAAGTCAATGCTTAGCGCAGAAGCCTATGATCAGGCAAAGCAGGTGATCGACAGGATCATGCGAAATGTGACGAGCGCATACACTGTACTTATGGAGAGTCTGATGGCCCAGCTTGAGTACAACAACCTTTCCGACATGACCGGTGTGGATCCCATGGATCACAACAATATCTGCAATGACAATGCTACCATTATCCGCGAGATGAATTTCCTTACCGAGCAGATTTTCGGAAATGTCAAAGGCGACAGTCTGGATAGTTCAAACACCCTCCTCACAAAATATCATAATACCTTCCCCGAGGACTTCAACCGTCTGGTTGTTATCGACAAAGGAAAAGGGAATTACATTCTGAACAGCAATCATATCTTCCGGCATGAAAATATGCGCATACCGGTCGTTGACGGAGCTGCAGACAGGGCTGCAAACAGCCTGAACAGGGAATGGATAGACCGTTACAAGGGGATGAGCGGCGAAATGGCAAATGATCTTGCTGCCTATGCCAAGGCAAAGGGCATGACGATCCGTGAGTTCCTCACCTCATACGGCTATGATATGTCGGATGTTCCAAAGAACGCGAATCTCATCGCAAGCAGAGCATGGGCCGATCAATACAATGTATCAAGAGCCTTCAGCGCCCTCGGCGGAGTCGCGTGGTATCACTCACACTATAAAGGGATCAATGTGGACGCAAAGGTATCCGGCGACAGAGATGTACAGTTCTGGACCTATGGAAACAATATCTGGACCGATGGCTATGAAAGCCATTATGAGCAGGGATGCGGAGTGATCATATAACATAAAACAAAGTCAGCAAAGCGCGGAAGCCACTATTTACAATGGCTTCCGCGCTTCTCTTATAAAACGATGCCATGCGTCCCCCGATTTAATTACTTACCAATGAGCATACTACTGTTGAAGTATATGCTTTGTTAGATTAAGATGGCATTCTATCAACCATTTTTTGAAAATATCCCCCAAATATGCTATCCTACCCTATGATCATCCGCTTCTGTTCATAGTTTCAAAGGGAGGTCCAATCATGTCGATACATATCAAAGAAGAAGCCAACCGTTGTCTCCAGTGCAAGAAGCCCCGCTGCAGGGAGGAAGGCTGTCCCATCAATACGAACATCCCTGAAATGATCAGGCTTTTCCGTGAAGACAAGATAATGGACGCGGCAGTCATGCTCTTCTCAAACAACCCGCTTTCGATGGTCTGCTCCCTGGTCTGCGACCACGAAAAACAGTGCGAAGGCCATTGTATCAGAGGGATCAAGGAGTCACCTGTTCATATTTCCGCTATTGAAAATTATATCTCGGATTCATGCTTCGAGAGGCTGAAGCTTGAAAAGCAGGAGTCAAACGGGATGAAGGTAGCTGTCATAGGCTCGGGACCTGCAGGCATTACGATAGCGCTGCGCCTTGCGCTTCGAGGCTATTCCATCACGGTCTTTGAGACCCACGACCGGATCGGCGGGATCCTTCGCTACGGAATTCCGGATTTCAGGCTTCCGAGAAGTGTGATAGACAGATATTATGACAAAATGAAAGAACTTGGGATCCTTTTCAGGCCGAATTTCTCGATCGGCGGCTCGGTCAGCATCGAGGACCTCTTGAAGGACGGCTACAAGTCAGTATTTGTAGGCACCGGGGCATGGCGCCCCCGCAGGCTTCTGATCCCAGGCGAGACATTTGGAAATGTGCATTATGCTATAAATTATCTGAACAACCCTGATGTTTATGATCTTGGAGAAAAGGTGGCTATCATAGGTGCCGGAAATGCCGCGATGGATGTGGCCCGGACCGCGATCAGGCACGGCTCAAGGGAAGTCACGGTATATGTCAGGGGAAGCAAAGTAAATGCTTCGCCCAATGAATTCGAATATGCAAAGCTTGACGGAGTCACTTTTGAATACAACAAGACAGCGATCGAGATCAAGGACGAGGGACCTGTTATCTGTGATACAAAGGAAAATGAAGACGGATCTGTCGGGATCCTTAATGACACAGCCCGCCTCATCCCCGCAAATACAATAATGATCGCTGTTTCACAGGTTCCGCAGGACCGTCTCGTAAACCGCGACAAGGAACTTCATCTGAATTCCAAGGGAAATCTCGAGACAAATGAAAAGGGCGAGACCACAATGAAGGGCGTTTTCGCCTCAGGCGATGTCGTGACCGGCGCCCGGACCGTAGTCAGCGCTGTGAAATATTCAAAAGAGATCGCAGACGATATGGACGAATATATGCAGGGGCTCAAAGCTTCTCGATCAGCCTCTTGAGAGAGGAAAGTTCAACCTTCGCTCGCATCGGATCTGAAAGCACATATCCGCTCATAGTTTCAATCTTGAAGAGGATGTCATTGATGAGAGAATAATCAGAGACCACTGGTTCTTTTGGCTTATTCTCTGCTTCAGCGGCAGCCTCTTCTTTTGGAACGATCCTCCCAAAGGGCGCATTATCATCAATCACCTCTTCTATTGAATCAACCTTTTTCACAAGCGCCTCATATTCAGCTATTGCAGCCTGTAGATTCTGCTGGTTGTTCCGAAGCACCGCTATTCCCTGTTCACAGATATCCTTTTGTTCACGAAGCTCATCAAGCTTCTCCTTTGACTCAACAAGCCTGCTCTTCTTTAATGAATCATTACTCCTGGGAGAAAAGCTGACAGAAGTCTCACCCTCCTGATTCGAGAGCATCGTGAGAAATTTCTTTTCCTCCTTCAGCCTGGTCGTCAGAAGCTCAAGCTCCTCCTCTCTGGAAACAAGCTCGGCATTGTTCTGGTCATCGAGACTATGCAGAAGTTCAGAAAGCATGGATCATCCTCCCAAGATTCAAAGCGGATCCTTTTTCGGAAGCGGAGCCTTCCTCGGATATTTACGCGGCGTTTCTTTTTCTTTTTTAAAGATAATAAGGCTTCTCCCACCCATATCAAAGGGAAGCACAAGACTTTCATTTTTATAAAGCATCCCACCGAGCACCCTGCAGGCATTTTGAGATGCAGAAATCTCATCTGAAAGCTCTTTTGAAGCAGCGCCCTTGTAGGAAACAAAGTACCCGCCCGTCTTCACAAGCGGAAGACAGTATTCAAGCAGGGTTGAAAGATTCGCGACAGCCCTTGAAACAACTATATCATATTTTCCCCTGTGCTCACAATCAGCTCCTGCATCCTCTGCCCGCAAATGGAGCAGATGAAATCCGCCCTCAAAAGCCTCATTAAGAAAATCAGAAACAAACGAAAGTTTTTTCATCACGGAATCACAAAAGGTAATGTCGATCACTGGGAAAGCGATCTTCAGCGGCACCCCAGGAAAACCTGCCCCCGTTCCAAGATCAAAAACTTTTGCTCCGCTCTGAAGTCCATCCAAAATCTCCGGAACAGAAGCCGCAGTCAGACTGTCATAAAAATGCTTGATTATGATCTCGTCAGGCTCCGTGATAGCAGTCAGGTTCATTACCTTGTTTTTTTCAAGAAGCCTCTCCATGAATAATTCGAATAACGAAAGCTGCTCGTTACTCAATGAAGGGACGATCTTCCTTAGCTCATTCGTTTCCATCTTTTTTGTACTTTCCCGATTTCAGATAAACAAGCAGCACTGAAATATCTGCAGGAGATACTCCGCCTATACGGGAGGCCTGTCCGATATTAACAGGGCGGTATTTTGCCAGTTTTTGCCGAGCTTCAATTCGAAGAGAGGGTACTTTTTCATAGTCAATATCAGGGGGGATCCGTCTTCCCTCAGCCTTTTTGAACCTCTCTACAGAAACCTCCTGCCTTTTGATATAGCCTTCATATTTGATATCAATATTGACCTGCTCCTTCACTTCATCGGAAAGAGAAGGCCTTCCCTCATCAAAGAGCGAAACTTTTTCATAATCAAGCTCCGGGCGCCTGATGAGATCTGAAAGCGAGCACTGGTTCACAATCTCTGCGCTGCCCAGACTCCTCAAAATATCCTGATTCTTCTCAGTGGGATTGACCGTCACTGCCGCCACTCTCTCAATCTCGGAAGCTATATCCCTCTTCTTTTTCATGACTTTCTCATATCTTTCATCAGATACAAGCCCGACATCATGACCAAAAGAAGTAAGCCTCAGATCAGCATTATCCTGGCGCAAAAGGAGACGATATTCCGCTCGTGAAGTCATCATTCGGTAAGGTTCAACCTG